>JAEWJS010000014.1 GCA_023386495.1 Bacillota bacterium | reverse complement strand
AAGCGTGACTGCCAATTTGCACAGCTATTCCCGAGCGCGCCATGGACAGGCTATACTAGGGGAGAACCAATAATCGGGAAAGAGGTGGCCTTGTGGCAAAATCGGATATGAACTACTACGACACGTTCATCACGGTCTCGCCGGATAGTCCGGTCGAAGCCGGTCTGAAGCCGCCCGAGAAGAAGGGCGCGCTCACGAAGGCGGGGATCGAGTACGAGCTCGTCGCGAATCACCCTTACGTCTATACGCAGGAAGAACTGCTGTACCAGGTGCATGTGCGTCACAAGGGCATCTCGGAAGAGGAGCTCGAAGCGAAGGGGACGCAGCTGTGGGACGAGTTCTATCAGAAGCCGCAAGCCTGCATGCGTGCCTCCGCGCTGCCGAAAAAGTACGGCTGGGGCATTCATTTTAACAGCGAAGGGTATATGGCGCTGGTAGCGGCGGATTCGCCCGACTATGAGCGGTTCAAGTCCGGCGACGGCGGCAAGCTGAAGGTGCTGGCAGGGATGCGCAGCAGCAGGAAATGAAGCGAGCGAATGTACATGAGGGGGCGAATGCGTGATGTGTCGTAACATTAAGACATTGTTCAACTTCGATCCGGCGGCAACCGACTACGAGATCACGGCGGCGTCCGTGCAGTTCGTGCGGAAGTTGTCCGGCTTCAATACGCCGTCCAAGGCGAACGAAGAGGCGTTCCGCTTGGCTGTGGAAGAGGTGTCGCGTTCTGCGCGCAAGCTGCTCGATTCACTCGTGACGAATGCCGCGCCGCGCAATCGGGAAGTGGAGGCGGAGCGGGCTCGCGCCAGATCGCTGAAGCGGTTCGGCGGCGAATAGCGCCCGAAGAGGCAATATGCGGCAGGCAGCCTGCAGCAACATCCGGCCCCCGAATGGCGTCTATAATCGATAGGCTTCAGTCAGCAAGGGGGAACTTTAGCAATGGCATATCGAATGTTTAGACGGTTAGCGGGCGGAATGGCGGCAGGCGTGCTCGGCGTACTGCTCGCAGCCGGCGGAACGGCCGCAGCAGCGCCATCCGCTTACACGGATCTGCAAGGTGTGCAGTGGGCAGTGGGCAGCATCGGCTATCTCTCGGAGCGAGGGACGATTGCGGGCTACGGGAAGGGGATCTTCGCGCCAGGGGACAAGGTGACCCGCGCACAGGCGACGACGTTCCTGATCCGGGAGCTTGCTGGAGCAGGGAAGCAGGGCGCGGCCCCGCAGGCCTCCTACAGCGACGTAACGCGAACGCACCCGTTCTATGGAGAGATTGCGGCGGCAGCGGGCATGGGGCTGGCGGGCGGGTTCCCGGACGGAACCTTCCGTCCGGATGCGCCGATCAGCCGTGCCGAGACGATGGCGCTGCTGGCGCGCGCATATTCCCTTCAGGCAGGCACCGCGCGCGCGTCTTACCCGGATGCCCAGACGCACTGGGCTGCCGAGCCGATCGCGATCATGGCGGCTAACGGGCTCATCGGGGGCTACGAAGACGGCACCTTCCGGCCGAACCAGCCCGTCACGCGGGCGGAATTCGCCGTGTTCTTGGCCAGGGTCATCCGCTTCGAGCGGGAGACGGCGATTGCGGCGCAGGATTGGGACAAGCTGCTGACGCAGATGACGCTGAGCGAGAAGGCCGGCCAGATGCTGATGCCCGATATTCGGCAGCGGCAGGGCAAGCCGACGACCGCGGTCCATGAGGGGATCGCGCAGGCGATTCGCGGGCAGAACCTCGGCGGCTTGATTCTATTCGATAAGAACATTGTCAACGTCCGGCAGCTGACCACGTTGACCCATGAGCTGCAGCAAGCGGCAGGCGACATTCCGCTCTTCATGGGAATCGACCAGGAAGGGGGCGTCGTGAACCGCATTCCGGGCGGTACGAACCTGCCGGGGCAGATGGCGTTAGGCGCGACTCGGGATACAGCCCTTGCTAAGGCTGCCGGCAAGCTGACAGGCGCCGAGCTGAAGGCGCTGGGGGTGCAGGTGAACTTCGCGCCGACGCTCGACGTGAACAGCAACCCGGACAATCCGATTATCGGCATTCGTTCCTACGGCTCCGATCCGGAATGGGTATCGCGTCTTGGACTCGCTGCGATGCAAGGGCTGCGCGAGGCGGGAGTCGTCGCGGCCGTCAAGCATTTTCCGGGACACGGCGATACAGAGGTGGATTCCCATCTGGGCCTGCCGATTCTGGCCCATGACCGCGAACGGCTCGAGCAGGTGGAGCTGAAGCCGTTCCGCGCGGCGATCGCGAACGGCGCGGAGATGATCATGTCGGCGCATGTCGCCTTCCCGGCGATCGACGGCGGACAGTTGGTCTCTCGGAAGGACGGCTCCCGCATGCCGATCCCGGCAACCTTGTCGCACCGGGTCATGACCGGGCTGCTGCGGGAGGAGCTGGGCTTCGAGGGCGTCGTCATCTCCGATGCCTTCACGATGGATGCCATAGCGGCGCATGTCGGCGAAGCGAGAGCCGTGCAGATGGCGGTGTCGGCCGGCGTGGACATCATTCTGATGCCGCAGGACCCGGCTGCCGCGCACGGCGCGCTCTTAGCGGCGGTCAAGCAAGGTGCGATAGACGAGGAGCGGCTGGATGCCTCCGTTAGGCGGATCTTGAAGCTGAAGCAGCGATATGGCCTGTTCCAGCCGCAGCGCAGCCTCGCCGCGAAGCTCGCGGAAGCCGAGCGGGTGATCGGCTCTCGGCAGCATCGGCTGCTGGAGCAGGAAATCGCCGAGCGTGCGGTCACGCTGCTGGCCGGAACAGAGGGCAAGCTCCCTTACACGATTCAGCCGAGAGACCGCGTCCTGATCGCGGCTGCCAGCAAGGAGCAGGGGGAACAAGCCGTTAACGCGCTTGCGGCGGTGCATGACGGACAGATCGAGTCGGCGGTACTGGAGCAGGGGAACGCCGCGTCGATTGTCGCAGCGGCTGCCGATGCCGATTATGTCATTCTGGCCTCCTATCAATTCCGCAACCAAGCGAGCTTGTTCGGCTGGCCCGCGTATCAAGCCGTCGTCGATGCCCTGAACGAACGCCGCATGCCGTATGCCGTGCTGTCGATGGGCAACCCATACGAGCTGCTGCATCTGCGGCAAGTGAAGTCGGCCATTGCCGTGTACGGGAAGCAAGAGCCGAACCTAGCGGCAGGCATGAAGGCAATGCTGGGGCAGCTGGCCCCTCAGGGCACGCTTCCTGTATCATGAATCAGCAAGCAAAGAATGAAGGAGCGTGATCTCGCAGATGGGTACAATGAAGCTCGTATCTTGGAATGTCAACGGACTGCGGGCATGCGTGAACAAAGGATTCTACGATTATGTCCGCGCGGCTGAGGCCGATCTGATCTGTCTGCAGGAGACCAAGCTGCAGGAAGGCCAGATCGAGCTGCAGCTGGAGGATGGCTATACGGCCCATTGGCATTGCGCGGAGAAGAAGGGCTACTCCGGCACGGCCGTTCTGACGCGCATCGCCCCGTTAGCCGTAAGGCGTGGCTTGGACGACGAGGGCGAAGCCGATACCGAGGGGCGAGTGCTTACCCTCGAATTCGACGCGTTCTATCTCGTGAACGTCTATTCGCCGAATGCGCGGCGCGACCTGTCGCGGCTGGCCTTCCGGCTGGCGTGGGAGGACCGCTTCCGCGACTATCTGCTGCGGTTGGATGCGGATAAGCCGGTCATCGTCTGCGGCGACATGAATGTCGCGCATCAAGAGATTGACCTGAAGAACCCGAAGCCGAACCGCGGCAACTCCGGCTTCACGGACGAGGAGCGGGAGAAGATGACGCGCCTCTTGGATGCGGGCTTCGTCGACACGTTCCGGCACTTCTACCCGGACCGGACGGACATCTACTCCTGGTGGTCCTATATGCCTAAGGTGCGCGAACGGAACGTCGGATGGCGCATCGATTATTTCTTGGCCTCCCAGCGGCTTGCGCCGCAGCTGCTCGAGGCGGCCATTGACGACCAGGTGCTCGGAAGCGATCATTGCCCGGTCACGCTGCGTATTGAAGGGCTGACCGCTTGACCGCCAGACCGCCTGACCGCCCGTCCGCCGACAAGCAAGAGGTCCTGACTCGCCATGTGCGACTCAGGGCCTCTTGCTTGTCGGCATAGGTCGATCGATGCAATAATTGTTGATCATTCTCTGTCGTAGAACTATACTTTGGGAAACAGTATATTACGAACAAGAGGATGGTACACCATGGCATACAGCATCAGACATCTCGTCACATTCCTACTGTTAGCAAGCATAGTCCTGACGGGCTGCTCCGCTTCGAAAGGGAGTACCGGACAGCCGGAGGAGACCGGCGAGGCCGGGCAATCGGATAAGGTGACGCTGGAAGCGTGGATCATGTCGAACACGCCGCTCGCAGAACGGGTATTCGTGAAAACGCTTCAGCCGTATCTCGATCAGCGCACCGACATTGAAGTGAAGTTGAAAATTTTAAGCTGGGAGTCCGCGTGGTCGGAGATTACTTCGGCTGTGGCGAGCGGGAACGGCCCGGACCTGCTGCAGCTCGGCACGACCTGGGTGCCGGCTATCGCCGCGATGGACGGGCTGGCCGATCTGTCGGACCGGTTCACGGAGGAGAGCATGAAGGAAGCGTACCTTCCGGCAAGCTGGGCCACGACGATGATCAGCGGCGAGCCGAACATCTACGCCGTGCCGTGGTTCGTCGAAGGACGCGCGGTCCTATACCGCAAGTCTGCCTTCGAGGCTGCAGGCGTAGATCCGGAGGCGGCATTCGAGAATTGGGATACTTTCAAGGAAGCGTTACGGCAATTGCAGGGCGTCACGCTCGACGGCCGGGAGCTGGCTGCATTCAGCATTACCGGAAAGAACGACTGGAGCGTGGCGCACAACATTTTTCCGTGGGTATGGAGCGCGGGTGGGGAAGTATTCACGCCGGACCTGTCGCAGGCTGCATTCAACAGCGACCAGGCGCTGCAAGGCATTATGTACTATACAGGCCTAGCCCAAGAAGGGCTCGTCGATCCGAGCTCGCTCAATAAGTCGTCCACGGACGTGGAGACGGATTTTGCCGACGGCAAGACGGCCATGATCGTCACCGGTTCTTGGCTGCTTCGCGATCTGGCTACGAATCGGGATGAGGGCGGGCTTGGCGGGGTCTTCGACCCGAACGATGTCGGCGTCGCGCCGCTGCCGATGGGACCAGCGGGCCGAGCGACGTTCATCGGGGGCAGCAATCTGGCCCTGTTCAAGCATGCCAAGCATCCGGACGAGGCCTGGGACGTCATTCACTATCTATCCAGCAACGAGGACGCACAGCTTACCTATGCGGAAGAGCTTGGCATGCTGCCGGCACATCAGGCGCTGTTGGACTCTCCGAAGCTGACAGCCATCCCTGGCTATTCCGCATTCTCGGACGCGACGCAATACGGCAGGTCCTATCCCTCGATTCCGGAGTGGGGACCTGCGGAGACGACGCTTGTCGCAGCATTCGGCGAAATATGGGACCTGGCGTCCGGATCGACGGAAGGCACCTACAGCGAAGATGCCGTCCGCAAGGTGCTCGACGACGCCGCTCGCGAGATCAATCTCTTTTTGGCCCAGTGACGCAATGCACTTGCACTTGAAGGCGGCGAGGAGAAGAATAACAACATGCGACTACAACGATTTCCGACTCACATAGGCGGCATTATGAAGAGGATTATGCGGCAGACGGCGTTCCGGCTGACCTTGTCGCTGCTTATCGCCGTACTGGCGATTGTCGCGGTAATGGCCGTGATCAGCTACCGCACCTCGGCAAGCGTGCTGGAAGCCGAAACATCCAAGAGCTCACAGCAGACGATTACGCAGACGACCCGGCATATCGATAATAAGCTAAGGCAATTCGATGACCTTGCAAGGTTACCCGTGAAGGACCAGGACTTCATGAACAAGGCGCTTGTCTTCGCGACGAGCGACAATGCAAGCGATTACGAGGCGGCCGCAACGCGCATCGGCGACATGCTGGAGGCGTATCGAAGCTCGATTCTGTCCGTTGCTTCCATGACGCTCTTCTCCGGGGACCAGAACCGCGTCGTCTCCACGTTATGGCGCGACAGCCTGCTGCCTGCGATTCGCAATCATAACGGCGACGCGATCCGGCAGCTGGACTGGATGGAGACGGTGCTGAGCTCTGGGGAGGATCGCGTATTCCTGGGGACTCGCATGGAAGGTTACGTGAGCAGCAGTGCCTCGGAGCCGATGTTCGCCATCGCCCGCATCATTCGCAGCCCTTTCAACAGAGAGATGATAACCGGCATTCTCGTGGTCGAGCTGTCGGCCGGGAGCCTGGAGGAAGCGTTATCCGGCCTGCGTCTGGGTACGGGCGGAGGCTATGCGGTCGTCGAGCCTGGCGGCACGATCGTCTATGCGGAGGATGAACGCAGCATTGAGACGCTCTACGCCGGCGCGATGCCGACGCACATCACCCGCGATCGGGACGGCATCGCGCAAGGCAGCTTCTACGCGGATGATAAGGACGGCGTCAGTCATTACTATGCCTACCAGCAGTCGACTGTGTCCGGCTGGTACATGATCGGCTACTATCCGCGCGAGGAGCTGCTCGCCCCCATGCGGGACATGGTAGAGCGGATTCTGTGGATTGCCGTACTCTGCGGGGTCGCGGCATCGCTTATCGTAGGCTACCTCGTTCAACTGGGCGTCGGCCTGCCGCTTACCAAGCTGCGGCTGCTCATGCATGAGGGCGAGAAGGGCAACCTGAACGTACGTACGGAGTATCGTGCCGATAACGATATCGGGGACCTCGGACGCGCCTTCAACCGCATGATGGACCAGATTACGCTCGCCTACTACGACACGCTTACGAATCTGCCGAATCGCAGGCTGCTCATGGACCGCATGCAGGATGCGCTGACGCGCGCGGAGCAGCAGCAGGGACAGTTCGCCGTGCTCTTCGTCGATATCGACCGCTTCAAGATGGTGAACGACTCGCTCGGCCATCAGGCAGGGGATGTCCTTATCCAGCAGGTCGGTCAGCGGCTGCTGGCATGCGTGCAGCAGAGCGATACGGTGGCGCGGATCGCAGGCGACGAGTTCGTGATCTTGCTGCCGCGGGCAACGGAGGATACCGTGGGCAGCATGGCCGAGACGATGCTGGAGGTGCTCCGGCATCCATTCGGCGTCATGGAGCAGGAGCTGTTCATTACGGGCAGCATCGGAATTGCGCTGTACCCGGCGGACGGCAGGGATGCGGAGACGCTTGTGAAGTGCGCGGATATGGCGATGTACGAGGCGAAGGCGAGAGGCAAGAACAACGTGAAGCGCTACTTGCCCGAGATGGCCGAGCGTTCGAATGAACGGATGCGGATCGAGAACGATCTTCATCGCGCACTCGAGCACGAGGAGTTCCAGCTCTATTATCAGCCAAGAGCGGATGCCGGTACCGGCCGCATTCTCGGCTGCGAAGCGCTCATCCGCTGGAAGCACGAGCAGATGGGCCTCGTCCCGCCGGACCGCTTCATCCCGGTGGCGGAAGAGACGGGACTCATCGTGCCGATCGGCGAGTGGGTGCTGCGCGAGGCCTGCAGGCAGAATAAGGCTTGGCAGGACGCCGGCCGCGAGCCGGGACGGGTCTCCGTCAATGTCTCGGCCAAGCAATTCGAGAGCGGGCTGACCGAGACGATCGATCGTATCCTGGAGGAGACGGGGCTTGACGGGCGCTGGCTGGAGATCGAGATTACGGAGAGCGTGCTGATCGAGAATGAAGGGACGATTACGGACACGCTTCATCAGCTGAAGTCCAGAGGCATCCATCTGTCGATCGACGACTTCGGCACGGGGTATTCCAGCTTGGCGTTCCTCATGAAGTTCGAGGTCGATACGCTCAAGATCGACAAGTCGTTCATCCACGACATTCTCGAGCATCCGGATAACCAGATGATCGCCTCGGCTGTGATCCAGCTGGCGCATAATCTTGGCATGAAGGTTGTATCGGAGGGCGTCGAGACGCAAGAGGAGTACGATTTTCTGCTGGATAAGGGCTCGGATGAGGTTCAGGGCTACCTGATCAGCCGGCCGCTGCCTGCGGAGGGTTATGCGCAATTCATCATGCGTAGACTGAACAGGAGTGAGCGGGAGTAAGATTCGAGGGGAGCGGTACCGCGTGAGAGACAAGCTGACGAATACGCCTGTCATGTATGCGTTCGGCATGCTGGCGATGATGATTCCGAGTCAGGCATTCAGTTCGTTCTATAGTTACTACTATGTGGATAAGCTTGGTCTCGGACTAGGCTTGGCTACGCTGGCACGAACGATTTTCCTCATCTGGGATGCCGTCAACCAACCGCTGGCCGGGTATTTATCCGATCGTACGAACACGCGATTCGGCCGCAGGCGGCCGTGGATCGCCGGCGCGATTCCGCTATTCATGCTTACGTTCATCATGGTGTTCTCGGTGCCGGGCGGTCTGGAGGGCTATGGACTGTTCGCATGGTTCCTCGCCGCGCTGGTCTTATATGAGGCGTCGGCAACCATCTTGTGGGTGAATTACGGCGCGCTCTTCCCTGAGCTCTTCCGGGGCGGCCAGAAGCGCGCGAAGGCCTCGGCCGTGCAGCAAGGCTTCCAGATCGTCGCGCTCCTGATCGGCACGGCGGCGACGCCGCTGCTGTTCGATGCGATGGGCTTCAGCAACATGTCGATCGTCTATGCGTTCGTCTTCGCGATCTTCATGCTGATCTGCATCCGGTTCGTGCGGGAAGACGAATCCGCGCGCACGGCGGAGCCGATGAGCCTTAAGGTCGCGTTCCGCTCCACGCTGAAGAACGTGCCGTTCTGGCTGTTCAACATCGCGAATTCCTTCGCGCAGACCGTGAACGGGCTGCTCAGCTCGATGATTCCGTTCTACGCGAAGTACGTACTGAAAATTCCCGAGGCGCAGGTGTCGCTGCTATTGGCCTCGATCTTCGTCTCGGTCATTCCGCTGGTCTTCGTCTGGTACTGGATCGTGAAGCGGATGGATCCGCTGAAGGGGTGGCGGCTCTCGCTTCTGGCTTACGGCTTGTCCGTCATTCCGCTCTGGTTCGGCAGCAGCCTGCTGAGCGGCATTCTCGCCGGCATCCTGGTCGGCTTCGGACTCGCGGGCTTCCTCGTCACGCCGCCGATCGTCAGCAGCATCATCATTGACCGCGATTATGAAGCGACAGGGCAGCGCAGGGAAGGCGTCTATACGGCAGTCAGCGGCTTCATTACGAGGTCGAGCGGCCTGATCTCGGCGCTTGCATTCCTGATCGTCGGCGTGATCTTCCAATATGAGAGCGGCGATAATCCCGGCCCGAATCCGGAGGCGACCTTCCGCTACTTGATCAGCATCGTGCCGCTCGGCCTGCTGGCCGTCTCTCTCATCGTTGCGCAGTTCGTACGCTTAGACGGAACGAAGGGGGAGCGTCATGAAGCCTGACGGGAAGTATCTGGTCATGAACTGCGACGACTTCGGGCAGAGTCCGGCGATGAATGAAGCGATCATGCACCTGCTCGACGAGCGGCGCGTATCCTCCGCGACCATCATGGCGCCTGCGCCCGGCTTCGAGCAGGCCGCGGAATGGTGCCGGCGGCGCGGGCAGGACAACATCGGCCTGCATCTGACGCTGACCAGCGAGTTCGATGCGCTGCGATTCCCGAGCCTGACAGGGCATCCGTCGCTGCATGACGAGCAAGGCTATATGTACAAGACGGTAGAGGCATTCGAGCGCGGGGCGGACACGGCGGCTGTCGTGAAGGAACTCGAGGCGCAGCTGCAAGCCGTGAAGAGGTACGGCATTCCGCTTACGCATGCCGACAATCACATGGGCAGCCTGTACGGCATCGCGACCGGCCGCAGCCATATTCCGCAGGTGCTCCTGCGCTGCGCGAAGTGGGGGCTGCCCTTCCGGTTGTTCCGCAAGGTGTATCCGGAGGATCCGCTGCTATCGTCCATTCCGGGCATTGAACGGGCGGTCGACAAGGCCGCTGCACTGGCAGGAACATTAGGCGTGGCTATCCCCGATTATCTGCTCTCCCATCCGTTCCACGTGGAGGACGGGGAGACGTATGCTTCCTTCAAGCAATCCTTGATTGCCAAGCTGTATCGGCTGCCCGTCGGGATCAGCGAGACGTATATTCATCCGGCGGTGCCGGATGACGGCATGCTGGCGCGCGTGCCCCATTGGGAGAAGCGGGTATGGGAGTACCGGCTCATGCTGGACGACGACTGGCATGCCGCCATGAAGGATGCGGGAGTTGAGCTTGTGGACTACGCATTCATCAGGCGGTATGGCAGGGCGTCTCGGTTAGGCTCGGCCTGGTCGCTGGCGCGCGGCTTGCTGCGGCGCTAGACGGATAGACAGGAAGAGGACCTATGCGATCGCTCAACCGAACGATCCGCGCAGGTCCTCTTTTTTCATCGTGGGGGCAATCCGGACTTAACCCGGCATATTCTTCAGGCGCGCCATGCCGGTCAGGCAATCGTCGCACAGGTAACGGTCCTTGAACGGGTGCTCCGCTCGGGAGCCGCACACCGTACATTTCGGGTAGTGTTTCTCGAGATAGATCGTGTCCCCCTGGACCAGAATCTCCACGAGCTCGCCTTCATTCAGCTGATACCGCTTGCGGAGCGACTTCGGCAGCACGATGCGGCCTAGTTGGTCTACTTTACGAACGATTCTTGCTGGTCTCAATACGGAGTCTCCTCAAATGTTGGATTTGCGTTCTCGCTGCAGGCAGCACAAATAGCCATCCCATGTTTTCAATAAGGGAAGGCAGTCGGTCATCATAGCCTCTTCCTTCGGCAGCTGGCGAGCATGGTGCATCAGCACGGTAGCCCCTGTAGCTTTGCGTAGCCTGGCTTTCGCCAGGGTTGCCTTTATCGAGAACACTCGTATTGTCGTATTATAGCATTATATGT
This sequence comes from Bacillota bacterium, assembly GCA_023386495.1. Taxonomy (GTDB): domain Bacteria; phylum Bacillota; class Bacilli; order Paenibacillales; family Paenibacillaceae; genus Paenibacillus_I. The sequence continues at coordinate 71,341 of JAEWJS010000014.1, read as the reverse complement.
CGAATAACAACAACCGCTATTCCGAATCTTCGGGCTGCGCCGGCGATTCCATGCGATTCGTCACACTTTGGCCAGTGTAAGCGTTCTATAATAGGAGTAACATGCGACAACAAGGGGGGAGATGGCAATGTTGTTTCGGCACATCTTGGCCGCATACGACGGGTCCGCGCAAGCGCAAAAAGCACTCGACAAAGCGATCGGACTGGCGGACGTATGCGGTGGAACGAAGCTGACCATCGTGCATGTCGTGAACCTGCTGCCTGTCATGACCGGCGATCTGCTGTTCACGCCGACTCCGGCCATTGAGCGTTCGACCTTGGAGAAAGGCGAGGAGCTGCTGAAGGACGCGGCCCAGCGTGCCTCGCGGATTGTGCGCTTGCAGACGGAATTGATCCATGGACAGCCGGCGAAGGTAATTCTGGAGCAAGCGGAAGAGCGCGGCTGCGACCTCATCGTGCTTGGGAGCAGAGGGTTGAGCACGCTCGGCGGCTGGGTACTCGGCAGCGTAAGCCATAACGTCGTTCATCATGCGAAGGTACCGGTGATGGTATTCAAATAATCAGCGCAGCATCAAGATAAAGGACAGTCAGGGGATGCTAGCCCTGACTGTCCTTTGCGTGGAAGCGGTACTGATTCTTATGTTCCTTCGCCTTATACAGCGCGAGATCCGCAAGCTTCAGCAGCTGATCGGGATCGGCCGTGTCTTGCGGATAGCGGGCGATTCCTACGCTGGTCGAGATCTGGACGATGTGGCCTTCCAGCGTATAAGGCTGCCGAATCGTGCGGCAGAGCCGATCGGCATAGTCCTCTATTTCATCCTGCACGACTGGGCGAAGCAGCGCCGTGAATTCGTCGCCGCCAAGCCGGAATATCGAGCTCATCTGCGCGATACCGAGCTGCGGTACCGGGTGCGGCAGCTGGAATGCGGCGTCCGGCAGGACGTCGCGGAGCCGGTCGGCAATCTGGGTCAGCAGCAGGTCGCCGGCATCATGCCCCAGCGTATCGTTCACTTCCTTGAAGCCGTCGATATCGATGTACAGAACCGAGAAGGGCCGCGATTCTCTCACGATCTCAGCCAGCGCATCATAGAAGTAACGTCTGTTGAAGAGTCGGGTAAGCGAATCCACGCTGGCATAATATGCAAGCGAGGTCTCCTTCTCGAGGTTCTCCTCCAGCACCTGTGCATTCTTAATCGCATTGCCGATCTGGTCGAGCAGGTCGGTGATGGTGCTGGTTCGGTGGGAACCGGGATCTGCCCATGCATAACCTAGCCGTTCCCCGTTCACGAGCAGCGGCGATACGACAAGGCTGAACCGCTTCGCGAACCGATCCCGATAGCGGCGATACAGCTCGCGCAGGCCGACGTCCTGGGGGGAGGCGAAGTCCCCGGCATAGGCGAAGAACAGCCGGGATGCATCGGGCTCCGGGGCATCGGCAGCATTGAGCAGCAGGCACAACGAGGGGACTTGCAGCCACCCCAGGTATTGATCCAGCACGCGAGGGACGTCTGACGCATGCTTGGATGCCCGCAATTGCTGGTAGATATGGCCCACGATGCGGTGGTGCTCTTGTTCACCGATGCTGCGTGTCAGAGCCAGCCCGTTCAAATAATTTTTCAGAATATGTCGGGCTCCGAACCAGAGCGCTTCTGCCAGCTCATACCGGCCGGGCTCCGTGCCGACGCATGGGAGCGTTGCCTCACGGAATCGATCTACAAGATCGGTAAGGCCGTAGGGGAACGTTCCTTGAAGCTTGTAGATTTCCTGACTGAACGTGTCGAGGAACGTTCCGCTGCGTCCTTGAAGGCTGGACAAGAACGATGCGGCGAGCCGCTCGTAGTCTACAAGTCCGGTGTTGGACAGGACGCGGAGCGTACTTCCGATCGCAGCCGGCGTGCATGCGACAGCTGAAGCCGGAGCGGCCGGCAGCGCATTGTGCTGCATCGGTTTGACGTTGTTCACCGTGCAGCCGCAGGAATCGCGATAGAAGATGGAGGCGGAGACCTCCGTCAATAGCGGGACCTCCCGCCCATCCAATTGATGTACGAGGAGTTCACATGCCGCGTAGCCCAGCTCGCGGTACGGGTACTCGATTGTCGTAATCGAGGGCTTGCCATACTCGAGGATGGGATCGTCCTCGTAGCAGACAAGCGCGACATCTTCCGGGACGCGCAGGCCGCGGGCCTGCAGCGCTTCGAGCATATACTTCCCCTCGTACGGGGACATCACCATAACGGCATCTACGGGCAATTGGCGTTCGTCGATCAGAATGGAGACGGCTTGCGCCATGCGAACGTCCATCTCTAGCGACATATCGATGTCGGTGGTGCGGACGATCAACCGATCGTCGAACTGGCCGTTCTCCGCCATTGCTTCGATGTAACTATCCAATCGGCTGTCTTCGGACCAAGGGCAGATGTAGGCAATATGCCGCCGCTTGTGCTCATGGACGAGATGCAAGGCGAGCTCTTTGATATAATTACCGCCGGGCATGACAACGCTAGGTATGCTGTCCGACAGATCCTTGCCGATCGTGACCATGCGGAGGTCGGCGAGCTTCTCGAGCAGATAAGGCCCGTTAGCGTCATTGAACAAGCGAGCCCAGCCGATGCAGAAAAGGCCGTCCAGCTCGAATTGATCAAGATAGGCCTTCAATTGGTCATGGCTATAGCGGACCTGTTCGTCTTCTCTATCATCGGAAAATCCATAGTGTGCAGCTTGGCTGTTATCGCCCTGTGGCGCAAAATAAATAAGATTCACATCATGCGCCACCGCAGCCTGTTCGGCTCCACGGAAAATAATCGACTCGGTGCCGTGGGAAGCTTTTTCCGACAGGAAGCCGATCGTATAACGTTTAGGGCTTGTCTGGTGATCTGGATGACTTGGCATTGTGCAGCACCTCGGATATAGATGGAATGGAAGAATTCCTATATTCCTAGTTCTATTGTACCCCTAATATAACAGGAGTGGCTCATCTTGGGCACATTTTTATGCAGGGAATGCTGGTATTCAGCGAAGCGAAAGCATCTTGACATGGCAATATCAATGTGTATAACCCACTATTTGTAAAAAGCGAGCAGGGGTCGAATATCCCTGCTCGCTAGCTAACGTTACGTTGATGCCCGTGCCGCCTCCGCAATGGGCGAAGCGAGAACCGGCAGATTAGCTCCTGGTCGTTAGAATACGACTTGCGTCAGCTCCGTGTGGATACGGAAGAAGCCGTCGGCATTCGAGAGCTTCAGCCGCTCGATCCACGTATGGCTGCGGCTTAGCGCTCGGACGGCGCCGCCTGCATCGTGCAGTTGGCGCATCATGCCGATCAGCCGCTCGAGCAGCGATTCCTCCAGCGAGCTGACGATGCCGAAGTCGATGACGACGCGCAGCGGCTTCACGTAGAGGAAGCCTTGCACGGCGGTCTGCAGCTCGTCCAGCTTGGCATGCGTGATCGATGACCCGATTCCGATGATGAAGATGCCGTTCTTGTTCTCGATCGCGAGCGGCACGTCTTCGGCAGCCGCGGCAGCGGTGCCCGCGGAAGGGGCATCCTGCTGCATGCCGCCCGCCTCATCCGGCTGGAGCTTCAGCACACCATTGACGGTCTCGAGTATTTTCTCCACGGTGATCGGCTTCAGGATGTAATGCTTCGCGCCGTTCTGAATGGCTTCGAAGATCATGTTCCGCTGATCGAGCGCGCTGATCATGATGATGTTGGCGTCCGGATACGTGGCGATGATCTTCTTCACCGCGTCGATGCCGTTCATGACGGGCATCGTGATGTCCATCGTCACCAGGTCGGGGAGGTGCTTCCCGTATTCGCGGTAGGCCTCGAGGCCGTCCGAAGCCTCGGCCACGATCGTGTGGCCGGCCTGGACGAGCATCGACTTCAGGTTGCGGCGCATGATGACGGAATCGTCGACGATAAGGATGTTTGCCATAAGTGCTTCAGTCCTCCTATGCGTTGCTCTTTTTTAACATGACGAACCCGGCCAAGAGACTGCCCTCGTCCGCATGGAGACGGCAGGTCCAGATGTCGGAATCGGCGTACTTGACGGATGCGCCGGCGGTCTGGAACGTAATCGGCGGATCCATCAGAATGAACTCTTCGAGCGCCTCCAGCTTGCGAAGCGAGTTGCCGAGGATGATGTTGGCCGCTTCCGCCAGTCCGTCCTCCACGTAGTTGTCTTCTTCCTCGGGCGGCAGCCCGCCGATGACCATATGCCGCAGAAGGGAGCGGGAGAGAGGGTCGTCGACCGACAGGACAAAAATCCCTTCGACCGCGCCCCTCACATTGATGAAGGTCGTGACCTTCTGCAGCGCCAGCTTGTCCGAGCCGGTATGGCAGAGCGGCTCATGCGGCGTATGGAAGCCGATCTCCGCTTGCGTGCGGAAGAAATGCTCCGTCGTCTCGACGAGCGGCTCGATCGCCTCCGGCATGCCGAGCTGCTGCAGGCCGGACAGGTCATCGGCCGGCAGCGTGATGTGGAAGACGGTGCCCTTGCCGCTCTGCGACGCTACGGCGATCTCGCCGCCCAGCAGCTCGACCTCCGCCTTCACCGACGACAGGCCGATGCCGCGTCCCGACAGCTCGCTGACCTGCTCCTTCGTCGACATCTCGTCCCGGAAGATCAGCTGCTGCACCTCCAGCTCATCCGCATGCTCCAGCATCTCTGCATCCGCAATGCCGGCTGCAGCCGCTCGCCTGCGAAGCGCTTCCGTGTCGATGCCTTTGCCGTCGTCCGCGATCATGATCGTAATCATGCCGCGCTCCTGCTGGATGCGGCAAATAATGTTCGCGTACTCTTCCTTCCCTGCCGCGCTGCGTTCTTCGGCGGTCTCGATGCCATGGTCGATCGCGTTGCGGAAAATATGCACGAGCGACCTGCCGAGGTCGCCGTATTTGTCCGTGTCGGCAAGGAAGTCTTCGCCGGTAACCTCGAACGGATGCACGTACTTCTCCATCCGCTCGGCCACGCCGAGGGCATAGCCCGGATACCCTTTGAGCAACTCCTTGAACGGCTTGTACCGCAGCTTGCGCAGCTCGGGCAGGAGGAGCTTGCAATCGAGCGGGGAGAGGGTGCCGAGCATCTTCTTCTCGATCTCGAGCAGCCTCGCCTTGTCGATCATCAGCACGTCGCGGTCGTCGAAGAAGTTGTCGCCGACATTCTCCTTCAGTACCTGCAGGTCGGCCTCGAGCGCATCGATCAAGCCGTGCGAGCGGATCAGGCCGAGCAGCTCGGCAGGCTCCGGCAGGAGAGGCTCCCTGCCGAGTCTTGCGAGCATCGATTCCGCCTCGTGCAGCTTGGCGGTCGCATGCCGGAGTCCCCATTGCGCGAATGTGCCCTTGTACGTATGCAGATGGCGGAAGAGGACCATGAGCTTGTCCTTCACCGGCTCCTGCTTGGCGGCGATCTGATCCAGATCGAGCGTCATGAACTTGCGGTAATCCTTCACGGCAGCCGCGAATTCGGGATAGTCGACCATGATGCGCACGACCATCTTCAGCGTATTGCGTTCGGCTTCCATCTGAGACTCCAGCGCGCGTTTCTCGGTAATGTCGGTCAACACGGCCATGTAGATCTCGTTCGCCGCATGCTCGGGGTCGGGAATGATTTTGTAATCGATATGAATCTGACGGCCGTTCATCTCGAACTCTTCGGTCAAGAGGGGCATGTAGACGGCCCGCTTGCCTGGGTCACGTTCCTGCAGCACCTTCGCCAGCACATTCTCGAGGAAGACGCGATGCTCGTCATCGCCCATCGCCACCAGCTCCGGGAAGCTGCTGCCCGGAATCTGCGCGCAGCCGGCGAGCAGGCTGCCGCACTGCAGGCTGAAGACCGGGTGGATGCGGAGGTCGGCGCCGAAGGTCAGGAAGCCCTGCCCCGCATGGTTGAGCAGGTTGCGCAGCGCCGCCTCCTTGCGCGCGATCTCTTGCTGCGCCGCTTGAATGGCTTCGCGCGATTCCTGGAGCTCGCTGTTCTGCGCCTCGAGCTCCTCGTTCTGCTCTTCCAGCATATCCGCGTAGGTCTGCATCTTGCGCATGATCATGTTCGTCGAGTCGGCCAGCGCCTCGATCTCGCGCAGCGGCCGCTTCAGCTCGATCCGATTGTCCGCGACGTCCTCGTAATGCTCCTCGGCGATTGCCTTGATGTTCGCGTTCAGCTGCGTGAGCGGCTTCAGAATCGGAATCGTGAACAGCTTGCTCAAGATCAACGTAATGATCAGCATGATGACGACCATGACCACGAAGAGCACGAGGGTGAAGCTCAGCATGACCAGTGCCGCAACCGGCGACAGGCCGACCGTGACCGAACCGATCTCCTCGCCGGAAGCGCCGTAGAGCGGCTTGGTCGTCGATGCGTCGTAGAAGCGCTCGAGCGTTACGAGCAGCCAATCCATCGAGGCGTTCTCGCCGTTCGAATAGACGACGCTGCCGTTCAGCTCGATGCGCATGAAGACCATGTCGTCTTCGCCGGTCTTCTCTTCGAACGTCAACTCGACGGCGCCCGGAGACACCTTGTCGGCCGCTTGCTGCGCGGCCTTCTGCGCGTCGCCGACCTGCCAGTCCATGAACGGCAGGAAGTAGTCGACCTTGGTCATCCGTTCCAGGGAGTGGATCCAGTCTTGCGCCTCCCGCGAGGCCGGTTCGAAGTCTTCCAGCCGCTCGATCTTCATCTCTTCCAGGAAAGGCTGCGAGTTGATTTCTTCGGCGGTCGAGCTGCTGATGTAGTTGGTGGCCACGTCCGCGATCGGCTTGAAGATCAGGCCGACCAATAGCAGCATGAGAATGCCGAAGATGACGAGATTGATGGAGCTGGACAGGTAGATCAGCCTTCGAACGCGGCGCTTGAGCGTGCGCCGGTTCCGCGGGTTGCCGGCAGCGATGCCGTCGGGTGCGCGTCCTGGAGATGCTTGCGCGTTATGCGATGGTGCGGGGGTCATCCTTCTCACCTGCTTTCATGTTATGTTCGGCATCGGAAGCAGCACATCGCTCGATGAGCAGCTCGTAGACGGCATCGGCGGGGTCGATCTCGCGGCAGCGGATGAACAGAGGCAGCGCCTCTGCGAACCGGCCGGCTGCGTAGTGCTCCCAACCGTCCAGGAAGGCAGGGAGCGCGTCAAGCTTGCGGGCTGCTGCCGCGGGTTCATCCGCGTCGAAGCATTCGTAGAGGATGACGAGCTCCGACTTGCCCTTGACGCGGACGCGGTCGACCGGGCGAATCGCGTACCGCGACGGATCCGCCAGCCGGTTGTACGTATGCTCGGTCAGCAGGAGCGAGGTGCCGTACTGCTTGTTGAGATCCTCGACGCGGGAGGCCATGTTCACCGCATCGCTGATGACCGTTCCCTCCATCCGGCTCTCGCCGCCGATGATGCCGAGCATGAGCGAACCGGTGTTGAGCCCGATTCCGATCGCGAGCGGCGTGTCGCCCGCAGCCGCGCGACGGGCGTTGAAGGTTCGCAGCCGGTGCAGCATGGCGAGCGAGGCTCGCATGGCATGGTCGGGGCTGCGATGGAACAGCGCCATGATCGCATCGCCCATATACTTATCGATGAAGCCGTGCTCCTCGTGGACGGCCGGTTCCATCTCGAGGAGGTAGGCGTTGATCAGCTGAAAATTTTCCTCCGGCGTCAGCCGCTCCGACAGCGAGGTGAACGAACGGATGTCCAACACGAGGATCGTCATGTCGGCCAGCACGTGATCGCCCAGCTTCACTTCGGTAATGCTCGCCCGTTGAAGGAAGCTGATGAAATCCTGCGGCACGAAGCGCTGGTAAGCTCGGGTAAGGGCAGCCTGCGCGAGCTTCGCTTGTCGTTCCTCCTCGAAGCCCTGCTCGAGATTATCGGCATTCTTCAGCAGCATCTTGTTGATCTGGATGACTTGCCGGAATGCTTCGGCGATGCCCGGCTCTGCTCGACCGAGCGCTTCCTCCGGCTCATGATCGATGATGAAGCCCTCCGAGATGTCCTCGAGCGTCGAGCGGAATCTAGCGAGCGGCCGCACGATCCTCCTGCGCATGAGGATAAACAGATAGGCGCCGAAGCCGACGGCTCCGGCAAGGCAGACGGCGGACGCAACTGTCAGGAGGAGACTCGCGCCGGCGGCGCTGCCGGGATGGGCCCACTGCCGGATTGCGAATAGTGCCAGGACGAGCGCGGGAAGCAGGACCATGACGGCGTAGCCGGCCAGCAGCAGCGTCAGAATCGACCGCCGTTGCCGGATGGAAGAGACGAGATGGGCGACGGCGCGAAGGAGGCTGGCTGGCCGCTCCCGTGCCTGAAGCGCCGCATGGAGCGGATCCCGATGCGGTTCATGCTGTCGGTCGTGCGGGGTATCGTTCATGGACGTCGGCTCCTTCGCTGTTCCTCCTGCCGGCGCGGCAAGTGGGGATGGGTTGCAATCCGGTGGGATGCACAATGGAATGGGTCAATCGTACGTACACGCGTCGCTTGCCTGCAATAGCGAAGCATGTGCGCTGTTAACGTACACCCGTGCGCTATTACAAGGGCTTCGTGCCATTTAGACGCCCTATATGGCCTGAGTTCGCTAATTAGCGAACAGTCGTGCGCTATTTAGAGCATTCTATACACTATTGGGTTAGAAAGAGCGGTATGGTCCCCAAATAGCGCATGCACATCCATTAAAAGCGCCTTTGCTTCGCTAATGGCCCATCCCAGAGCTTGGCGCTCGGCGATGGGCCCCAGAGGGCTGAACCGAGCATATGCCGACTCAGCTCGCCTCGATCGGCACCGAAAGGATGTGCCGCAGCTCGCCGGCCAGCGATTCCTGTGAAGCGGCGACGGTCACGGTCCCGCCGGCGCCGCGGATGAGGCCGATTAACGCCTCGAGCGCTGCGGGCAGCTCCGGGTGGCAGCCATGCGCATCGCCGAATTGGAAACGCAGCGCCAGCGGCTTGACGAACAGCAGCCCCTGCACGGCCGTGCGCAGCTCCGCGAGCATCTCGATCCGCATCGGGTCCGGGAAGGAGACGTGGAACCGCCCATCCTTGTTCTCGACCGCGAAGAGCGGATCGCTTGCGGCAGGTGCTGCATCCTTCGCACGGCCCGCTGCCGCATGGCCTGCCTGCCCGGCAGGCTCCTGCAGCGCTTGTCCGACGGCTTGCAGCAGCTTATCGGCTGTAATCGGCTTGATCAGATACTGCTTAGCGCCGTTCTCCATCGCTTCGAACAGCATGCTGCGCTGGTCAAAGGCGCTGATGACGATAATGCGCGCATTGGGCGATTCGGCCAGGATGCGCTTCACGGCCTCGATCCCATCCATGACGGGCATCGTAATGTCCATCGTGACAAGGTCGGGGCGGTGCTTGCGGTAGGCGTTCACGGCTTCGGCGCCGTTCGCCGCTTCGGCTGCGACCGTATAGCCGGCCTGCTGTAAAATGGTCGTCAAGTTGCGGCGCATGATAGGGGAATCGTCTGCGATCAGTAGGCGGGTCATTATCGATAATCGCTCCTTGGCAGATCCGGTTAGCTTGCTCGTGCAAATATTGTCAACTCCATTGTAATACGCCGGACCTAAAGGTGACAACGAGACAAACATGCGAGATTGGTCCGTTAGACCTAATCGGTATTCGGGAATAATAGGAAATTTTAGATAGGTGGTGGAAATGCAGCCGCCCTTCCCGGATAATAGATAACAGCAGCATGCTTCGCCGAAGAAGCGAAGCGACCGGAATTATGTTGACTAGCAAGGATAGATTCGAGACCGGGATTGAACCGCGGCCTGACGTCGATCGTCCAATGAAATAGAGGTGGCGCTTTGCACTCCGAATCGCAATTCGAATATCTAAAATATATAGGCGAGGAAGAAGGACGGAAGGCGGCGCTCAGCGAGCTGATGTCCTGTTACGGCAAGGACGTATGGAACTTCGCGTTCAGCATGACCCGCAAGTGGGATCAGGCCGACGATATCACGCAGGAAGTATTCATTAAGGCCTTCCGCAATCTGCACACGTTCCGTTCCGAGTCGTCGGTCAAGACCTGGCTCCTGGCGATTACGCGCAATATGGTGCTGGACTACCGCAAATCCGCTTTTCTCCGCAGGGTGACGTTGGTGGATGCCTTCAAGGAGCAAGCGAGCGAGCGGTCGGCAGAGCATGAGGTCGTGGAATCGCTCGCCGTTAACGAGATGTGGAAGCAAGTGCTGGCATTGCCCTATAAGTATAGAGAGGTCATTATTCTATTCGCGCATTATCAGCTATCCATGAAAGAGATGGCCGACCTGCTCGACGTGAGCGAAGGGACCGTCAAGTCGAGGCTGTTCCATGCAAGGAAGAAGCTAGCTGCAGGCAGAGGGGGGGACGCAGATGGACGCGATGGATAAGAGGCTGAAGGAGCAACTGGCCGGAGACCCGCTTGCTCGGGGCGGCTTCAATGAACGGCTGAGGCGGCGGATCGAGGAACGACTGGACGAGAAGCCCGCCGTTCGCCGGCGGTTCTCGCTCTGGGTCGGCAGCATCGGCGCCGGCGTGCTGGCCACGCTGGCCGTCATTATCTTGGTCATCCGCCTGCAAGGGACACCCCTCGAAGAGACCCGGCAGATTGCGGCCGATACGGCGAAGTTGGAGACAGGCGCCCAGTTCTCTGCGATGACCGAGGAGCCGGCAGGCGCTTCGGCGGTCCTGGTCGGACTTCGCCGCGATGAGTCGGGGACGGCCGACCCGTATGACAGCTCGTATCGTACGCTGCTGTTCACGACGGATGGCCGAAGCACTGAGCGAGTAGCCGAAGGCAGCGGCATCTTGATGCCTTACCGAATCGACTTCTGGCGGGTAGATGCGAGCAAGACTGTGGCAGGCAGCCGATTCAGCACGCTTCATGCGTACAACACATCGTTCGACGAGGAGGCGCCGGAACCTATCGTACGCAGTAACGAGGGGCAGCAGATCGGCGACGTGCGGGAGAAAATCTTGTTCGCGGGCAACCGATACTTAGCGATCTCCCGGCGTGCAGGCGGGGTAGACTCTCTCTGGGTGATGGATATTCTGCAACTGGGTCAGCCGCGTTACGGTTCGCTCGTCGCAGGGAACGCAGAGTCGCATGCGATCGCCCGGATCGGGGAGAGCGGGCTGGTCGAGGCTATCCGCTCGGATGAGCCGGCTGCGGATGATGGGCTGGCTGCGAACTGGACCATCGCTCGGAAGCCGGGCGAATGGGTGGCGCAGGTTGCGAATCCCGAGCCGGCCGAGGATGGATCGGCGTCGGGAAGGCAAATATTCAGCGAACTGCCGAATCCGCTCCACGACTCGATCTCCAATGACATTGAGCCGATCGTAGCGTGGAACGAGCTTCGCAGCGTCGAGCCGGCCGCAATCGATGTCTTCTCGTCTCCGGTCCGGAACAGCGCGGTCGTCGTGACCGACCGGAGTCTCGCGTTCTACGGCGTGCGGGGCCAAGAGGTAGATGCCCTCACGCTGGAGGAGCCGCTCCAACCCGGCGAGCGCGTCGTCATGGTACAGTGGGCGACAGGAAGCTACGTAGAGACTTGGCGGGAGAAGGCCGGCGCACTGCTGCGCGGGGAGTAAGTGTCAGCTAGACGAGGATGTAATTCTCTACATGAATAAGGCAGGTCCTAAGTAGAATGACTACTTACCGGACCTGCCCTTTTTGTTATCTGCTATCGGGGATATTAACTCGCCAACATCCACTCGCGCAGCGCGAGCGGGTGCATCGGCTTGCCGTAGAAATAGCCTTGCATGATGTTGCAGCCTCGCGACTTCAGGAAGTCGATCTGCTCGGCCGTCTCCACGCCCTCTGCTACGACGTTGAGCTTCAGGTGGCCAGCCATGGCGATGATCGTGCTGATAATGGCCTGCTTGGAAGGGATGCCGCTCTGCCGAATAAAGAGCTGGTCGATCTTGAGCGTATCGATCGGGATGCGGTCCAAGTTGCCCAGCGAAGAGTAGCCTGTGCCGAAGTCGTCCATCGAGATGCGAATGCCGAACGACTTGACCGCGTTCAGCTGGGCGATTGTCCCCTCCACGTCTTGCATCGCGATGGATTCGGTTATCTCGAGCTCCAGGTCGGCAGGGTCCATGCCTGAGACTCGAAGCGCATCGCGAACCATCTCCTCCAGAGCGCCGCTCTCGAATACGCGGAGCGACATGTTGACCGATACGCATACTTTCGGAAGACCCTCAGCCTGCCAGGCGTGGTTCTGCAAGCATACTTCCTTCAGCACCCAGCGGGTAATCCCGACGATCATCCCGGTCTCCTCGGCGATCGGGATGAACTCGGCCGGCGAGATCGGGCCCAGCTTCCCGTGTTCCCATCGCAGAAGCGCCTCGAGCCCGGTCAATCGGCTCGCTTCCGCATCCCACTTCGGCTGATAGTGCACCGTGAACTCGTTCAGGCGCATGGCCTTGCGCAGCCCTTTCTCCAGTTCAAGCCTGCGCTGCGTAGAGACGTTAGTCTGCTCGTCATAGACGCTATAACGGCCCTTGCCGGCGGCCTTGGCCGAGTACATGGCCATCTCCGCTGCGCGGAATAGGGCCGTTCGGTCGTTGCCATGCTGAGGGGCGAGCGAGATGCCGATGCTTGCGCTGAGGATGAATTCCGTCTCTTCGAGATGGAAGGGCTCCCTAACCGCATGCAGCAATCGATCGGCGAGCGCTTCCGCTTCTTGACGGCTTCCGGATGATACGATGACGAATTCATCGCCGCCGAAACGGAAGATGGACTGACTCGGTCCGATGCTCGCCGTAAGCCGGCCTGCCACATCTCGAATGAATTGATCGCCTGCGTCATGGCCCAGCGAATCGTTGATCGTCTTGAACCGATCAAAGTCGATGAATAGAATGAAGCCCTCTGTGAAGCTTGCGAGCGTCTTGTCGAAGTCGTGCATGAACCGCTCGCGATTGGGTAATCCGGTTAGCGAATCGTGGAAGGCGATGCGCTGCAGCACTCTTTTGTCGAAGACGAGCGCCACCCAAGAGACACCCATAATCATCATCGCACCGATCACGACGGCGCTCAGCAAGTAGCTGCTGGAGCTTCCGGCATGATCGACATGCGCCTGCATGCCATAGGTGTGGTCCAACGAGACGCGGACGGCGGCCATTCCGGTGTAGTGCATGCCGCAGACGGCCACCCCCATGACGAGCGCGCAGGCGACCTTCCATAGACTGAAATGCGGCAAGTCCCGAAATATCCGCAGCATGACAAGGGCAGCGAATGATGCAAGGACCGCGATGAGGATAGATAACTCCAGCATGACAGGGTCATAGCTGAGCATCCATGGCTGCTCGATGGCCTGCATGCCGGAATAGTGCATGACCGTAATGCCGCCGCCGAGCAGCAGGCTGGAGCTTGCGATTCGCAGCATCGTGACGCGTTCGGTCGAAGTGAAGTAGAAAGCCCCGTAACAAGCGAATACCGCTGCCAAGAGCGAGAATGCTGTCATAAGCGGCTCATAATGAAAGGATGGTTCGATCTTGTACGCCAGCATACCGATAAAATGCATCGACCAGATGCCGACTCCCATGACGCCGGCCGCCGCGGCAAGCCAGACGGATGTATGCGGACGTGCGCGATAAGATATTCGATTCACGAGCGTCAACGCCGAATAGGAAGAAGTCGCAGCGATAAGGAATGACAGCAACACCGTGAGAATGTCGTAGTGACCTTGCATAGGATTCATCATTTACCTACTTCTCGAGAGATTCTTGTTTGTAATAGTAGTATATAGGTATTAAGAAAGTTTTGGTATAAATATTAATAGAATTTGTAGGTTTCGACAGTGTATATAGTAGATTTGCAAGAAATGCGTCTATTCGACTAGAATCATGCATGGTACAATTCTCCTAGCGAAGTAATTAGTTGGGGGTGTCATCTTGTGAAGAAATGGCTTGCATCATTATTAGTAGTTATGATGGCAATCGGAATAATGCTGCCGTCGGCAGGGGCGGCTGAAGGGGATGCCGCACCGAGGCTTGTTGGTGCCGAGAATTTGAGCGATAAGTTGATCACACTGACCTATAACACGCCTCTGACGGCAGCGGAGGGGTCAAGTTATGCTGTGACAACGCTGGAGGCGTCGAAGTTTAAAGTTGAAGGCGTGGAAGGCGTCGACGTTCGCGAAGCTTTTGCGAGCGGCTATCATGTCAGCCTAAGCTTGAACCGGCGGCTGGACCACGTCTCGTCCGTGGAGCTAAGCATTGCGGCTGGCGCGGTTACGTCGCGAGCAGGGACCGCGAATGCGGCTGTATCCGGCTATCGGATTCAGACACTTGTCGGCATGGTCGGCATTCTGGAAGCAATGAATGCGAAGGACGAGGACCCGAATATTAGCCACGTCCTGCGCTACGTGAGATCGGGGAATGTGAGCAACGTGGTTGGAGCGTCTGGTGTAGGCAGCGAGGACATTCGTTTCCTGCTTGAGCTGTCGGGAATGGCAGCCACGGGCAAGTCAACGTTGAATGACCTCATTACAGATGCAGAGATCATATTGGCGTCATCGGAGTACGCAGACGTAACGGGAACGTTGCGCACGGCATTCAAGGAGCAAGTATCCGCAGCGAAGAAGATCAGGGACGAGGCGGGCTCTGTCCTCTATGATTATGGCATGGCCGGGCTGGCCTTGGCCAGATCGTATGGTGCCTTCATGGACTATCATAACTTGCCATTGGAGCCGAGACTGCGTCTAATAGGCAGCCGTGCCGGCGAAATGCGATTGACGCATACTCTGGACACACAGGCCATGCATCGTCTCTATGTGCCGGCAGGGATGACTGTCGATCAGCTTAAGTTGGAAGTAGGATCGCGGTATAACTTCGCTGTCCGTGCGAGCGCGACGAGTGCGGAGACCGTCGACGGCGGTACTGTTCTAACCAAGGAAATGGTCGTTGCGGTGGACGTGCCGAACAGCAAAATGTACGAGATATTGCCGGAGCGATCTGTTTCGACGTATGCCGAACTGTCCGCGGCGGCAGGGGATTCGAGCTTGCGTTCTATTTTCATTCAGAATGACATTAGCGCTCCCCAGGCGGAACTGATCATCGCATCGGGTATGACGTTCAGAGCGGAGCGCGAAGTCCGCGTGACGATCGCCAAGAAAATCTCCTCTGGAATGGAATGGAGCGGAAATGTGTATTTCGTTGCCCATGCGGATGACGATCAGGAGCTGTCGGATGCCATTAATTCGATGGGCTTCAACGAGATTGTGGCGGCTGGGATCGGAGCATTCAACGGGACGTTATCGATTCATCGAGAGCTTGGCCATTGGCTGTACTACAAGCTTGGCGAGACGGCCTATGTCGGCAATCAGACGCATTTATTGCAGGCGCTGGCTGATCCGGCGATTGCGAAAGTCTACCTGCCTGGCGATATTAAGGTGGACGGCGCGCTGACTTTCCCTGGAGATCGTGAATATGTTATCGCCGCATCCGTCCCGCGCATGTTAAAAGCTGGGGGCTTCACGAATGCACCGGATGCAGCCAACCTTACGAATGTTCAATTGGTGGATTTGAGCGCCTTGTCCGGACACATCACAGGCTTTGAAATTGGCGAAGGGTATCTGCATGGATTCGATGTCGTGTTCAATGCGAATCTTCCTGCCCTCGCATGGAATCAAGCGAAGGAGGCACTAATTGACCGTATCGTGGTTACGGATGAGTATGGAGATGAATTTGAACTCACCGGCTACGACCTGATTTGGGATGATGCACATAAGAATAAGTTCAGAATTGATACGAATGGATTTTACGCAGACTGGCAGCAAATTACGGTGTATCTGATAGAAGACGAGCCTACCAACGGACTCAAACTTGCTGATGCGCAGGTGAAGTACACCTTGATCCCGACCTATGGAGAGATCATTAACCCCGTTCTGTCGGAAAGTAAACTGGTGTCATTCGATATTAAGTTCAACCGTGCTCTTGCAGAAAATTCAATAAACAAATTGTTAACGGATCCCGGCGAGTTGATCGGTTATCTCTATATTGAAGATGAAGCGGATGAGCATATGATCTATATCGGAGACATCGCTGACGCTCAATTCTCGGAATTAGGCAGCCATACATTCCGATTAACAGGGCTCGAATATCCGATTTTCGGTGAATTACATTCGATAACGGTCGATTTCTATGAAGACCATCTGATCAAAGATTATGAGGGTATTCCGGTTAAGGTCTCGGAAGCGGTGTATATACCAGCGGTATCAAGCGATGAAGCGATTGCAGCCGCGGGAATGAGCTTCATGACTCGATTGGTTAAGCTGGATGCCGGCTTCGGCGATTACGCAGGGCTTTACTTCAAGGATATCGAAGGGTCCTATTTTAAGCGTGCAGATGGAACGGCTATTGCATTCAATTATGCTTCGCTTGAACAAGCACTGGATGACGAGAATGTTCATACAATCTATGTCGCGGCGGACATTGAATATGAATATCCTATACTTGAATTTCCATCGAGACCGCTAACGATCAATGCTCGTATGAATCGCACGATAAGCGCAGACAGTATTCAGAATGATGAAGTGCTTGTTCGTCACAATGTTGTATTGAATGAACGTTTTGTTGGTTTAGGGGCACGAGTAGAACCTGTAATTGACGATACGGGTATCAGTGTTCTGAATCTGGCGTTCAATCAGTCCATTAGCGAATCGGTATATGGATCGGGCACAATCATCGATGCCGTAGATTTCTACTATGCGGGATCCAGTGAACCGACGGTAGTCGATGAAGCGAATATCTCGGATGAGAATTGGAGCTGGGATTACAAGGACATCGCGTTGACATTCGCTTCGCCATATCCGGGTGAAAACTTGGCGTATGCGAAGGTGACATTCAAATCCGGAGTATTCGCAGCAAACGGAGAACCGATGAGTGTGTTAACCTACACCTCGGATGTAGGGATCTCTATTGCAGATACCATTAACAACGATATGTTGGCCAGCTTATCCGTGGATTTCACCGAACGTATCGCGATGACTGCTGTAGACGCAGGGAAGAATGTGTTGAACGGTCCGATCTATGTATCAGTCGAAGACCATGTGAAAATTATCAATGACGCGGATTACACAGTCACTTGGAACGGAGACCGTACGAGGTTGACGATCAACTTCAATACTGCGATCCCTGTAGGGAATATCAGGGTTACGGCGTGGTTGAACCCGAATGTTGTTGTACCAGAAGATGGGCGTAAGCTGGAGCAGTACAAAATATTTAAATGGTACCTCGTGTAAGCGGCGGGTGCATGGTCAGATAGAACGGTCGATCAGGGTATATTCCTGATCAGCCGTTTTATCTTGATCGGCTGCATGCTGTCCCTAGTTTTATTATATCTGTGTAATAATATATACTTTAGGCTCCCCATTCGTGGAAGTTATGAAGAAATAGAGGTTGTTTTCGAGAAAAAGCTGGTAGTAATCGGCACTTGAGGGGGCAGCTTGTCCTGTTCGGTAGTTCTTTTTCATTTGACCTGGTGCACTAGGTGCTTTGGGGAACTGCAGACCTGCCGCGAATTGCATTAGAAAGACGAATTGCTTTCCGGAGTTCGTTACCCTCGGAGACTCATCCTCAAGATACCAATTTGGAGACCCGCCTAATTTATGACCAGGATAATGAATATCAGTAGTGCTCACTAGCTCAATTGGAGCGTACTGAAGCTTAGGCTCGTAGGATTCTAACCATACAAGCGCATCGACGTTAAATGTGAGTGCTCGAAAGTTCTTTTGATAATGATCAAGAAATGACTCGGGTACTTCTGCATTTTTAAGATTGCCAGTCAGCATTTCCGGGATTAAGTGCTCCGGGTGCCAACAGCTTGTACAATAGAATAAGAGAATAGAACGGCCATTTAGATCATGATCACTAGGGAAGGTCACTTGGAAGTAGAAGGTTTGTTCTTCACCGCATAGTGAACATATGGGAATCTCAAAGTTAGCGGGGACCTTTGGTTTACCACCTATAAATGAGTGATGTTTATAGTCTTGAGGCTTCACTTCACCGATGACCATTTTATGACAAGTGCTCATTTCCAACACTCCTTATTTAGTGCATTAGTGCACCCTGACGATGATGCTTCGTATGTAATAAAGTAAACGTAAATGAAGCCATCACCTTGGTTAAGGGTATGGCTCCATTCGATGTTTAGTGTTCTCTATTGTTGAGAGGAATCCCAAACTTCAACGAAGCGGAATCCCTGAAGTTCTGATTGAATAACTTTATCTCTAAATTGGTCAGGTACAAATGTATGGCCCAGGGAGATACTTGGTAAATCATGGGGGCATACTCTAAATATCTGATATCCCGAATTCGTAATTACATCTTCCCTAAAGGAGTACTTTTGGTATTCTTTTACCCCACCATCAGAAAAAAGCGTGAAAGCTGACCGTTCTGGATCAATACAATTAAGGACTTTTGGGAAATTGAGAAGCCAGTACTGCCCCTCACGGTGTAACAAAGGTAACAGCTCGACGTTATCATTAAAGAAATCGCCGAGTATTTCCGCAGCTTCTTGATCAATAGCTGGGAGAAGAAGTTCTGGGTGGTAAGAGGAGTGACCACCGCGCTTCTCGATCGTTTTAATTTTCAAGGGTGTCCAAGATTTCCCGACCTCTGTAGGTCGTAAACGTAATTTACTAATTGCGGAATTAGCGGTTTTAAAATCTACATAGGTGAAGGAATCATGGCGTTCGAGATCGCTTCCAAGCAACCAAATTTTCATGTTTGCGCACCTCACAAGTGAATGAAGCCCCCATCTCGGTAAGGATGAGGGCTTCATGGACTATAGTGTTCTCTACTTTTGATTGGAATCCCACACTTCGACAAACCGAAAACCCTGAAGAGCAGACCGGTTAATTATGCTGTAAAACGATTCAGTGACAAAGGTATATTCTGTTGAAGCTTGCGGGAGATCGTGAAAGCCAGGTCTAAAGATGATGCTAGATGAGTCGGCAATAACTTCTTCCTTGAAAGCAAACTTTGTGTAGTCTCTCACTCCTCCATCCGAATATCGGGAATCAGCTTTGTTCGGATCGATACAGTCGAGTAACCGAGGGAAGTTCATTAGAGAACAACGTCTGGTAGCGTTGTTTATTGCTGCTACTGATTAGAATCCCAAACCTCCGTAAATTTAAAGCCAACTAGACCTGATTGCTCGACGAGGTCCTTGAACCGCGATGTAACAAATGTGTGACCTGTAGAGAGTTTCTCCATATCATGAACCTTCGCCCGAAAAATACTAAATCCTGAGTTAGTGATTACGCTCTCATGGAAAGCAAATTTTTTATACTCCATAACACCACCGTCTGAAAATAACGTGAAAATTGATTTTTCTACATCAATGCAGTCGAGAAGGTGAGGGAAGTTTAGTCCCCAATATTGTCCCTCAATGTGCAATAGTGATAAAAGTTCAACATCACTTTCTCTTAACAAATGGTGGAGAATTTTTGCCGCTTTATCATCAATTACGGGCAACAGAAGTTCCGAATGATACGAAGAATTCCTGCCCATTTTTTCCAGTGTCCTAATCTCTAATGGGTTCCAATTGCCGTCAATCCTCATCTGGTGAAACCGAAATTCACTAATTTTTGCCCTGGCTTCTTTCGAATTAACATAAGCAAAGATATCGTGTTCGCTATCGCTGTTTAGGACCCAGGCCTTCAATGATATACCTCCTCGCACAATAAATGTTGTCAAAAATTCGGTTCCTCACAAAATTGGTTGGTTGGCTAGGAAAGAGCAGAGTTACTGATCGCGAGGCGCTGCTTATTGAAGCATGTCAGTCCATCCATACAATTGGTATGCAAATCGTAATCGATGTTCTATTCCTGGATTCGAGGGATCGAGTGATTCATATGATCCATAACATGCGACCTAATCGAATTAGCAAGGCCGTAGTCGGTAGTGCGAAAGTGGTCGAATTAAAAGGAGGAATGATCGCAAAAAGTAAAATAGAACTACAAGATATCATTATATTGGTTGACGGAATGAGTCATTATGAGTAGTGGACATTTTTTCCTGCTAGGAAACAAGTGTATAAAATAGTCATAAATATGTAAACAGACTAATTTTGTTATTTTTGGTCGAGTCGACACGATTATTGTCGAAATACGACAAAAACTCTAAACTATTCGACTGGATTCGGCTATGAACCGCAAAAAAAATCAGGATTTGTTATTCGGATAAACTTTTGAATGCTGTTTAGCGAAGTTAATCTAGTGCTCTGTGAATGTGTTGAAATAGAAAGAACCGTCAAGTGAAGGAAATCACCATGACGGTCTTTTTTCGGGGATCTATGACTTTAAGGAGCTACAGTGGCTGAGAATTGCCCAACAAAGCGAGATGCAACTGCTCCACTACTAGAGATGCTTGGGATAAGGCTGAAATACCATGTCACCCCAGCATGCTCGGCCAGAGCACGAACGCACTGCGGTCGCGCTCGGCGCCGAAGCTGCGCAGCAGCGCGCTGCCTTCAGCGTCTTCGGCAGCAGAGATGCCGTTCCATTGCTCGACCTTGATTTTGCTGATGCGGCACTGCTTCAGGATGGTCTGGAATGCGAGCTTCATGACCGGCTTTAGCGATTCGTCTCCCGTGGTGCCTGCCGGGTGGACGCCTCTTACGAAAACCTTTTTCCCGGCGCCTTCGATCCATACGGACCATGCTCCGTTATGCAGCACGAGGTAGTTGCCGGCCTTGCGGGCATAGTTGGCGCCGGGATCCTTGGGCCACGGTAGAGTCAACCCGAACGGATTCGCGGGATCCGCCGCGCATAAGATCGTCGGCACGTTCGCTGCGCCGGACTCCTGCGGCTGTTGCTGCTGCTGGCGAAGCTGCGGCACAAGCTCGCGCTTCACGAATTGCATCGTCTGCACGTCCTGCACGAACAGGCCGCGCGTCACGACGCCCCATTGCTCGAGCTGTTTCAGCATCGGCAGCAGGGCATCCCATGAGTAGGGAGCGATCGCATCCGCCAAGTCCTTCGTCAAGACACCGCAGCTGTCGAGCAGGTGCTTCGTCCAAGCCATGGCTGGCGGGACTTCGCTGCCGTCTGCCATCGGCTGCGGGGCCCCGCTCAGGTCCATGTCCGCGGCCAGACTGCTGAGCGCATACCATCGCCCTTGACCGGAGCCGGTCTTCGCGAGTTGCTTGCCCTTCGTGTCGGCCTGGATGCGGAGCGGGGCGAACTGGTCGTTCGCCGCGCGGCCTTCCCAGACGAGCTCGAGCAGCGCTGTGAGCAGCTCCGAAGGCGCCCCTCCGGCATCGCGGGCCAGCTTCGTCAAGAACGATGCGCCGCTCTTCTCGAGCAGTGCCAGCAGCTCCGGATGCGCGGTGGGCCTATCGGCAGATTCCGCGAGCAGCGGGGCATAGAGCGCTTTCGATTCCGCGAGGAAGAAGGCGATCTTGCCCTCCTTCTCGCCGGGCTCCTTGCGGCCGATCCACAGCAGCTCGCCGGATGCGCAGAGGAGGTCGAGGTCCTCCTTGCGATAATCCAAGAGCCGCGAGGGGAGGATGACCGATTCCCATAACGTCAGCGGCAGGAAGATGCCCTGCAGCTTCTCGATCGCTTGCCGCAGCCCTTCGCTGCCGCGCAGCCTTGCGAATGCGGTCGCGTGCTGCATCGCGGCTGTCTGATAGAGCCACCGATCGGGCTCGAGCGGCTCTGCTTGGCGGCGCGCTTCCTGGACAGACAGCCGGATGATGCGGCTGGCGATGCGTCGGCTCGTCCAGACGCGTTCCTCCGCGGATGCCGCGAAGGGCGCATACTCGATGCGCTCCTGCAGCAGCAGCTCGTCCACGACGGCGCGTGCCTGAAGGCCGGTTAAGGCCGGGTAGCGGGAGCGGAGGTCGTCCTCGGTGAAGGACAGCACATGCTCCGCGAATCGCCCGGCAACATAAGCGATCGCGGCAGGCGTATCGGGAAAGGACGCATACATGTCGAGCTCGTCCCGGCATATCCAGCGGCTATTCTCGCCGAAGGCCACTACGGCAATTCGACCATCCCGTTCGAGGTACGCCAGCCATTCGGAGATGTCGGTTCCAGCCAACTGCAGCAGCTCCTCAGTCGACTGATCGCCGCGGCGCTTCAGCAGGGCGTATAGATCATCAGGGCCTTGCGGCTGCTTGGACTCCGAGGCGCCGCCGCTGCCGTAGGCTGCCAGTCGACGGCGTTCGTTCTCCACGATGTCCGGGTCGATCGCGCGGCGGACGGTGTCTGCGCCGAACAGCTCGCCGGTCAGCGATTTGCTGATCGCGAGCAGCTGCATTTGGACGTTCTCGGCGAGCTCGTCGCCTTCATAGATCTGCATGGTCGCATAGTCGGCTGCGAACTGCGAGGCGAGCGGGGACGGATTCTCGGTCTCGCGAATGACGACCTCAAGCTTGCCGTCTGCCATCGCCTGCAGCGCTTCGCGCAGATGCGGCATGTCCAGGTAATCGTGCAGACATTCCCGCATCGCTTCGCGCAAGTATGGGAACTGCTCGGCGTAGGGAAGGGCGGCCTTCAATAACTCTTCGCTGCGAATTCTTTTCTGCCACATGGGGGTACGCGTGAAGCTGCGCGAGAGCAGCAGCGAGATCTCGGCGATGCGGCGGAAGGCGATGCCGAGCATCGGAGAGCCGGGAATGGCCTCCATCAGCACGGCCTCCAGATTGTCGGGCGTTACCTGCCATACGGCCTGCAGCCAAGCAGGGCTCCATTCCGGCAGGACGAGCTCGATGCCGCCGTCCTTGGCGTTGCCGTACACGCGGTAGGATGCCGCCCGTTCCAGCTGAACCTGAATAGCGAGCAGCCAGGTGCGATTCACCCGCTTGCCCCAATGATTATGCAGCAATACATGCGCGCGTCCGGTGACGTCGCGGTAGTATTCGATCACGAGCCTGCGGTCGGTCGGCACTTCGCTGACGGCGAGCTGCGAGCGGACATAGTCGATCAACCCTGCAGCCGAGCTGCCGTCGAGTCCGTACTCGCGGGTCAGCCAGTCGGCTGTCAGCGCGTCGACGGCCGCTTGTCGTCCGGCATGCTGCTTATCGCGTCGACGCTGTCGCGGGGAAGCCTCTGTCGGCAGTCCGTTGCCCGGCACCTCTTCCTGATCGAACGGGATAGCGGCTGTAAGCGAGGCAGTCCCCTCTATACCGACCTGCTGCTCGTCCCCGCCGAGCCTCCGCTCGAGCTCTCCCCAGAATCGGCCCAGTCGCAGCCCTAATGCATAAGTGCGCCCGCCGGCCTCGTTCCGCCAGAACGGAATCTCGCTGAAGCGGTTGCCTGCCTCGGTCACGTAGATGCGATCCTGGCGGATCGACTGAATCATCCAAGAGCTAGTGCCGAGCTGGAATACGTCGCCGACCCGGCTCTCCTCGATGAATTCCTCATCCAGTTCCCCGAGATGAATGCGCGATTCGGCATGGTGCACCGGATAGCCCGAGCTCGAGGGAATCGTGCCCGCGCCGGTCAACGCGGCCATGGCGCTGTTCGCCCTGCGACTGATCCGGCCGGTGAGCGCATCGTAGTCCACGAGCGGCCGGGCGAACGGGTAGAAGCCGCCCAGCACCTGAAGCGCCGCTTGCAGCTCCTCCAGCGGGAAGCTGCGGAAGCTATCGCTGCGGCAGATAAGACCGTGGAGCGCCTCCACGGTCCAATCCGCATCCGCCGCCATGGCGACCACGTGCTGGGAGAGCACGTCCAGCGGATTCTCAGGCAGAACGATTGGCTCGATGTCGCGCTCCCGGATCAGCCGGCTGAGCACCGCGATCTCGGGAAGCGCGCCCTTCGTACGCGCTAGGATAGCGCCGCGGCTGACGTCGCCGACCGCATGGCCGGCACGGCCGATTCGCTGGATGCCGGCGGCAGCATCCAGCGGCGAATCGAGCTGGAGCACGAGATCGACGTGCCCGACATCGATGCCGAGCTCGAGGGAGGAGGTCGCGACGATGACCCGCAGTTCGCCGGACTTGAGCAGGCGCTCGACTTCGAGCCGCAGCTCGCGCGAGACGCTGCCGTGATGGGAGCGCGCCATCTCGTAGCCGACGTGGTCATTGAGCCGCAGCGTCAGTCGTTCGCTCAGCCGGCGGCTGTTCACGAAGATGATGACGGAGCGGGTTCCTTCGATTAATTGTACGATGCGGTCCATGATCGGCAGCCAGACAGAGTCGCTGCCGCGCATCATACGGCCGTCGTCCGGCAGCGTAACGGTGAGCTCGATCGACTTGCTCATGGCGCTCTCGACGAGCACGACAGGACGCGGCTCGCCAGGCGACTCCCATCCGCCGAGGAATTGCGCGATGCGGTCCATCGGCTTCTGCGTCGCGGATACGCCGATTCGCTGCACAGGCTGCGGGCATAGCGCGGCCAGCCGCTCCAGCGACAGCGACAGATGCGCGCCGCGCTTGTCGCCGGCGACATCGTGGATCTCGTCGACGATGACCTGCCGCACCGTACGGAGCATGTGCCGACCCTTCTCGGATGTCAGCAGGATGAAGAGCGATTCCGGCGTCGTGATAAGCACTTCCGGCGGACGGCGCAGCATCGACGCGCGCTGCGAGCTCGTCGTATCGCCGGTTCGGACAGCGGCACGCAGCCCCGGCCACGCCTCGCCGCCCTCTGCCGCCATCCGATCGATCGTCTCCGCGAAGCCGATCACATGATGATGGATATCGTTGTTGAGCGCCTTCAGCGGCGTAATATAGAGCACCTGCACGCCGATGCTCGCATTCGAAGCCTTCGAGGCCATGCTGCCACTGGCAGCACCGGCGTCAAGCTTCCGGCGAACCGCATCGTCGAGGCAGGGCAAGAGGGCTGCCAGCGTCTTGCCGGAGCCGGTGGGCGCGGCAATCAGCGTGTGGCGTCCGGAGCGAATCGATGCCCAAGCCTCCTGCTGGACGCTCGTCGGTTCACCGAAGGCGTCTCGGAACCAGCTGGACAGGGCAGGGTGGAAGGGTGGGAGGGTAGAAGGCACGGAATCAGCTCCTCATTGGGATCGTTCATAACGACCCCTGCTTGCAATCGCTATGCAAGGGTCGGAATTGACCGTGATAGAGTTTGAGCGATATTTCGTTCAAACCAAAGTTATATTGAGCAATTCGGCCCACTATGAACGAAAAATCATACATATTCGTCGTATGTTTTGACCGAAGGGGTATTTTTGTGTGAACAATCGTATGAAATCACTTCTACTCTACCCGACTGAGCAGCAGTTGTACGAAATTTCGTACAACGAGTTGCAACGGAAACTGATGTCTGCATGCGACAGCCTGCTGTCATGAGCGTCACGGGATGCTCCCCCATTATACCAACATTTGGACCAAGCCGCCCCTCTTGCACCTGCACGCGCACGCGCATTCACACGTCGCCGAACAGCAAAAAACCGCAAGGCGTCCGGGCAGGGACAATCCTTGCGGTTCTTGTGCTTCAGAGTGCATACGCAGTCTGCCTGAGGCGGTTATTAATCGACATCGCCGTCGCCTGCCGGAAGATCGGAAGGTTCGTCGGTTGCCACTGCTTCATACGTGTCAGCACTCATGACGCGGCGCGCGCCCAAGTAGCGCTTCGAGTAGTACGAGTCGGACAGGCCGCTGATCGTCACGCCCTTGCTGGAGGACGAGTGCGCGAACTTGCCGTCGCCTACGTAGATGCCTACGTGCGATACGCCTTTGCCGCTGGTGTTGAAGAATACGAGGTCTCCGGCTTGGAGGTCCTCTTTTGCTACCTTCTTGCCGACCTTCGACTGCGAAGCGGACGTACGCGGCAGTTCGATGCCGAGCTTAGCGAATACGTAGGACGTGAAGCCGGAGCAATCGAACCCCTTGGTCGATGTGCCGCCGCTCTTGTACTTCGTACCGATCAGTACGTCGATCGTCTCGTTAAGCTTGGAACTGGCGAATGCGCTTACAGTGGATATGGCCATTACAATGGCAAGCAGGATAGCCGTTGATGCGACAAGCTTCTTCACGAATACAAGCCCCTTCCGGTGCCTGCGAGGTTAGCTGTGGGGTTCGGTTGAAGGTTCCCTATGATTCCCTCGGCGTCCGGCCTGACTGCTGCTGAACGCGGGATCAATTCACCCAGAGTGGTTCCCCCGCTTCCACTTGCGTGGAATTCGGCGATTATGCTGCTATGAATTTCAACTTGCTCGCTAATATTTCGTCATTTTCTATGTATTTCCTCCTTAAGTCCCCTTCTATGAGAGAATTCTAATATTGTTCTCAGAAAAGAACCGACAAGACCCGGGATGCCCCGGGCCTTCGGTTCTACAAATGAACACCTCAATTGTCGATTCCTGTCTTGAGCAAGCCTCAGGCTTGGCCCCGCTTGGACTGCCATGTCTCGAGGAGCGCGGCGTACGTCCACACCTTCATCCACGTCCGGATAAAATGATGTGCCTGATGCAGAATCAGCGCGAACAGTCCTGCCCAGACCATCGACACGGCCGACGAGGCAAACCCGACGAGCGCCCCGATTCCCCACATCGCAGCCGTGACGCCGGCCGCCGGCAAGAAGCTTCGAGCGGCGAGCAGGACGGAGCCGGGGAAGCGCTCGCCGCTCACGGCGCCAAACTGGAGGCCCAGCGAGAGAAGGCGGATGACGGCGCACCACAGCAGCCAGCCGAGCGCGTAGGGGATGACGGACCAGCCGAGCGCCGCCCAGGTCGCGCTCTCCGCGAGCGCGCGGTTGACGAGCGGCACGAGCCAGATGAGCGGGGCGAACAGCAGGACGAGCTCTGCCGCATAGATCGCGGAGACCGGCTTCCACGCCGCTCGAATGCCCGCGAAGAACCGGGTGCCGCCGCCGTCAGCGGCATGGTGCAGCGAATGGAACAGGCCCGCGTTGATGAGCGGCGTCAGCAGCATGCGCATGCCGAACAGTCCGCCCAGCATCCAGAGGTAAGGCTCCAGCAGACCGGTCTTCATCACCTGGAACTGCGCCTCGATCAGGAACAGCTGAACCGCGCCGTCCGAAGCCAGCACGTCCGGGTACCTGAGCAGCAGCGGCACGATGACCGATTCGACCGCGCGCACGATGAAGAATCCCCACAATAGCTGGTACAAGAACAGAATCGATATGACCGGAAAATGCCTGACTGTACGCCTCCAGCCGCTCTTAATATGTGCCTTCATTCGATCTTCCCCCATTCTCTTCCTGCCGCAAGCGCGGCCTACCAGCCAATTCGTCCGAGCACGGATTCGAGCAGCTTCGCAATGCCGATATTCCAGCGGTGCTTCTCCTGCCGTTCGAGTCCTGCCTTCATGAAATTGTTAATATGCTTATTGTCGAGCATGTTCGTCCGGTTCGGATCGGCGACGGCCCAGACGAGCGGGGTGGTGTGGGTCAAGGTGTATTCGATCTGCGTGCCTTTGCCGTCCCAGATGCGCGGCATCGTCGTCCCGTCCGCGAATTGCATGACAATGGCCACTGCGCCAAGGCTGCCGCCGGTGCGCTTGACGAGAACAGAGGACTCATAGAGCCGCTTGCCGTCCTTCTTGACCGGCTTGACGACAACCGTGTCGACGGAGATATCCGACATTTCGCTGCCATAGACGAAGGCGGCGAAGTAGTCGTCCCAATCCTGGCCGGTGACGCGTTCCACGACGCGCTGGAAGTCGGAGGTAGTCGGATGCTTGAACTTATACGTCTGAAAATACGTCCGCATAATGTTCCGCATCTTCTTCTCGCCGACGATCTTCTCGATGCCCAGGAGCACGAGCTTGGCGCGTATGTACACATTTTCCGCGTATTGATCGCTGTCATGGTAGGACCAGGACTGCTGCTTCAGCGGGGCGGGGTTCGTCATATAGCTCGATTCGACCGGCAGGTTCGGTTCGATGCCGTACACCGTCTCCATGACCTTATCCTCGGCGTAGCTCGTGAAGCCCTCGTCGAGCCAGGCCTCTTCGAATTCGTTCGTAGCGACCATGCCGTACCAATACTGATGGCCGACCTCGTGCACGACCGTCCGTTCGAGATTGAATCCCGGGCTCTCGTCCACGGCCGCGAATGACGTGATCAGGGTCGGGTATTCCATGCCGCCTGCGCCATTGCCGCCCTTCGGCGGGACGACGATCGAGAGCGTGGAGTACGGATAGGGACCGTACCATTCGGCGTACTTCGCAAGCGACGACTTGGCTGCATGCATATAGCGTTCCTTCAAGTGCGCGTGCATCGGGTCGAGGTACAGCTTGATCCGTACGCCGGGAATGCCGGGTGCGGAGAATGGCTCTTCCGAGACGATGAAGTCAGGGGAGGACGCCCAGGCAAAATCATGCACGTCATCGGCGTAATAATGGTACGTTTTGAGTCCGTCCGCAAGCGTCGCAGGCTTCGTGAGGAAGCCGGTGGCCGCCACCTTATGCGTTTCGGGGACGGTGATGCGGACATTGTAGATGCCAAAGTCGCTATAAAACTCCGAGTTGCCGTGGTACTGATGCATGTTCCAGCCTTCGACGGCGCGTCCCCGCGTCCCGGCTGGCTCGTAGACGGCCAGCTTGGGGAACCATTGGCCGGCCATGACAAAATCGCCGGCGTAGCCCATCCGCGCGAACACGGCAGGAAGCTGCACCTCGAAGCTCATCTTCAGCGTAATGCTGCCGCCTGCCGGCACGGCTTCGGGCAGCCGCAGCTTGGCCAGCGTCAGGTCGTGCTTGTTGCCGTCGTCCGGCTGCACGTGGTGGAGACGGGGAAGCAGGTTGCTCCCGTTATCGGTCGTCAACGTCTCGAGCTTCATGGAGCCGACGCTGGCAGCGGTTGCCTTGTCGCTGCGAAGCTTGCCGCCCGATTCGCGCATGAACGTCGTGTCAGGTCCGGCAAAGGCGTTCGGGTACAGGTGCCAGTACAGCTCAGACACCGCGTTCTTGCCGGGGTTGTTCCAAGTGACGGTCTGCGTGCCGCGAAGCTTGCGCTCCTGCTCGTGCAGGCGAACGTCGATATGGTATTCGGTAATGCGCTTCGAGAGCGCCACCGGCTTCGGCTTCTGCACGGTCTCCGGCTCTTGGGGCTGAACGGAAGGCTTCGTCTTGGGAGGCGTGGCTGCAGGCGGGATAGGCTTGGCGAATACGGGAGCCGATGCGGCGTAGGTGTATTGCGACAGCCATGCTTCGCCGAAGCCCTGTCCGACAACGGCCATGACCAACAGTACAGTCGCAGCGAAGAGCGATAGACGGATAATTAGACGTGAATACATGGACCGATTACCTCCCATTGACAAGCATCTAAGGCATGTATATGTTTGCTTTTCGAGGATTATTAGCTAAAATGGAATTAATGTGCGAGCAGCTGGGGCAAGCCTAGCAGCGGCGCGAAATTCGCGGCAATCGGGGATTGGAAGGGGTGTGTTCGTGGAGCAGCAAGGGCAAGGCGGCGGACCGGAGAAGAAAGAGAAGAAGAGCCTGGCGTTCAACGTCGTCAGCAATAAGGAGCATAAGGGCTTCGGCGCAGGCTCGATCGACCTGAACAACGTATCGCCCGTCATCATCGACGGGGATGAAGCGTATATCGATATCGGCGCGATGCATGCGAAGAGCAGAGTCGAGAAGGGGATCAAGTTCCTGCCGAATAAGGACGAGGTGCCGGAGGGCGGCCGCAAGTGCTGGATCGTCTGGGTAGCCGTGGACCGCAATGAGGAAGGGCAGTATTATGCCGGCGCGACGGCCTGCGAGATGATCGTCAATCCGGAGGCGCGGCGCGGCTGGAAGATTCTCGCCGACCACGTGAACAAGCTGGACTACGCGCTGAAGCGCCGCTTCGTGCTGGAAGGACTGTCAGACACCGAGAAGTCCGCGCTGAAGACGCTGCTGGTCAGCCACAACGCGGAATGGTGGGAGCGCTCGCCGGAGCAGCTGAAGGCTGCGCTGGAGGGATAACTGTTGTAGGCTGCAGGTGCAGGAACGAACCCCTGTGCGGGCCGTGCCGGAATGGTGCGGTAACGCGGGGGTTTTTTTGCGCGATGCGCGGTGTTGTGGGCTTCCTTATATGGTAGGATTAGGGTATGTGGTTGAAAAGTACGCTGCGTTAGGGGGCGGATGTCGGATGCGGAGGCAATGCTGTGCGGGCTGCGGAACAGCGCTCGGCTTGAAGCAGTACTATAAGGCGCTATCTTATAAGGTAACCTGCGGTGGATGCGGGCAGCGGCATAACGCGAAGGCTGGCAGCCGATGGACGGTAGCGTTGTTGATCGGTTCCGCTCCGATCGTGATAATGACCGTGACGGGATGGGTCGATCTGGATCGCGGTTGGCGCGTTCCGCTCGTGCTCGCCTACATGGCGGCGATCTATGCGCTGCTGCCGTGGCTGCTTCGGATCGTGCCGGAACAGGGGGAATGAACATGGCCAAGACAGCACGGACAGTCGAAGAGGGTGCGAAAAGCGCGGAGGTTTCGCCGGTCGTGGAGGACGCGGCAGGCGGCGGGAATGCGTACACGATTCGAGAGGCGGCGCGCGAGGCGGGATTGACAGAGGATACGATCCGGTATTACGAGAAGATCGGACTGCTGCCCCGCGCGGAGCGCAAGCCGAATACGCACAGGGTATACGGGGAGAGCGACATTCGCACGATGAAGCTCCTCGTCTGCCTGAGGAAGACGGGGATGCCGCTTGAAGAGATGAAGCCGTTCCTCCGCGTTGCGATGGAGCCGCATCTGCCTGCGGAGTATCCGGAGCTGTACGAGCGGATGCTGATCCATCGAAGCTCGATCGAGCAGCAGATCGCGGACCTGCAGCAGGTGCTCGAGCTGATCGACTCGAAGCTGAATGCGCGCGGCTTCTGCGAGAATCCGCCGTCCGATGCCGATCCGATCAGAAGGCTGCTTGCTCGGCAGCCGAAGCAGCAGGGCAGCTAAGGCGCGGCGGGATTCATTCGCGCATCATATGCAGGACCAGAGAAGCTGCGCGCCGCATGATGCGGGCGCAGCTTCTGGCTTGCTCGGCGTGGCTTCAAACCGGCTGTCCTGCGTATTCGTGGGTATAGATCTGTTGGATACTCGCCAGTATGGCTGGTCCTTGCTCGGCGAACTTCAACGCAGTCTCGCGGTTCTTGAGAAGGAAGATGCCGGACTTGCCGCCGTGATCGCCGAAGGCGGCCTCGTAGAGCAACGATGCGCCGCGCTCCGGTCCGGGGAAGAAGAATCGCATGAGCGGCTTCACGTAGAAGGGAAGCCCTGACTGCTTTCCGGGGCGAAGCGTATTATTGCCGCCAGGATCGGCGCTGCGGATGACGATGCCGTCCTGAGCGAGTTCGGCAGCCGCTTCTTGCGTCCATAGCGACATCGCCAGCTTGGAGGCAGCGTACGGGCCGAGCAGCATGCGGAATGAGGAGGGGCGCTCCAGCTCCGCAAGCGATAGACGCTTCACCATCCTGACGACGTTAGAGGACGTATTGACGACGGTTCGATGCGCCCCGTTCGCCAGCAAGCTTTTCAGCTCCATCGTCAGAATGTAGGGTACGACTGCGTGAAGCTCATAATGGAGCTCCCGCCCCTGCTTCGAATAGCGCAGCTCCGGGAAGCTGCCCCCGGCGTTGTTGAAGAGGACGTCAAGCTTCGTCTCCGCGGCGCGGATCTGGTCGACCGCCTGCCGAATGCTCGCGAAGTCGGTGAGCTCCGCTTGGTACGCGCGAAGCCGGCCGGTACGCAGGCTGTCACGAATACGGTTGTCGGCTTCGGGCATCGCTGATCGGACCAGTACCGCGACTTGCCAGCCTTCCGCCAGCAGCCGGCGCGTCAACGCAAGGCCGATGCCATGGCTTGCGCCGGTGATGAGCGCGACTTTGCTTTCGTTATGGGTATTGTTGTGCATAGGCATGATGGTGCATCCTCCTTCAATGTGGGATCAATCGGTACTCGATCGATTGAGCACATTGTAGAACTTGGAGTCGACTCCAAGTCAAGCGGCGAATGGCAGCAGCGCGTGAGGGCCGTGTTGTAAGGAGGCAGCGTTGCATTGCAAGCGCAATCCTGCAAGGCAGATGGAATGGAGAGCGCACGATGGAGTGGAGACCGCACGGTGGAGCGGAGACCGCAAGGTGGAGTGGAGACCGCACGATGGAGCGGAGAGCGCATGGTGGAGCGGCGATCGCACGATGGAGCGGGGACCCCATGGTGGAGTTCTAACGGACACAGGAGCAGTTATTCGGCGAAAATCAGGGGTTAATAAATTGTAACGGACACGAGAGACGTTATTTCAGCGAAATTGGGTAAATGGGAGCGCCGTTGCCCGAATAAGGTCCTCCGTGTCCGTTACGTTTGAGGAATGCCATCAATGGGCGATTTAGCGTCTGCTGTGTCCGTTAGAATGGCTGCCTCCTGCTTCATCGGGCGCGATGAGATGAGGCAGCGCTTCAGCGGAATGGCAATGCTACAGGGCGCTGGAGTGGAGAGGAGACCGCACGATGGAGAGGAGACCGCACGGTGGAGAGGAGCCCGCATGGTGGAGCAGGGACCGCACGATGGAGAGGAGACCGCACGATACAGCGGCGACCGCACGATGGAGCGGAGCCCGCATGGTGGAGTTCTAACGGACACAGGAACAGCTAGTCGGCGAAAATCAGGGGTTTTCAAATTGTAACGGACACGAGAGACATTATTTCAGCGAAATTGGGTAAATGGGAGCGCCGTTGCCCGAATAAGGTCCTCCGTGTCCGTTACGTTTGACGAATGCCATCAATGGGCGATTTAACGTCTGCTGTGTCCGTTAGAATGGCTGCCTCTTGCGGCACCGATGGAGTCACCTCCATAAATAAAGAAGAACCATCAGGGATCAGAACGAATCCTAGACGGTTCTTCTTTTGTCGACTAACCAGCCGCTATCCCTGCCACCAGCGCTTCAGATCGCCCCACCATGAGCGATGCTTATGCGCCTTGGCGTCCTCGGCATGCTCGTCCGAGCCTTCCGTCCCTTCATCGCCGGCGTCCGTGCGGTGATCGCCGCAGATCTCGGTCGGCTCGGTGCCGGCGACGAACGATTCGAGCCGCCGGTCCGGGCAGCTCTCCGACGCGAGCATGCCGGTCGCCGGATCGACATAGACGGTGACGACGCCCTCGGGCACGGTGAACAGCTTCGGCGGCACGTTCTCGAGCGCCTTCTCCGTGTAGGCCGCGAAGATCGGCGCCGCGCGATGGGCCTCGGCCTGGGAGATGCTGCGGTTCTTGTCGTAGCCGACCCAGACCGCGGTCACGAGCTCGGGCGTGTATCCGACGAGCCAGGCGTCGTTCGCGGTCGTGCCGGTCTTGCCGGCGACGGGCCGCTTGATTGCGGCGGATACCCGGTTCGCGGTCCCGCCGGGCTCGAACACGCTCTCCATGAGATGCGTCATGACGTAGGCATGCGCCGGATCGGCTACGCGCGTCTCGACGGGCGCCGCCTCGTAGAGCACGCGGCCGCTGTGGTCCTCGATCCGCAGAATGGCGACCGGATCGACCAGGATACCGCCGTTCGCGAAGGCGCCGAACGCCGAGGCCATCTCGAACGGGCTGATCGGGTAGGTGCCCAGCGCGAGCGAAGGGAGCGGCTTCAGCGGGGTGTCGATGCCGAAGCGCCGCGCCGTCTGGATCACTTGCTCCGGCCCGACGGCCATGATCGTGTTCACGGCGTAGATATTATCCGAGCTGGCAAGCGCCGTCCGCATGTCAATCTCCGCATTGAAATAGCGGTCGTTATGGTTGCTGGGCTCATACGTCTCGCGGCCCTCGTCGTAGGTGAAGACTGTAGGCTCGCTCTTGAACTTCGCCAGCGGCGTCATGCCGTGCTCGAGCGCCGTCAGGTAGACGAACGGCTTGAACGAGGAGCCGGGCTGGCGCGTCTGGGCGAAGACGCGGTTATATTGGTTCGTCTTGTAGTCGCGCCCGCCGACCATCGCCTTGATCTGGCCGCTTCTCGGATCGATCGAGATCAGCGCGGCCTGCTGCTCGGAATCGGCCGGGAAGCCGGCCTTGACCGCATCCTCCGCGGCGAGCTGCGCAGCCGGGTCCAGCGTCGTGTAGATCCGAATGCCGCCTTCGTTCAGCGCATGCTCGTCGATGCCGAGCTTATCGACGGCAACTAATCGAATATAGTCGCGGAAGTACGGCGCGAAGCCGTCTTCCTCGTTATTCAGCGGCTTGAAGTTTAGCAGCTCGCCGTACGCCTGGTCGGCCTCCGCCTGGGTAATGACACCGCCCGCGGCCATGGCATCCAGGATCGTCAGCTGCCGATCCTTGGCATTCTTCATATTGAAGTAAGGCGAATAATACTTCGGCCCCTTCGGCACGCCGGCGAGCATCGCGCTCTCGGCGAGCGTCAGCTCCTTGGCATGCTTGCCGAAGTAGCGGTCTGCCGCCGCTTCGATGCCATAGGCGCCGTGGCCGTAGTAGATCTGATTCATATATAAGGTGAGAATCTCGTCCTTGCTGTAGGTCATCTCCAGCTGCGCCGTGTACGCAGCCTCCTTGAGCTTGCGCCTCCATGTCCGCTCGTGCGTGAGGTACAGGTTGCGCGCGAGCTGCTGCGTGAGCGTGCTGGCACCCTGCTTCTTGGACAGGCTCTGCAGATTCACGAGCGCGGCGCGGCCCATTCCCCGAATGTCGAAGCCCATATGATCGTAGAACCGCCTGTCCTCGATCGCCAGCGTCGCCTGCACCGCATAGGGCGAGATATCCTTCAGCGCGACCGAGCGGCGGTTCTCCCCGGCATGGAACGTGTCGATCACGTTCCCGTGCACGTCAAGCATCTGCGACGTCTGGCTGACCGAGGAGGCCGGGAGCGACTGTCCGCGCAGGTAGATCAGCGAGCCGATCAGCGCGAACACGCCTAGCAGCGCCATGACGCCTGTCGCCTTCGCCCAGAACAGCAGGCGGGCAGCGCGAACGCGCCGCTTCTCCCGCCGGAGCAGCTTCTTGCGCATTTTGGCCGTACGCTCGGATTTGGTCTCGTTCTGCTTAGCCATCGGCGGCAGCTCCCTTCGCGGCAGTCCCTTGGATAGGAATCTCCCATCCTTCTTCCTTAGTATGGAAAATGGAAGACGCCGCTATTCACGCCGATGCGCACGTTTGTTAATTTTTCGCGCTGCGGGGGCAAGAAGGTTGCTTTTTCCACTTGATTCCCTATAATACAACTTGATGACTTGATTCAATTCGCAGAGGAAAGAAGGGGACTGACCCATGACAGATATTTGGTTCACGGAGAAACAGACCGACAGCTACGGCATCACGATGAAGCTGAAGGAGACGTACGTTCGCGAGCAGACGGACTTCCAAGACCTCGGCATGGTGGAGACCGAAGAGTGGGGCACGATGCTCCTGCTTGACGGCATGGTTATGACGACGGACAAGGACGAGTTCGTCTACCATGAGATGGTGGCGCATCCGGCGCTGTTCACGCATCCGAATCCGGAGCATGTGCTGGTCGTCGGCGGCGGCGACGGCGGCGTTATCCGCGAGATCATGAAGCATCCGAAGGTGAAGAAGGCGGTGCTCGTCGACATCGACGGCAAGGTCATCGAATATTCGAAGCAATACCTGCCGAACATCGCGGCCGAGCTGGACAACCCTCGCGTCGAGGTGATCGTCAACGACGGTTTTATGCATATCCACGATCACAAGAATACGTACGACGTCATCATGGTCGACTCGACCGAGCCGGTAGGCCCTGCGGCGAACTTGTTCACGCGCGGCTTCTATCAAGGGATCTACGAGGCGCTCAAGGAAGACGGCATGTTCGTCGCGCAGACGGACAACCCTTGGTTCAAGGCCGATCTGATCAAGAGCGTGAACCGCGACGTGCGCGAAGTGTTCCCGATCGTGCGCACCTACTGGGCGAACGTGCCGACGTATCCGAGCGGCCTCTGGACGTTCACGATGGGCAGCAAGAAGCACGATCCGCTCCAAGTCGACGAGACGGCGATTCCGGAGCTCGACACCAAATACTACTCCCCGCGGCTTCATAAGGCGGCATTCGTGCTGCCGAAGTTCGTCGAGGATCTCGTGAAGTAGAGGAGACAAGCGAACATGCGACTCGATCAAAAATATTCCGGCAACGTGTTCATTCTGAGCTCCGACGACTACGAGGCATCCAAGGCGGTCATCTACGGCATGCCGATGGACTTCACGGTCAGCTTCCGTCCGGGCTCGCGCTTCGGCCCGCCGCGCATCCGCGAGGTGTCGATTGGGCTCGAGGAATACAGCCCTTATCTAGACCGCAGCCTCGAGGACATCGAATATTTCGATGCCGGCGATCTGCTGCTGCCGTTCGGCAACGCGGCCCGCAGCCTGGACATCATCGGCGAATTCGTGCGCGGCGTGCTGGCCGACGGCAAGATGCCGGTCGGCCTCGGCGGCGAGCATCTCGTCTCGTGGCCGATCTTCCGCGAGGTGTACGCGAAGTATCCGGATCTTGCGATCATTCACTTCGATGCGCATGCGGACCTGCGCGAGAACTATGAGGGCGAGCCCCTGTCCCACTCGACGCCGCTGCGCAAGGCAGCCGGCCTGATGGGCGGCAACAACATCTATCAATTCGGCATCCGTTCCGGCTCCCGCGAGGAGTGGGCGTATGCTCGCGAGAACATCAACTTCTACCCGTTCGAGGTGCTGGAGCCGCTGAAGCAGGTGCTGCCTTCCCTCGCGGGACGTCCGGTCTACCTGACGATCGATATCGACGTGCTCGATCCGTCCTGCGCGCCGGGTACCGGCACGGCGGAAGCGGGCGGCATCACGTCCAAGGAGCTGCTCGAAGCGGTGCACGCGATCGCGCGCTCCGGCGTGAACGTCGTCGGCTGCGACCTTGTCGAGGTAGCGCCGGCGTATGACCCGACCGAGCAGACGCAGATCGTCGCGTCCAAGGTGATCCGCGAGATGCTGCTCGGGTTCATTAAGTAAATACGCGTCGAAGAAGGGCAGCCGCCTAGTTGACGGCTGCTCTTTTTGCGTCGACCATTCATGTAATCGCTTCCATAAAAATCTGTAAAATTGACATTCCGATCTTATAATCCGTTACTATGTTGCGTCATCCCCCTCCCCTATAATGACGGGTAAGCGCATCGTTAACTTGCTGAAGAGAGGATGAGTGGACATGAAGCTGTGGTATGACAAGCCCGCATCGGAATGGCTGGAGGCGCTGCCGATCGGCAACGGCCGGCTCGGCGCGATGCTGTACGGCGGTACCGCCCGCGATACGATTCAGATCAATGAAGAGACGCTCTGGTCAGGCGGGCCGCATGATTACAACCAACCGGGGGCTGCCGGCCATCTTCAAGCGGTTAGGGAGCATATCTTCAACGACGAGATCGAACAGGCGCAGCAATTGTTCAGCGACAAGATGAGGGGAGAGCCGTATTGCCAGCAGGCCTACGTCCCCTTCTGCTCCGTGCTGCTGGATATTCCGGGCCTGCACAATAGCAGCAACTATCGCAGGGAGCTTGACCTGGAACAGGCGATGCATACGGTCCGCTATGAAGCGGACGGGGTCGCGTATACGCGGGAAGCCTTCTGCTCGCACCCCGATCAAGCGATCATCATTCGCCTGTCGGCAAGCGAACGGCAGCGGATCAACGTGGATGCCGCGATGGAGACGATCTATCCCGGGGCACGAGTCACGTCGGATGGCGGACGTCGGCTCTCGCTGAGTGGATGCATAGGCCGACGCGACGAAGCGAAGCGCAGCTGGATCGCCGGCTGGGACGGGGATGGCCTAAGATTCCAAGCTAGCCTGGAGGCGATTCCGGAGGGCGGCAGCGTCCACTTCGCCGGCGAGCGGCTGCAGATTCGGGATGCGGATGCCGTCGTGCTCATCATTACGGGCGCGACCAGCTACGTGGACTACCGGAACATCGAAGGCAATCCCGCCGAGGCAATCGACGGGTACTTCGCGGCGTTGCAAGACCGATCGTTCGAGGAGCTCGCCGCACGGCATGTGGGGGATTATTCACGCTTGTACCGGCGCGTGCAGCTCGAGCTCGGCGATCGGCAAGGGGACGCCGTGCCGACCGATCGCCGAATCGAGACGATTGAGGACACGGAGGATCCAGGGCTGGCGGCGCTCTACTACCACTATGCGAGGTATCTGCTCATCTCGTCTTCGCGGCCCGGAGGGCAGCCCGCGAACCTTCAAGGAATCTGGAACGCGGAGCCGTTCCCGCTCTGGGGCAGCAAGTGGACGACGAATATTAACGTGCAGATGAATTACTGGGCAGCGGAGAGCGGCAATTTATCGGAATGCCATCTGCCCTTGTTCGATCTTATCGACGATCTGAGAGTGACGGGCGCGGAGACGGCTGCCGTGCATTACGGCTGCGGAGGCTTCGTCGTTCATCATAATGCCGATCTGTGGAGAGGGTCCGCCCCCGTAGACGCCGATGCAGGCGTATGGCCGATGGGCGGCGTATGGCTGGCGCAGCATCTCTGGGACCATTACGAGTATGCCCCGGACCCCCATTTTCTGCGAGAGCGCGCTTATCCGGTACTTCGCGATGCGGCCGCATTCGTGCTCGATTTCCTGGTCGAGGCACCTGCAGGATCGAAGCTTGAAGGGCTGTTGGTGACGAACCCGTCGTACTCGCCGGAGAATCACTATATCGATCGCGAGAACCGCAGAAGGTATCTCACCTGCGCGGCTACGCTCGACATTCAACTCATCCGGGATCTATTCGAGCGATGCATCGTGGCAGCGAAGCTGCTGGACGAGGATGAAGCTTGGCGCGAGCGGCTGCAGCAGACGCTGCTTCGACTGCCCGACATGCAGATCGGGCAATACGGCCAATTGCAGGAGTGGGCAGAGGACTGGGATCGCCCGGATGACCATAACAGCCATGTGTCGCATCTGTACGGCCTGTACCCCGGCAATCAAATCTCGGCACGGCATACCCCCGCGCTGGCGGCTGCCGTGGGGAGAAGCCTGGAGCTTCGCGGGAATCAAGACTATGGCGCGTGGCCTGCCGCATGGCGCATCGCGCTGCATGCGCACTTGCGTGACCCAATCATGGCACATCGCCGGCTCATCACGTTAATCTCGCAATCCGCCAATCCGAACCTGCTGAATCTTCGCCCGCCGCTGCCGATGCAGATCGACGGCAATTTCGGCGGCGCGGCAGGGATCACCGAGATGCTCCTGCAGAGCCGTGCCCGGTACGATGCCGCCCAAGCCGTATACGAAATCGATCTGCTCCCGGCATTGCCGGATCAATGGGCGGACGGCTCGGTGAAGGGACTGCGTGCGAGGGGCGGATTCGAGCTGGATTTCACGTGGATAGACGGCAAGCTGGCGCAGCTCCATCTTCGTTCCGATCACGGCAACCCATGCGTGATCCATTACGGCAACAAGAAGGTCGAGTGGCATACGAAGACGGGCCAGACGTATTCCCTCACCATGTAATCGCTTACAACAAAATCTTAAAAATGCACATTCCCTTCTATAAAATGTTGACTGTCGGGAGGCAGCGCGAAGCTCCTATAATGATTACGAAGGGAGAGATCGCCGGATGCAAACGACCCCAAGCAGGATAGATTCGCCAGTGATTGTCAATAACAACTCTGTTTGGAAGCGCTTCAAGAAGCAGCGAAGCCTTCATGTATTCGTCTGGCTCGGCATCGCGTTCCTGCTGATATTCGCCTACACGCCGATGTTCGGCATTCTGATGGCCTTCAAGGAGTATTCCATCGTCTCGGGCATCAAAGGGATCTTCACGAGCCCATGGGCAGGGTTCAAATACTTCAGCGAGTTCTACAACGATTACAAGTTCTATGATATCGTGCGCAACACGCTGGTGCTTAGCTTCCTGAAAGTGATCTTCACGTTTCCGGTCCCGATCCTGTTCGCCATTATGTTGAACGAAGTGAGGAACATGGCGTTCAAGCGGATCGTGCAGACGGCAAGCTACCTGCCCCACTTCATCTCTTGGGTCGTGGTGCTCGGACTGGGCTTCACGTTCTTCTCCAGCAACGTCGGGCTCATCAATAAGATCCTGGTCGCGATGGACTGGATCGATAAACCGCTGCCGATTCTGACGAGCGCCAACTACTTCTGGGGGCTGGCGGTCGGGAGCGCGATGTGGAAGGAAGCCGGATGGTGGGCGATTATTTTCTTGGCGGCGATCGCCGGCATCAATCCCGCGCTATACGAAGCTGCACAGATCGACGGAGCCGGCAGATTGGCACGCATCTGGCATATTACGATCCCGGGAATCAAGGGAACGGTAGTGGTCGTCTTGATTCTAACGATCGGCAGCATTCTCGGCGGGGGCTTGGTCGGTTCGAACTTTGAACAAGCGTTTCTGTTCGGCAATGCCAGCAATAACGATACGTCGGAGATCGTGCAGACGTACGCGTTCAAGGTCGGCTTGGCGCAGGGACGGTATTCTTACGCGGCCGCGATCGATCTCATTCAGTCCGTCATATCCGTCATACTGATTTTTAGCAGCAACTATATTGCCAAAAGGGTGACAGGTTCAGGGCTGTTCTAACGGATCCGAGAGGAGGGTGAGCGATGTTCAAGCGTAAGAGCGCAGAGGACATAGTCGTTGACGGAATCAACTACTTTCTATTGACCATCATATTGCTATCGACGTTATATCCGTTTTATTATCTCTTGATTACCTCGTTCAACTCGGGGACGGATTCCTTATTGGGCGGCTCTTACCTGTGGCCCAGCGAATTCACCTTAGAGAACTATGCCACCTTCTTCGAACAGAAGAAGTGGATGACCGCGCTGGGCACAAGCGTGATGCGAACGGTAATCGGCACGATCGCGGGCATCCTGTTTACGAGCTGCGTCGCTTACGGGCTGTCGCATAAGGACTTGGTATTCAAGAACTACTATTTCATCATCGTCATTTTTGCCATGTACTTCTCGGGAGGATTGATTCCGTATTACGTCGTCCTGCGTTCGCTGGGGTTGCTCAATACGTTCAGCGTGTACATCATCCCGTCGCTGCTCAACACCTTTTTCCTCCTGATCGCGATCTCCTTCTTCCGGGAAATCCCGAACGACCTGAAGGAATCGGCCACGATCGACGGGGCGAGAGAGTTCACGATATTCTATCGCATCATTCTGCCCGTATCCAAGCCGCTGCTGGCGACGATGGCACTGTTCACCGGCGTGGGACAATGGAATTCTTGGCTGGACTCGGCGTATTTCGTCCGGGATAACGCACTCCGAACGTTGACCTATCGCATGATGGAGATCATCAACAAGAGTCAAGTGCCGACGGAGTCGATCGCGGCGGCAGCCGGGGCATCCAACGTGACGAGCTACTCGCTGCAGGTAACCGCCATGGTCGTGTCGATCGCGCCGATCGTCTGCGTATATCCTTTTCTGCAGAAGTACTTCGTCAAGGGAATCATGATCGGCTCGGTGAAGGGGTAAACGGTATTAAAGCGATGAAGCTTTGATATAGACATCATATAATCGGGAGGGTTCGCTATGAAAAAAGGAATTAGCGCAGTCGTGGTCTTATCGCTCATGCTGATGCTGCTCGCTGCATGTACGTCAGGCAACAACAACAATAACAGCGGGAGCTCTTCGGCGCCTAAGACGAATGATGCCGCGCAGACGCAGAATAACGACGGCGAGAAGTCGGAAGAGGTTGTCGAGTTATCGCTGTTCATTAACCACACGTGGTACCCCATGACGGAATGGGCGGGGACGATCGCGGAGGAGCTGACGAAGCGTACGGGCGTGAAGCTGAACGTGACCGTTGCCGCGGATACGGAGCAATTGCCGCTGATGATCGCTTCCGGCGACCTGCCGGATCTGGTGTTCACGGTGAGAGAACCACGGCTTGAAACGCCTGAGCTTTCGTATGATTGGCATGAACTGATCAAGGAATATGCGCCGAACTTCGAGATCGCGCCTAACCGCGTGGCGGTCAATACTTCGCCGGACGGCGCCATGTATACGGTCCTGAACGCCTATGCAACGCCGGAGGAATGGGCCGCTAACCCGAATGCATTGGGCAATGACGGTAACCCGGGGATCGCGGTTCGCCAAGACCTGATGGATGAGATGGGCCTGCCTCCGATCAAGACGATGGATGACTTTGTCGCCGCGCTGGAGAAGGCCAAGGCGACGTACCCGGATATGGTGCCGCTCACGATGGATATCGAGTGGATCCCGCAATACTTCAAGATGCAATACGGCATCCCGCCGCACAGCGCGTGGTATGAAGCGGCCGACGGCAAGCTGCGCTACGACATTACGAATCCGAACATGCTGCAATTCTATAAATTCATGAATAGCCTGTACAGAAACGGATACATCCTGGCCGAGAACTTCACGTACAGCAACGATCAGATCGACGACGAATATGCCAAGACGGGCAAGGCTTTCGCCCACATGCATACCGTCAGCCTTGCGGAACGCAACAATGCCGGATCCGACTATGAATTTACGATGATTCCTTCCGCCTTGACGGACACGGCCTATAACCTGGGCACGGGCACCGGATTCTCCGGCGTCTACATTACGAAGGCGAACAAGAATCCGGAGAAATCGATTCAATTCCTGGAGTACTTGGCCAGCGAGGAAGGCAAGGAGCTCGTCATGTTCGGCATCGAGGGCGAGCAGTGGAATTGGCATGCCGACGGGTATCCGGAATTCAAGTATGACGTCAACGACGAGAAATATATCAACTCAGAGGGCCTGAAGTGGTGGTACCTGTATTCCGACGGCATCGTGGAAGGGCTGCGAAGCTACGTGCCGGGCACGCAGACGACGACAGCGCTGCAAGAGATCAAAGCGATTACGGAACAGAACCCGGCAATCGGCATGGTGAAGCTTCGTGACGGAACGAACGAGAAAGTCATTTACGACAAGCTCGAGGATATGGTGAAGAACGAAGAAATCAAGATCTATCTGGCCGAGACGGAAGCGGCAGCCGAGAAAGCGTATCAAGACATGCTGAAGATCGCGAATGACATCGGGTTGGCCGATCTGGAGAAATGGGCTGCGGAAGAATACGCGGTTCAGAAGGCGAAGTTCGAATAATCGAGCGTCACGGGAAGGAGTCCGTTAGAGACTCCTTCCATTTTTGCAATTCGGTTGTGGCGGGGGAAGAGATTGATTACACTTGAGAAAAACGAAGAAGTGATATGATGAGAGCGCTATCCAAGCTCTTCTTCTCGGGGCTTAGCATCGTGAAAAAGATGGTCATCGGGTATTTCGTGCTTGTCTTCGTGCCGGTCATCGGCTTCGGGCTCTACTACTATAACCAGCTGTACGAGAGCATGATCGAGGACTATGCTTCCGGCAAGCAGCAGATTATCGAGCAGGCGTATTCCAACCTGAGGATGGATCTGCTGCAGCTCGAATCGAATTACGTCCTGTTCCAATACAATCCGATTGTCATTCAGTATTTGAGCGGGCTCTACGAGTCGGAGCTGGAGTATGTCTACAATTTCCGGAAGGACATCAGCCCGCTGCTGTCGTTTGCCCTGTACGGCAACTCCAATATTAAGGACATTCGCATCTATAAGGACGATGAACGAGTGTTCCGC
Source organism: Bacillota bacterium (assembly GCA_023386495.1). Classification (GTDB taxonomy): domain Bacteria; phylum Bacillota; class Bacilli; order Paenibacillales; family Paenibacillaceae; genus Paenibacillus_I. Next base: position 27,941 of record JAEWJS010000014.1, on the reverse strand, counting down.
GTCCCCGACCAGATCGTGGAACGGGGAGATTTGCCGGCGCATGTTCGCGGGGAGATCGAAGCGCTTACGCCGGGGGAGGGGCAATGGTCGTATAACCAGTCGAGCTCGCAGGAGTGGTCGATGGTATTTTACCAGAACCTCTACACGGATCGATTCACGAGGCAGGTCGGTGTCCTAGCGATACAAGTCGATCAGAGCCTGGAGAACCGGTTCATTCAGACGCTTAGCAACGAGGGGCGTGCGGAGGTGTACGTCTTCCCTCGCGACATGCATAAGGCCGAACTGGACCCGGAGCTGCTAAGGCGTGTACAGGAGGATAACCCGGGTTACTTCTACCTCGAGAATGAAGGCCAGATCGTGAACCATCTATTCATTAGCGAGCTGGGCGTGAAGATCGCCGTCGTGAGTCACGCGGAGGATGTATTCGTCAATCTGAACGAGAAGCGAACCTATCTATACATGGCCATTACCGGCCTGCTCTTGCTGCTGTCCGGCCTGTATTACATGCTGGCGTCGTCCATTACGAAGCGGCTCTTGCGATTGGCCCGGCATATGCGGCACGTGGGCGAGAACAACTTCATCACGATCGACCAGCGGCAGGATCAGGATGAGATCGGTTATCTGACGAATACGTACAATACGATGCTGCTGCGCATCGATGATCTCGTGAACAAGATCCAACGTTCGGAACTGCTGCGTAAGGAAGCGGCCTATAAAGTGTTGCAGGCGCAAGTGAAGCCGCACTTCTTGTACAACACGCTGGAGACCATTCGGATGCTGGCCGAAGTCAACGACGACCATGATGTCGCCGATGTGGCGTTCTCGTTCGGCCAATTGATGCGGTACAGCCTATCGAACGACGACGACGAAGTTAAGCTGAGCGACGAGATGGATTACATCGACCATTTCTTGAAGATTCATAAGAGCCGATTGGGCAGGCGTCTGGAATACCGTTACGATATCGCTGCAGATACCGCACGAATCGCATGTCCGAGATTCATCCTGCAGCCGCTCGTCGAGAATTGCATCGTCCACGGATTGTCTACGACGAGAAGGTTCTGCGAGATTCGGATCACGATCCGCGAAGACGAGCAGTACGTATACATCGGCATCTCCGACAACGGTACCGGCATGACCGAAGAGCGGCTGCGGACCGTCAGGCAGGTGCTGAATCGGGTCGTGGACATCGAGGCGTTATCGACGAGCGAAGGCGGCCATGGTCTCTTCAACGTGAGCGAGCGCGTCAAGGCGTTCTACGGCGACGATTCGCGCCTGGAAGTTGCAAGCCAAGAAGGGCAGGGCACGACATTCAACCTAATCTTGAGCAAGAAAAGGGATGTTAGCTGATGTTGAAACTTCTAGTAGTCGATGATGAGCTGGTCATCCTTCAAGGGATTCTGAAAATTTTGCGGGAAGGGAATACGCCGTTCACCCATATCGAAAGCGCGCAAGACGCATTCGAGGCGCTGTCCCTCTTGTCCGAATTCAAGCCTGATGTCATCATTACGGATATAACGATGCCGGAAATGAACGGTCTTGAATTCATCGCCAAAGCCAAAGAAGAGCAGCTATGCGAACGGTTCATCATTCTAACGGGATACGACCAGTTCGCGTATGCCAAGCAAGCCTTGCGGCTATCGGTCATCGATTATTTGCTCAAGCCGATCGATAAGCTGGAGCTGTTGACCTTGCTGAAGAGGGTCGCTAACGAGATTATGGATGAGCTGAAGCATACGGGTCGGCGGGATGAAGATGCGTCTCCGCCGGGGTACTGTAGTCACATCGAGAAGGTGCTGAAGCACATCCATAGCCATTACCAACAGGACCTCTCGCTGGAGAGCCTGTCCGAGCTGACGGATCTGCACCCCAGCTACATCAGCTCCTTATTCAAGAACGAGGTCGGACTGTCGTTTATTCAGTATTTGCAGGAATATCGGATGGATAAGGCCAAGGAACTGCTCGCGCATCATCCGTCGATGTCCGTGCCGATTGTCGCGAACCAAGTCGGATACGAGAATCCCCAGCATTTCATGAAGGTGTTCAAGAAGGTGGTCGGCAGCACGCCTGGCAGATTCCGCGAGCAATGTCAGCCGGAAGACGGGCTGAAGCCGAATTGAGGCAGTACATGAGGATGAATGACAGGGAGGTGCGGCATGCGGACGCGAAGCGCTTATCTAAGATCGCCGTGGGAAGTTGAGATTCGGGAAGTGGAGCTGCCCGATACCCCGCCGGACGACCATGTGCTCATCCAAGTCGAGGCCTGCGGCATCTGCGGGAGCGACTTGAACAGCGCGGAGGCGGGCATGGACTCGTGGCAGCCGTTCGGGCACGAGATCGCAGGAAGGATCGTCGCGGTCGGCGCGCACTGCGGCAGTCTGAAGCCTGGAGATACAGTCGTGCTGGAATCTTCGGGCTTCTGCGGCACATGCGATTATTGCCGGAACGGCTGGGTGGACCGCTGCAACAAGGCACTGAACTTCTGGCAGGCAGGTCCGTCGCTCGGGTTCAGCGACTATATGATCGCGCCTGCTTGCAGCGCGGTCAAGTATGAGGGGTTGACCCCGGAGGTTGCATGCTTGACCGAGCCGGCCGGTGTCGCCATGGATATGGTGAAGACCGCCGGCATCGGGTTCGGGCATCGCGTGTGCGTGGTCGGGCCCGGTCCGATCGGCCTCATGGCCATTCCGCTCGCCTTGCGAAGCGGAGCGGAGCGGGTCGTATGCATCGGCAAGCCCAGCAACCAGCGGCGCCTTGCCGCAGCGCGACAGCTCGGCGCGGAGACCGTTGAGCTGTCGACGGACATGGCCGACCTGAAGGAGCTGCATCGCCAGTTCGATATCGTGCTCATGACGGCACCGGTTCACCATCTGCCCGATACGCTTCGGTTGCTCGCCTACGGCGGCATTCTGACTTACATCGGCTTCGGCAGCGATGGCGTGATTCAGTTCGACGCCAACGACTTTCACTTGCGCAAGCTGCAGCTGCGCGCCAGCTTCGCCAGCCCGGCGCTCTATTACCCGATGGTACTGGGCTTGCTTAAGAACGGCACGATTCCAGGCGACGTATTGATCTCGCATACGGTGAAACTCGCCGAGATCGGCGAAGCGATGCAGATGTGCCGGTACGATAAAGGCAACAGCGTGAAAATCGTCGTCACGCCGTGACGAGCGGAGGGAGCAGTGGCACATGAGAATAACAGAGGTAAAAACGTTCTTGGTAGGGACCCTTAGACAGAACTGGCTCTTCGTCAAAGTCATGACGGACGAAGGCGTGCACGGATGGGGAGAAGCCAGCGTCGAAGGGCAAGAGCTGGCGGTCCAGCAGTCTATTCAACTGTTGGCGGAGCGCAGCGTGATCGGGGAGGATCCCCGCCAGATCGAGAAGATCTGGCAGAAGATGTACCGCCACGGCTTCTGGAAGGGCGGCTTCGTCCACATGTCCGCGATCAGCGGCATCGACCAGGCGCTGTGGGACATTCTCGGCAAGATATGCAACGTTCCCGTCTATATGCTGCTAGGCGGCGCTGTCCGCGATCGAATCCGCACCTATACCCACGCGGGCGACGCGGAGACCGCGCGGCAGGCGGTCGAGATGGGCTTCGCGGGCATTAAGACGGGCGGCGGCATACACGGAACCGTCTACGATCCGGAAGCCGATCGGGCGTTCTTGGATGAGAATCTCGCAGCAATCCGGCAAGCGATCGGCGACGATAGGGTGCTATGCATCGACAATCACGGTCAGGGAACGCCGGCCGAAGCCCTTCGGCTGATCGAGGTCGCTTCGAAGTACGACATTCACTTCTTCGAAGAGCCGATCCCGCCGGAGAACACGGCCGCTTTCAAGCGAATCCGCGCGCAGGCGGGCACGGTTCCGATCGCGGCAGGCGAACGGTTATTCACCCGATTCGATTACCGCGAGGCGGTCGAGAATCAGCTATTCGACTATGCGCAGCCCGACATCTGTCACTGCGGAGGCATTACCGAGATTCGGAAAATCGCCGCGATGATCGAGCCGTATCATATTAAGCTGGCGCCTCACAATCCCAATGGTCCGATTGCTACGGCAGCGAGTATGCATGTATGCGCAGCTACGCAGCATTTTGATATCTTGGAATTTGCGGCGCCATCGTTGTATGCAAGGCAGGATATTTATAACGTCACGTTCAAGCCCGTTGACGGATACTTCGCATTGCCCGGTGGACCGGGGCTCGGGATCGAGCTTAACGAGGAAGCGTTCGGCCAATATCCGTATGCGAACAAGCAGTATGAGGCGCGCTATGGGGTAGACGGCAGCATCGCCGAAATTTAGCCGCTGAAGAGGGGTATCGTTAACTTGATCAATTTCAACTTGGACGAGGTCAAGCTGACCGATCGCGACTTTGCTCCCCGCAGAGCGCTCGCGAAGCAATACATTCGCGCGTTTGACATCGACAGGCTGATGCATACGTTCCGGCTGAACGCGGGGCTTCCCTCATCCGCCGAGCCTCTTGGGGGCTGGGAGTCGCCGGACTGCGGCCTCAGGGGGCATTTCGTCGGCCATTTCCTGTCGGCATGCGCCAAGTTCGCGTTCGCCGATCGGGATGGCGAGTTGAAGGCGAAGGCCGACGAGATCGTTGCCGTGATGGGCTTATGCGCAAGACCGAGCGGGTACTTGAGCGCATTCGAGGAGGAAGCGCTCGACGTGCTCGAACGCGAAGAGAATCGGCATGTCTGGGCGCCTTATTATACGCTGCATAAGATCCTGCAAGGATTGATTGACTGTCACGTCTATTTGGGGAATTCAGAGGCATTGACGCTTGCCGTCAACTTGGCGCGTTACATCCATGCGCGGTTCGAGAAGCTGTCCTACTGGCAGATCGACGGGATCCTTCGCTGCACCAAGGTGAATCCGGCGAATGAATTCGGCGGCATCGGCGACGCGCTGTATACGTTGTACGACATCACCGGCGATGCCGCCTTATTCGACTTGGCACGCATGTTCGACAGAGACTATCTGCTCGATCCTTTGGAGGCTGGCATAGATGTACTGGATAACCTGCATGCCAACACGCATCTTCCGATGGTGATCGCGGCGATGCAACGCTACGACATAAGCGGCGAGGAGAAGTACAAGACGGCCGCGATGCACTTCTATGATTTTGTGTCCGGCAGAACCTTCGCCAACGGCAACAACAGCTCCAAGGCTTCTGCTTACGTGGCTGGCGGCGTGTCGGAGCGGTCAGAGCACTGGGGACAATATGGGGAGCTCGGAGATGCACTAACCGGCGGCGAGAGCGAGAGCTGCTGCGCCCATAATACGGAGCGGATCTTGGAGCGCTTAACGGCATGGTCGGGATCGGTCAATTATCTGAATCACCTGGAATCCCTCAAGTATAACGCCGTTCTGAACAGCGCCAGCAGCGTGACGGGACTCTCGCAGTATCATCAACCGCTCGGAAGCGGCGCGCAGAAGAAATTCAGCGGCGAATACGATACGTTCTGGTGCTGCACCGCATCGGGGATCGAGGCGATGAGCGAGCTGCAGAAGAACATCTGGTTCAGGAGCGAGGATACCATACTCGTCAATGCTTATATTTCGTCGACGGTGGTATGGAAAGACAAGGGTGTCGGCATCATGCAGCACTCGGAATTCCCCGACGGGCTGACGTCGACGCTCACGATTCAGACCGCTGAGCCGGCAGCATTCTCCCTGATGCTGAAGGCGGGTACGATTAGAGCCATGAAGGTCAATGGCGCTCCTGTCGAGCTTAAGCACGAGGGCGGCTACGTGGTGCTGGACCGAGTGTACCGCGACCAGGACAGGATCGAGATTGCGATCGAGGATAAGCTGCACAGCGTACCGCTTCCAGGCAATGAGCGAGTGGCGGCATTGAAGTACGGCAGCGTGCTGCTGGCTCGGATCGACGACGGCGACTGGAGCGGGATCGCCGCGGATCGCCTTGCGGACCGGTTGGTGAAGCGCTCCGGCGATCGTCTGGCATTCGAAGGGACAGACGAACAGGGGAATACGGCGACGTTCTTGCCGTTGTTCCGGGTGGAAGACGAGACGTATTCCGTGTATTGGGATTGGGAAGGGGATGCGGCGAAGCGCAGCCTGTTCTCCCATGCCAAAGACGGCAGTGCTGCATATGCATGACAAGGGGCCCTTCTCTAGCGAGGAGGGTCTCTTACGTGCTGCGCGCAACTTCGCCGATGTCCGGGGCGTCTAATCCAGTAACTGGTTATGCGGAGAGGCGGTTCGGTCATGGCGTGGGGGAGAATGACAGTTAAGCCGCGGGCGGCGATGGTTCTGACTTGGCTGACGCTGGCCGCTATGCTGCTCGCGGGTTGTCTGTCGGGCGACAGCGGTGCGGCGCGGGACGAGACTTCGAATCGCGAAGAGGCTGCAGCTGAAGAGGGCACGGATAACAGCGGTCCTGTGGAAATTGGCGGCGATGCGGCGGTCGGAGAAGGAGTCCAAGAGGCAGCTGCCGAGGGGGATGCTGCGATCGGCGGTGGCGAGCAGCCGGACGCCGGCAAGCAACCGAAGCAGTCGGAGGCTGAGTTGTTGGCAGCGCTCGAGCGGGCGTTCGATTCGTATGCTCGGATAGCGCTGTCGCCCGACGAGTACATCGACGCCTCGGTGGTCATGCTGGATGAGCATCGTCTGATCTATACCGCGCATACCGAGATGGATGGTTCTGATCGAAGAATCTATTCGACGAGCATCCGATTGCTAGATTTAGCGGCAGGCATAACGACAGCCCTTGTCGCCGATTTGCCGTACCGGATCGAATCGCTCGCCTATCGCACGAAAGAGGAGGTACTGGAGGCGGAATACTTCGACTACGAGCGCAATCAGTGGCAGTATGCGTCGTGGACGTTGTCAGGCTCGCGGGCGATGGCTGCCACGAAGTCGAGCTGGACGCTTGCGGACAACGGCCGCTGGACATTGTTCCGCAGCAATGATGCGCCGGGGATTTGGGCAGCGAGTAAGAAGGGCGGTCAGCCGGTTCGCATATCGGAGTATGACATGGATCAATGTCCGCTATGGTTTCCCGGCGAAGATCGATTCCTCTATCTGGCGCATACCGGCAATCTACTAGCGGATGGATCTGGCTTCGAATATGAGCTGGCGGAGTACGACTTGGCGAAGGGTACAGGCCGCGTACTGCCGTATGATGCCGGGGTATGGCGGCTGATCGGATGGGCGGAGCCCGGCAAGTCGGTCCTCGTCGATCATGCTTTCAATGAAGGCGAGGTCGTGGCGTATACGGAGCCGCGCCTGCTCGACTTGCGGACGATGGCGGAGACTCGGCTGACGGAGCAAGCGTTGCGGAGCTACAACCTCGTCTATAACGAACGGCATGGAGAAGTGACGGTGCAGATTCCGGAGCATTTTGTCCGGTACGATAGCCTGGGACAGATCCGATCCGTCTCGCCATGGGCCTACGAGGGAGGAGAGATCGACGAAGTCTGGCCGCAGTCTTTTTCGCCGGACGGCAGCAAGTGGGCCTATGTGACGGAAGTCGGGGAGGTCGACAAGGTTACGCGCACGCTAGTCTTAGCGGATGTGGAAAGCGGCCGGCGACGTACGGTGATCTGGGGCGATACCTTCCTCGCGCCGCTTGCTTGGTCGCCCGACGGCGAGCGCTTCGCCGTCATGATCGCCATGGGCGATCACGGCGTCTATGCAGGCGTGCGAGACACGAAGGCGGCGTTGGAACCGCAGGAATGATCGTTGATGACCATTGGATCGACGAGGCTGCGGGGCTGCCAATGCTGCAAGCGCGGCGGGAGTCGCACCGTTAGAGGCGGTTGGCGGCATGAGCAGCGATTGGAAGGCGTTACAGAGCAACAACGAGGGAGCGGCGCGGCGACGATGGACCTACAGCGCATCAATCTGGGAGGTGGGAGCGGCACCGCCGTCGCGGATTGCCATGAGTGGAGAACTTGGGAGCATCGGGTAAGGAATAGCGAAGCAAATGCGTTATTAACGTAACCATATTCGCTATTTTCCACGTGGGAGTGGGGCTTGCTGCCCCAAACAGGCTATATTCGCTAATTTGCGAATGCCCGTTCGCTATTTAACGCATTTGCTTCGCTATTGGTACTGTAATGGCGGTCAGGACCAAAATTAGCGAATATCCTATCCTTATTAGAGAAAATCCTTCCTTATCTGTTGTTCCCATGCTACGAGGTGCAAGAAGCGGGGCTGGAGATCGGCAATGCGACGTCCGAGCACGAGAGCAGGGCTGGCGAGTGGCGGCGAGTAGGCGACGACAGCCGGCGAGCAGCAGTCGGGCAACGGCCTGTGCGGCTGGCGCTGGCTCCACTGCGAGTCGGCGGCCCAAGGCTGTGCTTGCCCCTTGCTTTTTGCCATGCCGTCACACTATAATAGGGGAAATTCCAATTCGATACCTGCAATCGACGATGATCGGGACAGTACTTCGCAAGAGCAGCCTGCAAGCAGCGAGCCGGGATGGTGGAAGCCGGCGAGGCGCGGCGTAGGAAGCGGACCCGGGAGTCGGTTCCCTGAACCCGTCAGTCAGTAGGGGAACCCGGCGCTAAGCCGTTATTCCTTTAAGCGGAAGCTTCGTTGCTCCAGCCCGTTCAGCTTAGCTGCGTGCCGGCAATGTCGGTCTTCCAGAAGAGTGGCACCGCGGACACAGCCTCCGTCTCTTTACCGAGACGGGGGCTTTTTATCTTCTTAATATCCCCAGAGAGGTGGAATCTACATGTTGATGCAATGGGCAGCGGATTGCCTGAAGCCGCTCGTGCCGCTGGATGCGGCCCAGATCGAGAGACTGATGGAACGGCCGCCGAGGCCGGAGCTGGGCGATGCGGCCTTCCCTTGCTTCGCGCTCGCGAAGCAGCTGAAGCAAGCGCCGCAGGCGATCGCCGCAGAGCTTGCTGCGAAGCTTCGCAGCAAGGAAGGCGAGATCCGGGCCGTCGCGGAAGGCCCTTACGTGAACCTGTTCTTCGAGCCGGCCGTATGGGGGCCGCGCGTGCTGAAGGAAGCGCTGCTTCCGGCTTACGGCCGCTCTACCGAAGGACGCGGCACGAAGGTCGCGATCGACATGTCCTCGCCGAATATCGCGAAGCCGTTCGGCGTAGGCCACCTGCGTTCGACGATGATCGGCAACGCGCTGGCGAACCTGTACCGGGCGAGCGGCTATGAGGTCGTCACAGTCAACCATCTCGGCGACTGGGGGACGCAATTCGGCAAGCTGATCGCCGCCTTCAAGCGCTGGGGCGACAAGGATGCGCTCGAGCGCGACCCGATCCGCGAGAGCTTGAAGCTGTACGTCAAGTTCCATGACGAGCTGGAGGAAGAGCCGGAGCTGGAGGAGGAAGCGCGGGCCTGGTTCCGCAAGCTCGAGGAGGGCGACGAGGAAGCGGGAGCGCTCCGCCGTTACTTCGTCGACGCGAGCCTGCAGGAATTCGATCGGGTGTACGCGCGGCTCGGCATCTCCTTCGACTATGTGCTCGGTGAGAGCTTCTATAACGACAAGATGGCTGCCGTCGTCGATACGCTGTCGGAGCGGGGCCTGCTCGAAGACAGCGACGGCGCGAAGGTCGTGCGGCTCGATGCGCAAGGCATGCCGCCTTGCCTGATCATGAAGTCCGACGGCACGACGATCTACGCGACGCGCGATCTGGCAACCGCCTTCTACCGCACGCGCGAGCTCGGCGCCGATCGGCTGCTGTACGTGGTCGGTTCGGAGCAATCGCTGCATTTTCAACAAGTGTTCGCCGTACTCGATGCGCTTGAAGCCGGCTGGGCCGACCGCTGCGAGCATGTGGCGTTCGGGCTGATGAAGTTCGAGGGGAAGAAGATGTCCACGCGCAGGGGCAAGGTCGTCTTCCTGGACGACGTGCTGGACGAGGCGGTGCGCAAGGCAGAGGCGATTATCGCGGAGAAAAACCCCACGCTGCCCCAAGCGGCAGAGGTTGCGGCAGCCGTCGGCGTCGGCGCGATCGTGTTCGGCGATTTGAAGAACAGCAGGCAACTGGAAGTGAATTTCTCGCTCGAGGACGCGCTGCGGTTCGAGGGGGAGACGGGTCCCTACGTACAGTACACATATGCGAGGGCGGTGAGCCTGCTCGATAAGGGCTTGCAGCGCTACCCGAACGAATACGGCGATGACGAACAAGAGGACGGCATCCGGCCGGAGGCCCTTGCAGGACACTTGGCATGGGAATGCCTGAAGCAGTTGACCGAGTATCCGGACGCCATCCGGGGTGCCGTGCGCGAGAACGAGCCGTCGATTCTGGCCCGTTATCTGCTCGAGATGTCCAAGAAATTCAACCGTTATTACCGTCATGAGCGCGTCCTCTCGAGCGATGAGGAGGAGAGCCGTACCCGGCTGCTCCTGACTGCGGCAATCGCGGGCGTCCTGAAGAACGGGCTCGCCCTGCTGGGCATTGGGGCGCCAAGACAGCTCTAACGGTTGATCAGCAGGCGCTTCCCCTAGTATAGTAGATGAAGTTATAGCAGCGGCCCGACAGGGCTGAGGACTGAGGACTGAGGATTGAGGAGCGAGGAGCAAGTGAGCGTGACGAACGGGAGCGTATCGATCCCCGTGGCGGTCGAGCTGGAGACTCGGCATCAAGGCGGCGAGCCGGAAATTCGCCGCTATGCGGGCCTGCTGTATCCGAAGCCGCGCGGATCGTACCTCGTCTATGAGGAGGCCGCCGATGCCGGCGTTCAGACGCGCACGACCGTGCGCTTCGGCGACGGCGAGCTGAAGCTGGTGCGGCGGGGAGCGGTAGAGAGCGAGCAGGCCTGCGCGGCGGGCCGCGTGACGCTGGGCTCGTACCGGCTGCCCAGCGGCATCTTCGAGCTCGAGACGCGCACGGATGCGCTGCGCGTCGATACGGGCGCGTCGGACGAGCAGGGCATGGCGGCCGAATGGCCGCGTCCGCTGAACGTGACGGCCGAATGGCAGTACGACTTGAAGCTGGGCGGCGAACCGGCGGGGAATTTTGAGATTAGGCTTCATATACGGGAGGAAGAGTAGCATGAGCAGCAATGTATTGGATCAATTGCATCAGAAGGTGAAGGACGCGATCGCGGACGCGGCCGTCGTGGCGGGACTTGCGTCGCGGGACGAGCTGCCGGCATTCGCGATCGAGGTGCCGAAGGATAAGTCGCACGGCGACCTCGCGACGAATGCGGCCATGCAGCTGACGAAGCTGGCGAAGAAGAATCCTAGGCAGATCGCGGAAGCGATTCTGGCGCATCTCGACAAGGCGGCGGCATCGATCGAATCGGCGGAGATTGCGGGTCCGGGGTTCATCAACTTCCGGCTCGACAAGAGCTGCCTCTACCCGATCATCGGAGAGGTGCTGGGCGCCGGTCCGGAATACGGCCGCGTGGATGCGGGCGGCGGGCAGACCGTGCAAGTCGAGTTCGTCAGCGCGAATCCGACAGGCAGCCTGCATCTCGGGCATGCGCGCGGCGCCGCTGTCGGCGACGCGCTCTGCAACGTGCTGGATTATGCCGGTTATAAGGTGACGCGCGAGTACTATATTAACGATGCCGGCAATCAGGTGGCGAATCTGGCGCGCTCGATCGAGGCGCGGTATAAGCAGGCGCTGGGCCATGAGGCCGAGATGCCGGAGGACGGCTATCACGGCGAAGATATCGTCGGCTTCGCGAAGGCGCTGGTCGAGGAGGAAGGCGCTCGCCTGCTCGAGCTGCCGGAGGACGAGCGGTTCACGTTCTTCCGCGCCTACGGGCTGTCGCGCGAGCTGGACAAGATCAAGCGCGATCTCGGCAGATTCCGCGTCGCATTCGATTCTTGGTACAGCGAGACCTCGCTCTACGAGACCGGGCAAGTCGAGGAGGCGCTTGAGGCGCTTCGCAAGCGGGAGATGGTCTACGAGGAAGAAGGCGCGACTTGGCTGTCGACGATGCAGTACGGCGACGACAAGAACCGCGTGCTCGTCAAGAACGACGGCTCGTACACGTATCTGACGCCCGACATTGCGTATCATCGGGACAAGTATGGCCGCGGCTACGATCGGATGATCAATATTTGGGGCGCCGACCACCATGGGTACATCCCGCGGGTGAAGGCGGCGATGGCGGCGCTCGGCAACGATCCGGACAAGCTCGTCGTGCTGATCGCGCAGATGGTCAGCCTGTTCCAGAACGGCGAGAAGATGAAGATGTCCAAGCGGACCGGCAAGGCCGTCACGATGGAAGACTTGATGGACGAAGTCGGCGTCGACGCGATCCGCTACTTCTTCACGATGCGCAGCATGGACTCGCATCTGGATTTCGACATGGACCTTGCGATCTCGACGTCGAACGAGAATCCGGTCTTCTACGTCCAGTACGCGCATGCGCGCATTTGCAGCATTTTCCGCCAGGCGGAGGAGCAGGGCATCGCGATCGACCATGCGAAGGCCGACTTGTCCTTGCTGACGGCCGAGGCGGAGTTCGACCTGCTGCGCAAGCTCGGCGAGCTGCCGCAGGAAATTGCCGAGGCGGCCGCGCAGTACGCGCCGCATCGCTTGATCCGTTATGTGTATGAGCTGGCGGCCGAGCTGCACAGCTACTACCGTGCGGAACGCGCCATCACGGAAGACGCGGCGCAGACCGCCTCGCGCCTCGCGCTGCTCGCCGCGGTCAGGATCGCGCTAGCGAACGTGCTGCGGCTCGTCGGGGTATCCGCGCCGGAGCGTATGTAGAGGCCGCGCGCATGGCGCATGGCCGAAGATCGAGCATGCGAGGCTGCCTTCATCCGTAACGATCGGCAACCTGCATCATGCGAGATATATCGAGCTCCCCGGTCTTCCGGGGGGCTTTCGTGCCCTTCAGGGGCTGATAGGACTTCTGCAGGATCGCCTTGATTTCCGCGGGCTTCAGCCCTGGGCGGTGGGCGAGGAGCAGCGCGATCGCGCCGGCCACGTGCGAGGTCGCCATCGACGTGCCGCTCATCTCGTTGTACTTGCCGCGCAGCCAGGCCGAGACGATCTTGTCGCCCGGGGCGTAGATGTCGATCAGTCGGCCGCGATTGCTGAACGGCGCGATACGCCGCAGCTTCGTTGTCGCGCCGACCGATACCGTCTGCGGGAAGCGGGCAGGATAATCGACGGCCTTCTGCTTCCCGTCGTTCCCGGAGGAGGCGACGATGATGATGCCTGCATTGTAGGCGTTCGTCACGGCAGTCAGGAGCGCCTTGCTTCGCGTCTTCATGCCGAAGCTCATATTGATGACATCCATTTTATGGCGCACGCACCAGTCGATGCCGAGGATGATGTCGGAGACGTAGGCCGTGCCGTTATGGTCGAAAGCCTTCACCGGATGGATGACGGAGCGCGGCGCGACCCCGATCATGCCCTGCATGCGATTCGCTGCGGCAATCGTGCCCGCGATATGCGTGCCGTGGCCGTTATCGTCATGCGGCAGCATGCTGCGGACGAGGAGGTTAATGCCGCGGGACAGGGAATGGCGGAGATCGGGGTGGTTGAAGTCGACGCCGGTATCGATGACGCCGACCTTCACGCGGTGGCCGGTCGTGGCGCTCCAAGCGCCGGGTGCGCCGATCTGCCGCACGCCCCACGGAATGCCTCGTTCGAGCTCGGACGGCTTGCGCTGCGGCGCGTGCACGACGATACGCTGGTCGGGTTCGATCCAGCAGGATGACGGCAGACGCGGCAGCTCCACGTCTGCCGGCAACCGGCAGGCGATCGCCTGGATCAGCTGCATGCGGCGGAGGCCGGACTGCTGCGGCAGCGCGCTTCCGGACGCGAGCTTCGACCACTCCTGAATGAAGCGGCGGTATTCCTGGCGGCTGTGGAAGCGAAGAATGCTTCGACGGGTCGGGGCGCCGGTTCCCGGGGACGTTGCGTCATGCAGCCAGCGGAGCAAGCGGGTAATGTCCAATATGCGTCCCTCCCGAGTGGAACATGCTGGACTATACTATGAAGGCGCTTTTCCCACCGCATGAGCAAGCTGCCCTATTTTGCATAAATAGGCGCAGAGCCGTGGCATTACGCGCGGTCTCACATAGGATATCAAGAGAGTCCTGCGGCACCTTTGCCGTACGGATCCTCGCGTCCTTCTGGCGGCGCGTTCGGAAGGATACAGTCGGGAAGCGAAGGGATACCCGCCCTTCGCTTTTTCTTGTTGTTGAAGCAGAGCGATATGCTTGACTATCGTTCCTGCCTGCGGTCAGTCGGCTTTGGTTCGGAAGTGCTGCAGTTACGATTTGCCGAATTGCGTGGGGCGTTGGTCACCGGCTTTCGCTCTAGTGATGCTTCGCCGAATTAAATTGGACTTGTTCGATTACAGCCGCCATTAGGCCGTTCCTAGTTCGGCATATCCGAACTGCATCCCGATTCGTGCTCTAGTCGTCTGCCGGAAGTAGGCTAATCCGAACTACAGCCTCGTCTTCGCTCCTTGACTGTCTCCAAGATTCCGTTATATATCTCCCTGGTTTCCACTGCCTTCGAATAAACGGTCGCGGCACTCGGGTCTCATGCAGCAGAGCCGCCCGATCGCCGAATGTTGGAGGACGGGACTTCGCTGGCTCATCGCCGGCGGCACAGGCCATCGCGCGGCGCTTGCATTTTAAAGGGAAATAAGGTTTACTATAGGATGAATATAGAGCGTTTACGGTAATCAACAACGGATTGAATTGAACTATGCTAGTCGGAGCAGATTGGCGCGAGAGGATGTGTCCCATGAGCAGCGATGTGAGCTTGAAGATCAGCCCGGAACGGCTGCGTGAAATGCCGATGGTCGATCTGGCATTCGAGGTATTGAAATCGACGAATTCCCCCATGTATTACCGGGATCTCATTATGGAAATCGCGAGGCTTCGCGGATTGTCCGCTGACCAGATCAATGAAGTGATTGCGCAAGTATATACGGAAATCAACATCGACGGCCGATTCGCCTGCGTCGGCAGCAACGTCTGGGGCCTGAAGCGCTGGTACCCTGTCGACAAGAACGAGGGAGATCCGGTCGGCAACGCGAAGCGTCCGCGGATCATCAACGACGACGACGATGACGATGAAGAGCTCTTCGCCGACGAGGAAGAAGAGACCTATGTGGCCGACGAAGAGGACTACGACCTCTACGACGAAGACCGCGAGGACTTCGAGGAGGCCGAGGAAGAGGCCGAAGACGACGAAGAAGCGATCGAAGACGAAGAGCTCGGCGAAGACGCGATCGAAGACGAAGAATTGGGCGAAGAGGCGGCAGAGGACGAGGAAGAAGCGTTCGAGGATGACTTGGATGCGGACGACGACGAGCGTTAATTCGCAAGCTCGCTTTCCTTCTCTTGACAGCGCAAGGCCCTACAGAGTAAACTATTGCATGGGCTTTAGATTTGCTTAATAAATCATAGCTAAACCATTAAAGTGCCCCGTGGAAACGGGTGTCACTTTTTTTGTTTTTATAGCACTAGTACTTGGGCAAGACTATATATCAACCATGGAGCTTGGAGGGTTTCATCACAGTGACTAAATACATTTTCGTAACCGGCGGCGTCGTATCCTCGCTGGGCAAGGGCATCACCGCAGCATCGCTGGGCAGACTGCTCAAGAACCGGGGCCTGAAGGTCACCATTCAGAAGTTCGATCCGTACATCAACGTGGACCCGGGAACGATGAGCCCTTATCAGCACGGCGAAGTATTCGTGACCGACGACGGTGCGGAGACCGACCTCGATCTGGGCCATTACGAGCGCTTCATCGACATCAACCTCTCCAAGAACAGCAACGTCACCACGGGCAAAATCTATTCGACCGTCATCACCAAAGAGCGTCGCGGCGAATACTTGGGCGGCACGGTGCAAGTCATTCCGCATATCACGAACGAGATCAAGGAGCGCGTGTTCCGTGCGGGCAAGGAAGCGGGCTCGGACGTCGTCATTACCGAGATCGGCGGTACGGTAGGCGACATCGAATCGCTGCCGTTCCTCGAAGCGATCCGCCAGATCAAGAGCGACATCGGCCGCGAGAACGTCATGTACATTCACGTCACGCTGATTCCTTACATTAAAGCAGCCGGCGAAGTGAAGACGAAGCCGACGCAGCACAGCGTGAAAGAGCTTCGCAGCATCGGCATCCAGCCGAACGTCATCGTGTGCCGGACCGAGCACGAGCTGGCCGAAGACCTGAAGCGCAAGATCGCGCAATTCTGCGACGTGGACGCCAATGCCGTCGTCGAATGCCGCGACGCTTCGACGCTGTACGAAGTGCCGCTTAACCTGCGTGAGCAGGGGCTGGACGAGATCGTCGTGAACCACCTGAGACTGGACGTCCCGCAGCCGGACATGACCGAATGGGAGAGCCTCGTGAAGCGCGTCAAGTCGCTGAAGAAGTCGACCGAGATCGCGATCGTCGGCAAGTACGTCGCGCTGCATGACGCGTATCTCAGCATCGTGGAATCGCTGGCCCATGCCGGCATCGATGCCGATTCCGAAGTGAAGCTGCGCTGGGTCAACGCCGAAGAGATTACGCCGCAGAACGTTGCGGACAAGCTGCACGGCGTGCATGGCATACTCGTGCCCGGCGGATTCGGCGACCGCGGCATCGAAGGCAAAATCACGGCCATCCAGCATGCCCGCGAGCAGAAAGTGCCGTTCTTCGGCATCTGCTTAGGGATGCAAGTCGCCGTCATTGAATATGCGCGCAGCACCGCCGGCATGGCGGACGCGAACAGCTCCGAGATCGACCCGTCCACGCCGTATCCGGTCATCGACCTGCTGCCGGAGCAGAAGGATATCGAGGATCTCGGCGGCACGATGCGTCTCGGCCTGTATCCGTGCAAGGTCGTTCCGGGCTCGCTGGCTGCCCGCGCTTACGGGGATGAGCTCGTCTATGAGCGTCACCGCCACCGGTACGAGGTGAACAACGAATACCGCGAACGCATCGAACGCGCCGGCCTGCGCGTATCCGGCACGTCGCCGGACGGCCGTCTGGTCGAGATGATCGAGCTGGAGGATCACCCGTGGTTCCTCGCGGTGCAATTCCATCCGGAATTCACGTCGCGTCCGAACCGTCCGCAGCCGCTGTTCCGCGACTTCGTGCGCGCGGCGTTGACGTATTCGCAAGGCTAAGCGCACAGCGGATTAAACATCCGAGAGGACTGAAGTCCTAATATTTCGCAATTAAAGGACTTTTTTTCCAATGAAGCAGGATATCCGTGTATTCTGGGCGAATATATACCCTAATGGTGCGAGTTCAATGAATTTGAACATGTCTTGCGGCAAGCGCATTGTAGGAGGTTATATTCGTGGATCAGAAGAAAGTGTTAATCGTTGACGACCAGAACGGCATTCGTATTCTGCTGATGGAAGTGTTCAGCAGCGAAGGCTACACCACCTTCCAGGCATCCAACGGCAAGCTTGCCCTCGAAATCGTGAAGAAAGAATCGCCGGATCTCGTGCTGCTCGATATGAAGATACCGGGCATGGACGGTCTTGAGATACTGAAGCATGTGAAAGCCATCAATCGCGATATTAAGGTCATCATGATGACGGCTTATGGCGAACTCGATATGATCAAGGAAGCGACGGATCTCGGCGCGCTGATGCATTTCACGAAGCCGTTCGACATCGACGAGATGCGAATGGCCGTCAACATGCAGCTGCGCGGAGGCGGTCCGAACAGTAAGTACGCAATCGGGTCCTAACGGACCCGGTTTTTTTTATTGTCGCCGCGATACGAAATTCCCTCTTGACGTCTGTGTGAAACCTCATTACCACTCTTTAATTCGATGTGGTATAATCGAACCTGTGATTAAGTCGGTACGGGCTTGAGAACCTACATGTCCATTAGGAGGAAAGAAAACCATGCCACTCGTTTCAATGAATGAATTTCTGCCCAAGGCCAAAGCGAATAAGTTCGCCGTAGGCCAATTCAACATGAACAACCTGGAATTCGCGCAAGCCATCATGGAAGCGGCTATCGCTGAGAAGTCGCCATTCATCTATGGCGTCAGCGAAGGCGCCCTGAAATACATGGGAATGGAGTACACCGTAGCGATCGCGGAAGCGGCAGCGAAAAAATCCGGCCTTCCGATCGCGCTTCACCTGGACCACGGCAGCAGCTTCGAAGTTGCTATGGCTTGCATTCGCGCAGGCTTCTCGTCGGTTATGTTCGACGGCTCCCACTACGGGCTGGAAGAGAACATCAAGCTGACGAAGGAAGTCGTAAAAGCTGCTCACGCGATGGGCGTATCCGTCGAAGGCGAGCTCGGCACGATCGGCGGCGTGGAAGACGACATCAGCGTGGACGAGGAGCATGCATCCCTTGCGAAGCCTGAGGAAGCGATCCGTTTCTACGAAGAGACAGGCGTAGATTGCCTGGCAATCGCAGTAGGTACGGCGCACGGCATGTACAAGGGCGAAGTGAAGATCCACTTCGATATCATCCAGCAAGTTGCTGACGCGATTCCGGTACCGGTCGTATTGCACGGCGGATCCGGCGTGCCTGACGACGCCATCAAGAATTCGATCGCAGCCGGCGTAGGCAAGATCAACGTGAACACCGAGAACCAAGTCGCCTGCACGAACGCGATCCGCGAAGTGCTGGCAGCCGACAGCAAAGTATACGATCCGCGTAAATACCTGACGCCTGCGAAGAAGGCCATGATCGCTGTCGTTCAAGAGAAGATCCGTCTGTTCGGAAGCAGCAACCAAGCGTAATACCGGAGCATTGCGCAGGAACCGCCGGCTTAGCGGCCGGCGGTTCTTGCTCTTTTCCGTAACGGGAGGAAAAGGGTATACATGGAAAAGTTAATGATTCGCGGTGGACGGCCGCTGCGGGGAACGGTGCAGATTAGCGGGGCCAAGAATAGTGCCGTTGCGCTGCTGCCGGCAGCCTTGCTCGCCGAGAGCGCGGTAACGTTAGACAATCTGCCTCGGATCAGCGATGTGGGGACCTATTCGGACATCTTGGAAGAGTTCGGCGGCAAGGTGAGTTGGAACGGCGACAGCATGACGATCGACCCGTCCGCGCTTCGCAGCCAGCCGATGCCGAACGGCAAGGTCAAGCTGCTCCGTGCTTCTTATTATTTGATGGGTGCGCTGCTGGGCCGATTCGGCGAAGCGACGATCGGTTTGCCTGGCGGCTGCAATTTTGAACCGAGACCGATTGACCAGCATATCAAGGGCTTCGAAGCGCTTGGCGCGGTCGTCTCGAACGACCATGGCTCGATTCGCATCGTTGCGAAGGAGCTGCGCGGCGCGAAAATTTATCTGGATGTCGTCAGCGTAGGCGCTACGATCAACATTATGCTCGCGGCCTCAAGGGCTAAGGGCTCCACGATTATCGAAAACGCGGCAAAAGAGCCTGAAATCATAGATGTAGCAACTCTCCTCAATGCCATGGGCGCGCGCATCAAGGGCGCCGGTACCGAGACGATTCGGATCGAAGGCGTCGACAGCCTGCACGGCTGCCGCCATTCAATTATCCCGGATCGCATCCAAGCAGCCACTTATATGATAGCCGCTGCAGCAACGCGCGGCGATGTCGTTGTCGATAATGTCATTCCGAAGCATCTGGAGGCGGTTACCGCCAAGCTGCAAGAGATGGGCGTGCATGTGTACGAGATGGACGAATCGATCCGGATCGTCGGGCAGCCGAATTACGAGGCGATCGACGTGAAGGCTCTAGTCTATCCGGGCTTCGCGACCGATATGCAATCGCCGATGACGAGCCTGCTCACGCAAGCGGCAGGCGTAAGCGTACTCACTGATTACGTGTACAGCAGCCGGTTCAAGCATGTGCCGGAGCTGGCCCGGATGGGCGCGAATATTCGCGTGGAAGGACGCTCCGCCATTATCGAGGGCGGTCCGCTTCATGCGGCGGCTGTGCGTGCGGCCGATTTGCGCGCAGGCGCGGCACTCGTTGTCGCTGGACTGACGGTGGCCGAAGGCGTCACCGAAATTAGCGGCGTCGAATATATCGATCGCGGGTATGATTACTTAGTGGACAACTTGCGCATGCTTGGCGCAGACGTATGGCGGGAGGCCGAGTAGCCGCTTCAGAAGCAGGCGCCTCCCGCTATTGTATCCCCTAACGTATGGATCGAAGGCGATTGTGGTTAAGCTGTTGAAAATGAGTTAAAGGGTGAGAATATGGCAGATCTTCAGATCGCGGATCTGGAAGAATTGAAGCTGACGGACTTATACAAATTGGCAAAGCAATATCAAATCCCGTACTACGGCCAGCTGAAGAAGCGCGAATTGATCTTCGCGATACTACGGGCGCAGGCGGAGCAGAGCGGCCACATGTTCATGCAGGGCGTGCTCGAGATTCTGCCGGAGGGCTTCGGCTTCCTGCGGCCGATCAACTACTTGCCGAGCGCGGAGGATATCTACATATCCGCATCGCAGATTCGCAAGTTCGACCTACGCAACGGCGATATGGTATCCGGCAAGTGCCGGGCGCCGAAGGAGAACGAACGGTATTTCGGACTGCTGCAGGTGAACGCAGTCAACGGCGAGAACCCGGACAACGCGGCAGAACGGCTCCACTTCCCGGCTCTAACCCCTCTGTATCCGCAGGAAAGAATCGTGCTCGAGACCTCCCCCACCCATCTGTCTACCCGCATCATGGATGTGCTTGCACCCGTAGGCCTTGGACAACGCGGCCTGATCGTTGCGCCGCCGAAGGCGGGCAAGACCTTGCTCCTGAAGGAGATCGCCCACAGCATTACGACGAATCATCCGGATATCGAGCTGTTCGTGCTCTTGATCGACGAGCGTCCCGAGGAAGTCACGGATATGCAGCGTTCGGTGAAGGGCGAAGTCGTCGCGTCGACGTTCGACGAGGTGCCGGAGCACCACATCAAGGTGGCGGAGCTGGTATTGGAACGGGCAAAGCGGATGGTCGAGCATAAGAAGGATGTCGTGATCCTGCTCGACAGCATCACGCGACTGGCGCGCGCATACAACCTAGTCGTTCCGCCGTCCGGCAGAACGCTCAGCGGCGGTATCGACCCCGCGGCATTCCACCGTCCGAAGCGCTTCTTCGGTTCGGCACGCAATATCGAGGAGGGCGGTAGCCTGACAATTCTTGCTACCGCGCTGATCGATACGGGGTCCCGGATGGACGACATCATCTACGAGGAATTCAAGGGTACGGGCAACATGGAGCTTGTGCTTGACCGCCGTCTGGCCGAGCGCCGCATCTTCCCTGCGCTTGACATTCGACGCTCCGGCACGCGCCGGGAGGAGCTGCTCCTCACGCAAGAGACGCTCGACAAGGTATGGGCGATTCGCAAGAGCATGAACGATTCGCTCGAATTCGTCGACGGCTTCCTGAAGAAGCTGCGCAATACGAAGACGAACGACGAGTTCCTGGCGACGCTCGATACGTCGGCACCGCCGGCCAAGACTTCCGGAAGCTCCTCTTCCGGCAGCTCGTCCGGGGCAGGGCGCCGCACGGTTCGCACGACAACTTAGCATCAGAGAGACCAAGGGCTGGAAGAGGTGTGCACATCAATGAATCTCGTATATGCCGATGAACAGGGCAACGTGTTCGATCATCCTGAATATATCGGTCTTGGCCGCAGCGCGGATATGGTCATCGAGTTGATGGACGACGAATTGATCCCGCTGCCTGATGGCGCGACGCTCGTCGGACTGCCCTTCACGCGCCCGATCGGGATGGATCCGAAGACCGGCGACATGCTGCCGCTCACGGACGGCGCGCAGGCAGTGGGCGCGCTGCTGCCGCAAGGCTATACGCGGCTAGCCATACCCGGCTACGTGAAGACGGACAAGACGCAGAAGCTTCCGCTGTTCGGTTATTCGGCAGTCGTCTGGAAGGACGGCGGCTTCCATGTCGCAGCGAAGAAGAGCGACGATCCCGAGCGCTGGAATCCGCTGAACTGCGACCAGCGCGAGCTGGAGCTGCAGGTGAAGGCGCTGACGGCGAAGTATCCGGACAACCGGCTCTACCAGCATCTCTCCCATTGCGCGCTCGGCTACGAGTGCTTAACCGCGTCGAATACGTTCTTGCAGCGCTGGGAAGGCGCCGTTCCGGTGTCGTATTCCTGCAATGCCGGCTGCTTCGGCTGCATCAGCGAGCAGCCGGACGACAGCGGCTTCCCGGCGCCGCAGACGCGCATGAACTTCAAGCCGACCGCGGACGAGGTCGCGGAGATCATGCTGGAGCATCTGCGGACGGAGGATTCGATCATCAGCTTCGGACAAGGCTGCGAGGGCGAGCCCTCGACGCAGGTCAAGATCATTGTCGAAGCGATGCGCAAGGTGAGGGCGGCCACGCCGCTCGGGTATATCAACATTAATACCAACGCGGGCCTGACCGACCATATCCGCGCGATCGTCGACGCAGGTCTCGACCTGATGCGGGTCAGCACGATCAGCGCGCTCGACGACCACTACAATGCGTACTACAAGCCGCGCGGCTATACGCTGCAGAACGTCGAGAAGTCGCTTCGTTACGCAACCGACAAGGGCGTGTATACGTCGATCAACTATTTGATCTTCCCGGGCGTCACCGATCGCGAAGAGGAGATCGAAGCGATGCTCGGCTTCGCGAAGCGGACAGGCCTCCGATTGATTCAGATGCGCAATCTGAATATCGATCCGGAGAGCTACCTGGCGCTGATCCCGAAGGCGCAAGGCGAGATCTACGGCATGAAGCAGATGATCGAGATTTTTGAAGCGGAGCTTCCGGATGTCGTCATCGGGTCCTACACGCATGTGCCGCCTGCGGTGCTGCGCGGCCGCGGATGAATTATCCGTTGCATATTGGCTTGTGACCATGCTATAATCCGCTTGTGTGTCGATATGAACTCTGGGCCCGCCTGTTGGCTCAGGGCAGAAAGGTGTGAACGAGATGAAACAAGGTATTCATCCGACGTATCACGTCACCACGGTAACTTGCGCTTGCGGCAACAGCTTCGAGACGGGTTCGATCAAGCCGAACCTGCGTGTCGAGATCTGCTCCGTATGCCACCCGTTCTTCACGGGTAAGCAAAAGTTCCTGGATGCCGGCGGCCGCGTCGACAAATTCAAAAAGAAATACGGCATGTAATTTCGCGGATATCGAAGTTACGGCAGCAGCGTAATTACATTGCGCGCAATCTGGCTCAATTTAGCAGAATACAAGAACCTCCCGATGACATCCTATGGATGAAAGGGAGGTTTTTTTATGTGGATGAGACGATTGCGCAAGGGACGCCGCTGGCTGCGTCACCTCCTGCCTGCATTGATCATTATCCTGCTGATGGCAGGCTGCGGCCAGGAGGAGGCCAAGCGTCTGAAGTCATACGGCAATGACGGCTATATGGGGCAGTCGAACAGCAATCCGCTGCTCCCGCGGACGGGGTCGGCTTGGAGCTATGAGGACGATCGGGAATTCGCGTCGCAGCTGCTGCGCCCGATGCAGGGCGTACGGGATTCCCGCATCACGATGAACGGGGACGACATGCGCGTGACCCTCTACTTGCAGTCTGAGCTGAGCAGGGAAGAGGCGGCGCGTCTCACCTCCCGCGTCGAGAAGATCATGGTGGACAATTTCCCGCGTTACGACGTTCAGGTGAAGGCCGAACAATAGGTTCATGCCCAGCCCCGCCAACTTCTTCCCCTCGGTTGCGAAGTGAGGGGGAATCCGCTATACTTAGTTCTACCGTGCTAGACGGGGAGGTAGCGGTGCCCTGTAACTCGCAATCCGCTATAGCGAGGTTGAATTCCTGTCCTAGGTTATGCGATGCAAGGTTTGGCATCCGTGAATAGCGTTGACGGTCGGGTCCTCCGCAATGGACGCCTGCGAACCTGGTCAGGTCCGGAAGGAAGCAGCCATAAGCAGGTTAGTCCATGTGCCGGGGGAGTGCCTGACCCGAGCTTGGATCGGAAATGCCGCTTGGATCGCATGGATCGAAGACAGGTGCACGGCTACATATAGCCGATCAGACACGCCATCCGGACATTATCGTCCTTGGATGGCGTTTTTTTGCGCGCCGTACCGTTTTTCTCGTAATCGGAATTGTGTATAATGGATAGATAGCATGCCCATGAAATGAGTGTTCAGGAGAGGAAGGTCCGCGTGTCCCACATCGCATTATATCGAGCCTGGCGTCCGCAGACTTTCGAGGACATGGTCGGGCAGCAGCACGTCATTCAGACGCTGCAGAACGCGATTCGCGAGAATCGCATCTCGCATGCTTACCTGTTCAACGGACCGCGGGGGACGGGCAAGACCAGCGCTGCGAAAATCATGGCGAAGGCCGTCAACTGCGAACGTGGTCCGACGCCCGAGCCTTGCAACGCATGCGATGCATGTACGGGCATCACTTCGGGATCGATCATGGACGTGGTCGAGATCGATGCGGCGTCCAACCGCGGGATCGACGAGATCCGGGACATCCGCGACAAGGTGCGATACGCGCCTACGGAGGTCCGATACAAAGTCTATATCATCGACGAAGTCCATATGCTCACGACCGAAGCGTTCAATGCGCTGCTCAAGACGCTGGAGGAACCGCCGGGCCACGTGATCTTCATCCTGGCGACGACTGAGCCGCACAAGCTGCCGGCGACGATCATCTCCCGCTGCCAGCGCTTCGATTTCCGCCAAGTGTCGCTTGGCGAACAGACGGAACGCTTGCGGAGGATATGCGACGAAGAAGGCATCGCGGCCGATGAGGATGCGCTGGCATACATTGCCCGCTTATCGGACGGCGGGATGCGCGATGCGATCAGCTTGCTCGAGCAGGTCGGCGCCTTCGCCGGCGAGCGCATCACGCTGGAGGAAGCGATCGACGTGACCGGCGGCATGGTGGCCGAGCAGTTCGAGCAGCTCGCCGCTGCCGTGCGCGACCGGGACGTCGCTTCGATCATGACGGCGGTCGAGGGCTTGATGCACGCCGGGAAGAGCGCGGATAAGTGCATGGAGAACCTGATCTATTACTTCCGCGACTTGCTGCTGCTTAAGCTTGTGCCGGACCGTCAGGCCGGCACGGAGCGGATCGTCGACGCCGAACGGTTCAAGGGAATGGCCGATGCCTTCAGCAAGGAACGGCTGTTCCAGATGATCGACACGCTGAACCGCTATCAGGTCGAGATGCGCCATGCCTCGCAGCCGCAGACGCTGTTCGAGGTGGCGCTGATGAAGATCTGCACCATGCCGGAGAGCGGCGGCAGCGCCGCAGGCGCTGGACAGTCCGGCGCAGCTTCCGCACAGGCGGCTGCCAGCCGGGAAACGGCTGCATCGCCTGAGGTGCACAAGCTGCAGCAACGGATCGATGCCTTGGAACGGCGGATTGAGCAGCTGCTGCGAGACGGTGTGGCGATCGGCGGCGCGGCTTCGGCCGGCGGCGGAGGCGCTGCAGCCGGCGGGGCTGGACGGGCTGGCGGAGGCGCGCGGAATTCCGGCGGCTTCGTGACGCGTAGCGGCGGCTCGTCTGCTGCGCTGGCGAAGGTGAAGCTCGAGCCGTTCGTCGCGGCCCGCTCGGACGAGGCGAGCAGCCGATTGAAGTCGCGCTGGCCCGAGGTGTTGCAGCGCGTGAAGGATGCGCGTATATCCCTTCATGCCTGGCTCATCGACGGTGAGCCGGTTGCGGCTGTCGATGATCAGATCCTGCTTGCATTCAAGAATACGATGCATCGCGAGACGACCGAGAAGCCGGCGAACCGCGAGATCATCGACCGCGTGCTGCAGGAGCTGTTCGGCAAGCCGATGCAATTTTTCACCGTGATGCAGAAGGAATGGCAGGCTGCCGAAGGGGCGCCGCCTTCCGAGGCGGAGATGCTCCAGCTGACGCCCGACGAACCGGGAGCCGGCGGCAAGCCGCAGCACGTGATCGAAGCGATCAATCTGTTCGGCGAGGATCTAGTCGTTGTTGTCGACGAAGAATAAGCCAATACCCAGTAATGGAATGAAACCAATCGGAGGAGTGGACCCCATGAACAATATGAACCAGATGATGAAGCAAGTGAAGAAGATGCAGGAGCAGATGCTGAAGGCGCAGGAAGAGCTCGGCACCAAGGAGATCGAGGGCTCGGCCGGCGGCGGCGTCGTAACGGTTACCGTGAACGGACATAAGAAGGTACTGAGCGTGAACATCAAGCCCGAGGTCGTCGATCCGGAAGATATCGACATGCTGCAGGATCTGGTGCTCACGGCGGTCAACGACGCGATCACGAAGGCTGACGAGCTTGCGAACAAGGATATGGGCAAGTTCACGGGCGGCATGAAAATTCCGGGATTGTTCTAGAAGGAGCGGCGCCCCTTGTATTATCCAGAACCGATCGCGAAGCTGATCGAATCATTCTCCAGGCTGCCGGGTGTCGGTCCGAAGACCGCCGCCCGGCTTGCTTTTCACGTGCTGCGCATGAAGGAGGACGACGTGATCGATTTTGCCAAGTCGCTCGTCAGCGTGAAGCGCAACCTGCACTATTGTTCCGTATGCTGCAATATTACCGATATCGATCCATGCCGGATCTGTTCGGACAAGGGCAGAGACGTCTCCGTGATCTGTGTCGTTCAAGAGCCGAAGGATCTCGTCGCGCTGGAGCGCATGAAGGAGTTCGACGGCCACTATCACGTCCTGCAAGGAGCGATCTCACCGATGGAGGGCGTCGGACCGGACGAGATTCGAATCGCCGAGTTGCTTAAGCGGCTCAGCGACGAGCGGGTGCAGGAGTTGATCCTCGCGACGAACCCGAACATTGAGGGCGAAGCGACGGCGATGTACCTCTCTCGGCTTGTGAAGCCCTTCGGTATCAAGGTGACGCGTATCGCGCACGGCTTGCCGGTAGGCGGCGACCTGGAGTACGCGGACGAAGTGACGTTGTCCAAGGCGCTGGAAGGCCGCAGGGAGCTGCGATGAGCGCAGCGCAGTGAATAGCCAGTTCCAATCACCCTTTCTCCAATGTGGAGGAAGGGTGATTTTTATGAGGATAGGCGGCTCTGGGTTCTAAGTTTGTCCCTTCGTTTATAGGATGGTAGTGGCGGATTCGCATCTGTGCATCTGTGCATTTGTGCCATTGCTTGGCTTGCGGACGCCATACCGGATAGGGCAGGGGGATGGGACATGGCCATGAGCAGCTTATGGAGTCGGTTGAAGGGCTTAGCAGGAGCTGACGCGGTGGGAATGCCTGCGCAGGTGGACAGGTTGAAGGAGGAGGAGGCGTACGCCGCGACGCTTGCCGGAGAGATTCGCGAAGCGCATCGGGATTGGGTGAATGCGCATCGGCATTTTGAGTACGCGCAGGGCAAGGATCAGGTCGATTACGCGATCTTCGCAATCGAAGCGGCAGAGAAGAGGTATGAGATGCTGCTCCGTCATGCGAAGAGTCTGAAGGTCGAATGGACGACGAAGCGAATGGAGGATGTCGGATGAAAATCGGTTGGGCGCTCGTATTCGGAGGTTCGCTGCTGGCATTGGCATTCGTGCTGGTGCGAAGCCGTCTGTCGTGGTCATGGCTGCAGCGGTTCGGCTTGCATCTGGCCGCTGCCGCGTTCTTAATCTACGTGTTGAACTTTTCAGGCTGGATTGCGGGTTACGACATTCCGCTCAATCCGACTACGGTCGGAACGGTGATGGCGCTGGGGATGCCGGGCGTCTTATTGATCCTCGGCCTGCAGTGGACGCTGCTAAGTTGAACTTCAGGCTTGACTTCATTGTTCGGGATATGCTACATTAGTTCTCGCGCCTCTCGTAAGTGCATGAGGACAAGCAGTCAGGTAATAATTTGCACTTGCAATGAGATAGGCCGATGTGATACATTATTAGAGTCGCCGCTGAGAGGTGGCCGACACGAAATGATTTGTTCCTTGAAAACTGAACAACGAGCGAACTGCCCTAACGATCCTCGGATCGTTAGAAAAGCAATACAAGTAATGAGCTTAATCAGCTCTTTCCAAGTGGCAACACTTTAATGGAGAGTTTGATCCTGGCTCAGGACGAACGCTGGCGGCGTGCCTAATACATGCAAGTCGAGCGGACCTGATGGAGTG
>JAEWJS010000001.1 GCA_023386495.1 Bacillota bacterium | reverse complement strand
TGTGGGTAGTGGTGCTGGGCGGACGCGGGTGCCGGTGTGGGTACTCGTGCTGATGCGGACGCAGGTGCTGGAACTGGTGCTGGTGCGGATACGGATGCGGATGCGGATGTCTGTACTGCTACTGGCGCGGTGCGGATGCTAGCGGGGGTGCTGGCCGGGTTCTGGTACTGGTGCGGGGACTGGTGCTGTTACTGTTATTGGTGCTAGCGCAGGTGATGGTGCGGACGTAGAGTCGATGCTAGTGTTTGCGCGAGTGCGATACTGTTACTGGTGCGGACGTGGGTGCTGGCTTCCGAGCGACGTGGCGGAATGCATTGATCTGTACGATTAATCGTACAAATCTGATTCCCTTGCCTCAAAAACCGGCATTTTGAGTGATTAATCGCACAATATCCCGCCACATCGCGAAATCGGGGCCAATTTGTACGATTTATCGTACAACCTCTGCAGCCCCTTCCAAGGAGCTCCGCTCCCTGCCACAGAACACCCGCCGCTACCGAAGCAACAGCGTCCGCAACGCGCACGAGGCTGCCGATCCATCACGGATCGGCAGCCACGTCGCATTGTCCTGCTTATACTATCGCCTGGATATACCCTTCGGCCTTCAGCAGCTCAGCGATCAACACTGCGCCGCCAGCCGCGCCGCGAAGCGTGTTATGCGACAGCCCGACGAACTTGTAGTCGTACAAGGAGTCTTCGCGCAAGCGGCCCGCCGATACGCCCATGCCGCGCTCGATATCGCGGTCAAGCCCCGTCTGCGGACGGTTCTCTTCTTCGAAGTACGTAATGAATTGCTTCGGCGCGCTCGGCAAGCCAAGCTCCTGCGGTCTGCCGATGAACGTTGCCCAGCGGTCGAGAATTTCCTCGCGGGATGGCTTCTTATCGAACGAGACGAATACGGCCGCCATATGGCCGTCCGTTACCGGAACGCGGATGCACTGCGTCGTAATATGCGGCGCGCTTGCCTTGACGATGCCGTCTTCCGCCACGCTGCCCCAGATCCGAAGCGGCTCCTGCTCGCTCTTCTCTTCTTCGCCGCCGATGTACGGAATGACGTTATCCAGCATTTCCGGCCAGTCGGTGAAGTTCTTGCCTGCACCGGAGATCGCCTGATACGTCGTCGCGACGACCTGCTTCGGACCGAACTCCTGCAGCGCGTGCAGCATCGGCACATAGCTCTGAATGGAGCAGTTCGGCTTCACCGCGATGAATCCGGTCGAGGTGCCGAGACGACGGCGCTGCGCCTCGATCACTTCGAGATGGCTCGGGTTGATCTCCGGAATGACCATCGGGACGTCCGACGTCCAGCGGTGTGCCGAGTTGTTGGACACAACCGGCGTGCCCGTGCGCGCATACGCTTCTTCGAGTGCCTGGATCTCGTTCTTCTTCATGTCCACCGCGCAGAAAATGAAGTCCACCTGTCCGGCAACTTCTTCCACGTCCGCCGCATTCTGCACGATGATCCCTTTCACGGCATCCGGAATCGGCGTATCCAGCTTCCATCTGCCGCTCACGGATTGCTCGTAGGTTTTGCCTGCCGAACTGCTGCTCGCCGCAATCGTCGTGACCTCGAACCATGGATGCTGATCGAGCAATTGAACGAAGCGCTGGCCTACCATCCCCGTTCCGCCTACAATACCGACCTTCAATTTATCCGTCATCTGTATCTCCAACCCCTTCTCAATGGCATCGACGCCATAACGTGTTATCGTTCCTTATTACGATGTATTCCAGCTCCGTCAATACGTGTAGACAGCGCGCATAAACAAAAAAATCCCACCCCCAAGACCTCATCAGTCTTAGGGACGAGATCGCAGCTCGTGGTACCACCCTAGATTCGCTGACGCGTCGCCGCATCAGCCTCTTCGAGTACGGCATTGCGCGGCAATGCTTATACTCTAGCTCTGTAACAGGAGCACCTGGCGCGCCATCCCCTGGTCTCAGGTTTCGGCTTGCTGCTCGGAGTCTTTGTTCGATAGCGATTGCTGTGCCCCTTCTCAGCTTCCGGGGCTCTCTGCGACAGCATTCCGCTATGTACTCTTCTCTTCATCGCATTTACTATTGCACTAATAATAACAAATTACGCCGCGCAGTTCTAGACCAAATTTCTAGAAGGCTTGACATACTTGCTCGCCTTCTCGATCGCTTCGTCCTCCGTCGGCGCCGTCACGTAGCGGCCGTTCACGAATACAAACGCAAACCGTGCGCAAGGACCGCAATAGGACTTGCACGCAACCTTGATCTCGGCGTCCGGCGCCAGCTTGCTCAGCTTCGAGACGGCCGTCTTGACGCGCATATGCTTGCATTTATCGCAGATTCGGATATCGTTCGCCATTAATGATCGCCGTGATTGCCTTTGGACGGATTCGTAATCGCGAACCCTTCCTGCGGTACGTAGAAGTAATCGATGCGGATGCCGTCGAGGAATTCGTCGCCGCGCGTCAGCAGCACGTCAATCCCTTTGTCCGTCGAGACGATCTCGTCCGTCTCCTTAGGCTCGTCCACCGTCATGCCGTAGTGGGCATGGTCGCCGTGCGCATGCGTCACGTAGACGCGCAGCTTCTTGCCTTCGTTCTCCGGCTTGTTCAGCTCTTCCAGCAGCATCTTGGCGGCATTGCGCGAAATTTTGCATTTCATCCTGCTTGCAGCTCCTTTATTGTCGCCCTGTCCGGTGCGTTCTCTTGATCTTCCTTATTCTAATGAATTGCGGGGCGAGTTTCAATACCGCTGGAGCAATCGGGCACAGCAGGCGCTACACATGCGGATATTTGCGTTCCATTCGGCGCGTATACCACTCGGCGGCGATCATCGTCACGGCGATGTCGTCCACGGGGAGCATCGGCAGCGCGTCCGGAAGCACCCAATAGAGCGCGACCGGCAAGCCGAAAAGCAGCTTCTCCGACAGCTTCACCTCAGGCGCGCGGAGCAGACGGAAGATTCGGGCAAATACATGCCGCCAATGGCGCAAAGACAGCAGCTTGCGTAAGCGTAACATGCTGCATCCCTCCTTCAGCGCCATTATAGCATACGGCCAAGCCGGTTGCGCGAGCCTCGTCCTATAGGGACTGCATGGCCTCAAGCAATAGCGGCGCGACCTCGTCATACACATCGGCGAACTGCTCGAGCGGCAGCGGATTGACGCCGATTCCGGCTTCGATCGTGAAGCCCGGCTTGCGGTACTCTTGGATGAACCAGTCCTTGAAGCCTGCGTCGCTGCCGCTCAGCTTCACCGGGCGGTAACCGCTTGCCATGCCGAGCCTCCCTGCCAGAGGCTCAGCCTCCGCAGGCTCGAAGTCCCGATAGTTCCAATAGATCTCCTGCCCTTGCGTATGCAGCGCGATCGCGAGATCGAAGTCCAACTGCGCCGCGTGCGCGGCCATCGCAGCGGCTTCCGGCTCGGACAGCGGCGCATGGCCGGGATAATCGCGCGAAGAAGGGCCTTCCGTGCCGCGCCGCGCGCACTCCTCGTCCCAATGCGCAGGGAATTGGTCATTCAAGTCTACGCCGCGAATGTTCGCCTTCCAGCGGAAGTACCGAGGGGAATGACGATTCCACCGCAGCAGCTCCGCATAATAAGGATGGCCCTGCCAGATGCCCTCCTGCGCCAATTCGACGCCGTCAGGATTGACCATCGGCACGATCCATAGCTGGACGCGGTCGGCAAGCGCCCGCGCATCGACGCCTCGCAGCGTCTCGCCTCGCGCGATGGCGCGCGCATAATCCTCGACGAACGTCATCGCGACTAGCGACGTAATCCACTCGTTCGCATGAAACGATGCATTCACGTGGATGCGCTTCGGTCCTTCGCCGATGCGAATGCACGGTAACGGACGGCCGAGCACGCTTCTGCCGATCATGCCGACTTGGATGTGGGGATAAGCCGAAGCCAGCTGGTTCAGATCGACATAGAGCTCCCGCGGACCGTACTCTTCATTCGGATCCACGAATCGGCTTGCTGAAGCGCGGGGCAGCGCGATCAGTTGGCCCGGAATTACCCGCATCGGGTTCAGATGCGGGTTGCCCAGCAGCAGCTGCGAAGCAGACACGCCGAAGAGGCGCGACAGCCCGTCCACGGTGTCGCCCTGCTGCAGGACATAGAGCTGCTGGGCAGCCGATGGTATCGACAGTACGAGACCCCGCGCGAGATGGTGCGCGCGGCTGAGCTGCGGGTTCGCGGCATAGAGGCTGTCTGCCTGAATGCCGCAGCGGTTCGCGATTCTCTGTACCGTATCGCCTGGTTGCGCGGTATAGCGAAGCATGCGGCGTCATCCTCCTCGCTTTCTTGTTCTTACTCGTTATGCCTTCATATGTATGCATCCCTAGATCGCGATATGAGGCGACGTCGAAGAGCCGTTATCCCCTTCGTTCAGGCCAGCACGGCCTTCGCGTGGGGGATAACGGCTGATGATGGCGGCAATGAAGGATGCGTTTGGGCGGGAACATTTTCACGTTAGTGGCGCTACTGGGGTCAACCGATGTGCGGAATCTGCCATACGATGGGCGTCAGCTCGATCTGCTCGTTGAGCCACCGTTCGGCAATCGACTTGAACAGCTTCGGATCGCCGCTGCAATAGAACTGGTGGACCGGTATGATCGTTCCCAGCGCCAGCTTGCCCTTCACCTGCAGAATCGTGCTGATATCGCGGGCCGTCTCTTCGGCCGAGCTGATGAGCGTCACCTGCCTGCCCATCGATTCCGAGATCGTCTCCGCCAAGAACGGATAGTGCGTGCAGCCCAGTATCAAGGTGTCGATCGGCGTCCCGAACAGCGACCGCAGCGATTCGTCCACCGTATGCCGCGTCTCATCCGAACGGAAGTTGCCCTGCTCGACGAGCGGAACCAGCTTCGGACAGGCCAGGCTGACCACTTCGATATGCGGCGACAGCTGTTTCAGCGCATTCTCATAGGCCCGGCTGCGGATCGTTCCGTCCGTTCCGATTACGCCGACATAGCCGCTCTGCGTACGATTGACCGCTGCACGTGCGCCGGGATGGATCACGCCGACGACCGGAACGTCCACGCGCGATCGTATATCCTCCAACGCGAACGCCGTTGCCGTGTTGCATGCGATGACGATCATTTTCGGCTGGAATTGAATCAGGTAATCCACGATTTCTCTAGTGTATTGGATGACTTCTTCCGCAGGTCGAGGTCCGTACGGTGCTCTGGCGGTGTCGCCGAAATAAATCATTTTCTCCCGCGGAAGCTGACGCATCACTTCCCTGGCCACGGTGAGGCCGCCCACTCCGGAATCCAATATCGCGATCGGCTGTTGCACGTATACACCGCTTTCCTGTTCGTATTCATAGAAGTTCTAATCAACATACCATATGTTGCGAGACTCCGAAACGTACCTCATATGCGCGTATGTCTGACAAGTCCCTCCTTGTCCGCGTTCGCAGAGCACGAATAAGCCGCCCGTGCCTGCGAGATGCAGGCAGCAGACGGCTTCGATGGCTGGCGTTCCTATCCGTACGATTGGCGTTGCGTACCCTTAGCGGTACTTCGGCAGCCAGTCGCCGTGGGCTTCGATCATGTCGTCGCACATCGCGATGATGTCGTCCATCGACAGCTCGGCGGCCGTATGCGGGTCGAGCATCGCGGCGTGGTAGATATGCTCCTTCTTGCCGGTGATCGCCGCTTCGATCGTGAGCAGCTGCGTGTTGATGTTCGTCCGGTTGAGCGCGGCCAGCTGCGGCGGCAAGTCGCCGACATACGTGGGCGTGACGCCGCTGCGGTCGACGAGGCAAGGCACCTCGACGCAGGCTTCCTTCGGCAGGTTCGTGATCAGTCCGGTGTTCATGACGTTGCCGCCGATCTTATACGGCACGTTCGTCTCGATTGCTTCCATGATATACGACGCATACTCGTGCGTACGCTCATGCTTGAGATTGACGTTGTCCACCAGCTCGCTGCGCATCTTCGTCCATTGGTCGATCTGAGCGATGCAGCGGCGCGGATACTCGTCGAGCGGAATGTTGTAGCGTTCGATGAGCTCCGGATAGTTCTTCTTGATGAAGTAAGGGTGATATTCGGCATTGTGCTCGGAAGACTCCGTAACGTAATAGCCGAACTTCAACATCAGCTCGTAGCGCACCATGTCATGATGCTTCTCCTTCTGCTTTTCCGCAGCGCGGCGCTTGATCTCGGGGTAGAGATCGACGCCGTCCTTCGTCACTTCCAGCAGCCATGCCATGTGGTTGATGCCTGCGATCTTGGCCTGCACGCCCGTCTGGTCGATGCCGAGATGGTCGAACATATGCGGCACGCAGACTTGCACGCTGTGGCAGAGTCCTACCGTGTTGATGCCGCCATGCGTGTTCATCACGTTCGTGAGCACAGCCATCGGGTTCGTGTAGTTGAGGAACAGCGCGTTCGGGCAGACCTCTTGCATGTCGCGCGCGAAGTCGAGCATGACCGGAATCGTGCGCAGGTTGCGGAAAATGCCGCCGATCCCCAGCGTGTCCGCGATCGTCTGGCGCAGGCCGTACTTCTTCGGAATCTCGAAATCCGTGATCGTGCACGGATCGTAGCCGCCGACTTGGATGGCATTCACCACGTACTTCGCGCCGCGGAGCGCCTCCTTGCGATCGGAATAGGCGGTAATCGTGACCTTGCTGCCGGACGATGCCTTCAAATTCTGGAGCATGCGCTCGGAATCGGCAAGGCGTACCGGATCGATATCGAAGAGCGCGA
Organism: Bacillota bacterium; assembly: GCA_023386495.1. Taxonomy (GTDB): domain Bacteria; phylum Bacillota; class Bacilli; order Paenibacillales; family Paenibacillaceae; genus Paenibacillus_I. The sequence goes on along the minus strand of JAEWJS010000001.1, from coordinate 1,258 downwards.
TGTCTGCTTCGTGAAGGGCGGGGGTCAGCATGCAATCGCCAAGCACATTCTTGGCGAAGACGGTGCTGCCGGCACCGATGAACGTAATTTTCGGCATGGTGTACATCCTCCTGAGAGTAAAGAGTAGGTTTCTATTCCTGTCTCTACAATAGGACAGATCGGCTGCGAATCGAATGGAGAAAAGGCAGTTTCATATGGACATTTGTAGGATCATTTGTTAGGCTCGAATTATGTAGCGTGGTGCAATCCATAAGGAGGCTTCTTATGATTCCTGACCATACCCGAATCCAGATGGCCTTCCACCCATCGCCGGTTCCCGGTGAACTTAGCGTAATATTCAGCGGTGAAGGCGATCCCGTGGGCGGGCATAAAATCGGTCCCGCCGTGCACGATTATTATTTGATCCATACCGTCTTGTCCGGAACAGGCATCTATACCGTTGGAAGTAAGCGGTACATTTGTAAGGCAGGCGACACGTTCTTCATCTTCCCTGGCGAACCCTTCAGCTACGAAGCGGACGAGCGTGACCCTTGGCGTTACGCATGGGTTTCCCTGCAGGGCAGCTTGGCCGCAGGCCTGCTGGCAGAGATGGGCATCACCGTCCATGAGCCGCTGGTGCATAGCGACAGCCGCAGGCTGCTGCCGCTCTACCGGCGCATACGGGTCGGCCTGGAGAATCCAGCAGCGCCGCTGTTGGCCGAGCTGGAATCGTCCAGCGGCCTGCGGAGGCTGCTCGCGGTTATCGGCGCTGCCGCGAACCGCGGCCGCATGGCCGTCAGCGGATCCGGCTTGTCCGACATCGACCGCCAGGTTGCGCATGCCGAGCGGCTCTTGGCGACCCACTATGCGCAAGCGGTCTCGATAGACGGCATGTCCCGCTCTTACGGCTATCATCGGACCCATTTCTCCCAGATGTTCAAGCGCGCGACCGGGCTGTCGCCGAAGCAGTATCTGTTCAAGGTGCGCATGGAGCGTGCCGAGAACCTGCTCGCGACCGCGCTGCCGATCGAGCAGGTCGCCGCTTCGGTCGGGTACAACGACGCGTTGTACTTCTCGAAGCAATTCCACAAGTGGAGCGGCTCGTCGCCCACGGCGTATCGCCGAGCGCTGCATAGGAGGCAGCAGCAGTAAGTCGGCGGAGGCGGGGCGGATCGAATGCGAAAAACCGCACTCGTTCGCCGGAACTGCCGCTGCGGGGCGAAACGAAGGCGAAAAACCGCACTCGTTCGCCGGTACTGCCGGTGCGGGGGCGAAACGA
>JAEWJS010000178.1 GCA_023386495.1 Bacillota bacterium | reverse complement strand
GCCGCTGCGGGGGCGGAACGAAGGCGAAAAACCGCACTCGTTCGCCGGTACTGCCGCTGCGGGGCGAAACGAAGGCGAAAAACCGCACTCGTTCGCCTGAACTGCCGCTGCGGGGCGCAACGAAGGCGAAAAACCGCACTCGTTCGCCGGTACTGCCGCTGCGGGGCGGATCGAAGGCGAAAAACCGCACTCGTTCGCCAGAACACCCGCTGCGGGGCGGAACGAAGGCGGTAAGCCGCTCGGCATCCAGGGCTTTCAGGTAAAATGAATCAGCCGCGTCCCCTCCTGGGATACGCGGCTTCCTTGCACTTGCCCGCTTGCCAATCCGGCTTACGATACGGCCGAGATCGTATTCTCCTGCTCCGTCTCCGTTGCGGCTTCTTCTGCTGCTTCGCCTTCGCCTTCAACCGCCTCAACCGACTTCGAACGCAGCGATGTCACCGTGCCCACTACGCCGCTGACCGCTTCCTTCGCGCGGCCAGCCAGTTCAGCCGTCTGGCTGCCGACTTGCTTCGCGATGCGTACCGTTGCATCGCTGACTTGGCCGGCTTTCTTCGCCGTCGCTTCATACGCGTGCTGCGCGCCGTCAGCGATATCCTTGCGCAGCTCCTTGCCTGGCTTCGGCGCGAACAGCAGCGCAGTCACCGCACCGATCGCCGCACCTGCTGCCGTTCCGATAATAAAGCTCTTGACTTCCTTCTTGATTGCCATTGTTCATTCGCTCCCCTCAAGTGGTACTGCGCACGCCATCCTTCCGCTCCTCAGGAGGCGGGCTGTCGGCAGCCGCTGCAGCCGCCCGCTTCGACTGCCACCACTGCCAGGCCGTCCAGCCGAGCTCCGCCCAGTCCAGCGCTTCGCCGATCCGTTCCTTATGCGCCGCTGCCGTCCGCTCCACATGCTGCACGGCGGTGCGATGGATCGTGCCGCTGACGCGCTGCGCGGCATCTGCAGTCTGCCTGACCGCATCTTCCAGCTGCTCCGCCGCCTCGAACAGACGATCCGTTCGACTTAATTGCCGATTCAGCTTCACCGTCGTCTCGGCCGCGCGCTCCGACAGCTTGCGAAGCTCCACGAGCAAAGCCACCGCTTCCTGCTCGACCCGCAACGATCGCTCTTCCAGCCGAGCAACCTTCTGCGATGCCGACCGCAGCGTAACGATCGCGAACACGGTCAGCACGACGAATGCCAGCGATGCCGCTGCCGCACTCCAAGCCACCATGACCAGCCCCTCCTTCCGAGCATCTAGACGAATGCCCAATTCTTACAGTCATTATAGTCAGGGGCAGCTTGGCCTGACACAGCCCAGAAGAAAAAACGAACCGATGGACCCTCACGCCCAACACAAAAAAACGAGGACAGTCTCCCAAGGAGAATCTGTCCTCGCTTATGGTTCACGCCCGCCTGCTATTACTCCATAATAGCTGCCGCCACGCTGCTGCCGATGCGATACGTACACTTGCCCCCGCCCTTGGCGAGGCATTCCGTCCGTTCGACCTTGGTGCCGAGCAATTCGCGGAATAAGGCCAGCTCGCACTGACAAGCCTGCTGATAGCGGCTGGCTACCTGCGCGATCGGGCAGTTATACTCATGCAGCACGAACTCCGCACCTTCGCTGTCCTCGACCTCGACCATATAGCCGCCTGCATTCTGGATGACGGCCAGCTCTGCCACGCGTTCTCGCAGCTGCTTGCCCTGCATGCGCGAAGCGTACCGTCCGAGCAGCTTGCGCTTGCGTGCCTCGAACAGCGCGCCTACTGCATCGCCGTCGGCCTCGCTAAGCTCCAACTCCTCGAGCAGATCCAGCATCAACAGATGATAATTTTTCGGGAAAAAATGTTCCGCCTCTTCCGTCAACTGATACACGTATGCCGGGCGTCCCATAGGCTGGCGTACCGTTGCCGGCGCGATGTACCCGTCCTGCTCGAGCGCGGCAAGATGCCTGCGCACGGCCATGTCGGTAAGCCCCAACCGGCCCGCCAGCTCGCTGGCTGTGGCAGAGCCTCTCGTCTTGAGCAGCTTCAATACCGCCTGTCTCGTCGAACCGTCATGACGCGAACTCGATTCGGATAATTGCTCTGCCTTGCCGAATGTCTCCACCGTCGCCGCACCTCCACCTACGAGCGCAATGCTCGAGCGTTCACGTTACCGTCATTGTATCGCAACCGTGCGGCATCCGACAATCGACAATTCGCTTCCAGCGAGCCTTAATGCGCTGCGTCGAGTTCTCTCGTCAGATACGCATTGACATCGGCTTGGAACTGACGGAGCATCCCCGCCAGCCGCATCGACATCGGGTGAAGCTCCTCCCTCGGCCACTGATAATAATCCTGCACGAGCGGCTTGCGCAGCCGGACGAGCTCGAGCAGCGGCTCGAGCAGCTCCCACGAATAGACGCCTTCTTCGCCGGTAATCTCGATAATGTCCTCGTAGCTGCTGGCATCTCGCATGATGAAGCCGTCGATCAAGCTGCTGCCGACGTCGGTCACGATCTCGATTGCCAGATGCAGGCACCGCTCCTGCGCTAATCCTTGCTGCAGCGAGCCTGTCCAGCCTGTCGCAAGCGCTTCGACCGCTTCGGCCACGCTCGGGACGGCTGCCAGCCGTTCCGCGATCTGTTCGCGATTCACATAATACATGCTTCGTATCGCTCCTGTCTGTCCTACTGCTTCTTCCTGCGGCCCTTCCGCTTCAGGACGGCCGCCATCACAATGCAGCTGATTACAATGACGAGCAAATAAGTCAACATTTCATAGACGTCTCTCATGGCTACTTCTTTCTCGCTCCCCAGCGTATTCGCTTAGGCTTCGTAATCGACGCTGACCGACGATTCGCGAACCTCGTTCATATGGGCAATGACTTTCTTGTGCTCCGGGTGTACTTGATAAGCATTCAGCGCTTCCATCGACTCGAATGTCGTATGCAGCGCAATATCGTACGAACGCTCGGAATGCAGCACGTCAACGCCTACTTCGATGGACAGTAGCTCCGGAATTTTCCCTTCCAGATCGCGCAGCACCTTGGCTGTCGCCGCGACGCTCTCCGGGCTCCGATCCTTCAGCTTGAACAATACAATATGCGTAATCATCTGTTCATCTCCCTAATCGTTAGTTCACAATCGCTTTGCACGAAATCGCATGAACGAATGGCATATACCCTTTTGTCACATAATAACCGAAACGAACCAGCTTGGGCAATCTTTCGAGAGAGGAGCCGTTACGGCATGCGCCACCCTGTTACCTTCGTCGCCACGCTGATCGGACTTGCATTATGCCTGTTCAATTACACCGGCTACGACCCGCACAACTTCGTCTTCTTCATGTTCAGCCCGCCCGCTTGGATCGCCGATCTCATCGTCGACATCCACGAGGTCAGCGTACTGCTAATGTACGTGCTAACCTTGTTGACTTACGCCTTGATCGGTTACATCGCCGATCGGCTGATCCGCAGGGATCGCAGCAAGCAACGATCCCGCGCTTAACGGCCGGATACGGAAAAAGGAGCCTCGCGGCTCCTTCTTATCCTTATGCGGCTTCTACGATAAGCTTCGATACCATCGTCGTATGACCGGATCCGCAAGGGATCGAGCATTCGATCGTGAATTCTCCTGCCTGGTCGAATGTGACGTCCTGCTGCATCACATCGCCTTCAAGCGTGATATTCAACTCCGGAATGATCAAGCCGTGGATGCCGCTCTTGTTGTGCAGCATGAGACGAACCAAGTCGCCCTGCTTCACGCGGTATTCCGGCTGGTCGAATACAAAATCATTCGAGGCTTCGATCCGCAGCAGCGCCATGCCTTCTGGCAGCCCTTTGGATGGGTCTTCCGGCTTGTCCGGCAATCCGAACGTCAGCAAGTATACGCCCAGTACGGAAGCCGCGATGAATACGATAAACATAATCCACTTATGCATTGCTTCGTGCTCCCCTTTGCTCGTAATAGTCTACTCCCTATATTACCTAAGAATGTCCGCTCTTCTCAACCTTAAACTACCCGGAGCCTAAAAGTTTTTTCGGCTTTTTGACAAAACCATGAACATTTAACCGCCGGTGTAGATATAATCAAGTTCAAAAAGTCCGGCTTTCAGCACAGAGAAGGTTGAATGAAGATAGAAACTTGAGCACCGCAAGTTTCGGCTGAATTCAAGATTCGATGCCGAATACGCTTCTTACTTCGTGATCAAAGGCGGAATTTTTGAACATCCTCTTTAAGCAGCCGTTCTGCTTCCGCGCAGACATAGCCCCACAGCATCGTGAACTTGTGGTGATACCCTCGGCAGACGTAGGTGACCGTCAGGCCGTCCGCCTCGCGCCGCTCCTCGTGTACCTTGATGCCGGATATCCGGAACGACTTGCGGATCGCCGCAAGCTCCAGCAGCACCCGGTCCTGTATCCCCCGCAGCATCGATTCGTGGAATCGCGGCAGCTTCAGCTTCGACGATCCGACGACGCGAATGTCGTGATCCAATATGCGCACGACGATGCCAAGCAGCACGTATCGCTTCACGGACTCCAGCTCTTCGTCGGTCTGTACCGGCGCCGCGCGGCTCACGGTCTGTACGCCTCCCGCAGCTCTCCCGCTGTCTTCCCCGGCCATCGGCCATCCCTCCGCCTCACATTTAAGAACATTTGTTCTTATTATAACGGAAGAGAACGTCCGTTCGCAAGTCGCGCCTTGAACCATTCTTGACCATTATGCTCAATCCTTGCCCTCCCGATCCCTCAAGGCGGCAATCAGCGCACGCAAGCGCTCCGGGAACGGTAAGCCGAGCTCGCCGTAATTTTCCGCAATGGAGATCAGTTCGTTCACGATGTAAAAATAGACCGCGCCTGCCATCGCCATTTCCCCGGTTTCCAGTAGCATGTCAATACGATGCGCAAGCAGCACGATCAGCAAGACGAGTCCTTTGCGCGCTAGGCCCCAGAAGCCCGCACTGCTGCTTAACTGCCTGCGCCGCAAAGCGGATGCTAGTCCGGTAACGTAATCGATGCCCATGGCGACCAAGAGCAGCGACAGCGCATCCGACCACCCGCCGAACGCGAATGTGACAATCGAGCCGACGGTACCGCTCGCAGCGGCAGCGACAGTCCCCCACGATATGGTCATCACGATTCCCCCTCCATAAGGTTGTCTACATGCAAATAACAAAAATACATGGCTGAGCGCCATGTATCGGTGTCTGTATCTATTCGGCTACTTTACGACTCGCACCGTATCATTCGCCGCATCCCACATGACACGCGCACCCAGCGATTCCGCCAGCTCGCGCAGCGGCACGTACCCGGAACCATCGAAGATGAGCGTCGCTCGAGGCGTCCCGTTAATCGTCACTTCGGTGCCGTTCCATCCGACCACGGCGCCTAGCATTGTGCCGAGTACCCTCGCAGGCCCCCATGTGATGCCATCGACCGCATAGCCGGTTCCGATGCTCTGACCGTTCACTTCGATCGTAACCTCTGCTGCCTCCTGCGGCGCAGTTGACGCTTGCCGGTCGTAGCGCTTGAGCCCGTGCGTATTGATGATGCTGATCAGCTTCGAAGCATACTGCGGGTCGGTCGCATAACCGCTGGACTGCAATGCCCGTGCCTGCTGCTCGGGGGTATCCGCCTCGCGTACGGCCGCATAGCGAGGAAGCTGGAACAGGATGTCCTGGTCCTTATAGTAATCGTATACGCTGTCGTATGCCCGAAAGTCGGACGAGATATCGACCCGCTTGCCGTTATACACTTCCCAAGTCTCCTTGTTGACCGTCCGCCCTCGCCAGTAAGCGTTCCGCTGACCGCTCCCAACCTTAATGCCGCCTAGATTGTTCCACGAATGAATGACTCCGCCGGTTTCGAGCAGATTCTGTGCCAACCGGACGGACGGGAACATAGGCGAGCCTTCCCTCCGAACGCGGATCGCGATCGGAGCGAGCGATGCGAAGAACTCCTCTCTCGTCATGATGGCCTCTCCTTTCGACGCTGCAGCTTCGTATTCTTGTCCTTGCCTTATTGTATGCGCCGCGGAAACCATTCGTGAGGGCTTTTCGCCAATCGGCGGGGGCTATATAATGAGAGGGTCTGATATTACATGGGAGGGTAAGTGAGCAGCAATTGAATAAATCCGATCTCTTCACGCTACTCGCCATTGCGGCGGCCATCATTCTGTTCGTTGACTTCACGCCGCCGATGCAGGTGCTGGATGCGGTAATCGTATTCCTGGCAGCTGTATGGGCGGTGCTAACCGTGGCCAAATGGGTACGGAAGCCCAAGGACGACGACAATCAGGAATGATTCAAGCGCGAATCAGCCCCGCCGAATGTTTCGGCGGGGCTGAACGACGAGTTCCGCTAGCGGCCGCGTCGGCCGAAGCGCTCCAGGCGGCTAAGCTTCTTATCGGAGTGGCGGTCAGGCTCACGCTGCGCCTCCGTATCTCTCGAACCGCCGGCGTGCGAAGCCTGCTCCCGTTCGGGGTTAGCGTGCGCTGACTCGCGCGATCGTACATGCATGCGTTCCTGCTGGAGCAGCTGCAGGCGCAGTTCCTTGACCGTCTCTTCCAGATAGAGGACTTTGGCAGTCAGCGCACGCAGTCCCGCACCTAGACGCAACACCGTCTCTTCCGTCGATAGGGCTTGCAGGCCCGCAGCCGATGATGCCGCATCGTCTTCGGTCTGAGGAACGCTGCCTAACAGCGCTTCCAACTCTTCCTTAGACAAGTTCGGGTACTCGTTCATGAGGTCTCCTCGCGATCCCTTGATTATCCCTTTATTTTTCCGTTGTTGGATCGAAAAGTCAACCGCAATTTAACAAATTATTAGGTCTATTGCATTAATTAATTGGGATTAGCGGCCTATTGATGTAGAGTCCGACGAACTTGCTGTCCGTAACCGCTTTTGGTATAATGGCTGCAAGCATAACTTGAAGGCAATGTTACCTGATCAGGTACAACCTCGTCTGTTCGCAGAGGTTGTGCCTTTTTCTATGCCTTGATCCCGATCCTTAGGAGGACGACACATGCTGTTAGAAGCGATCGAACACCGACCGAAGCTGAACTGGGCCAGCGCATACAGTACGACGACAGTGGAACTGCGGATCCGAACGAAGCGAGACGACGTCATGGATACCCGTGTGTTGGCCGGGGATAAGTATGATTGGCAGCGCACGAAGAAGCTCCTTCCGATGCGCAAGCTTGCATCCGACGAGCTCTTCGACTATTGGCAGGCATTCGTTCAGCCTGAGTACCGTCGCATGCGATATGCTTTTCTCTTGGATGACGGGGTCATCCAGCTCTGGTATACCGAGCATGGCTTCGAAGAAGAAGAGCCCGGCGATCCGAATCGGTTCTTCGACTTCCCTTACTTGAACCCCGCAGACGTGTTTGCGCCTCCTTCATGGGTGAAGGATGCCGTGTTCTATCAGATCTTCCCGGAACGGTTCGCGAACGGCAATCCTTCCAATGATCCGGATGGCGTCGAGGATTGGGGCGGCGAGCCTTCGCCGAGCAACTTCTTCGGCGGCGATCTGCAGGGTGTGCTCGATCGCCTCGATTACTTAACCGACCTTGGGGTGAACGCGATCTATTTTACCCCCGTATTCGAAGCCCCGACCAACCATAAATACGATACGCGCGACTATTATCAGGTAGATCCGCAGTTCGGCACGAACGATACGCTGAAGCAGTTGGTCGATGCATGCCATGCCCGAGGCATTCGCGTCCTGCTCGATGCCGTGTTCAACCACGCCGGCCGCACCTTCCCGCCCTTCCAAGACTGTCTAGCGAACGGTGCCGAGTCGAAGTATGCACAGTGGTTCCATGTACGGGAATGGCCGCTGGACGTGAAGGACGGCATTCCGACCTACGAGACGTTCGCATTCGAACGGCATATGCCGAAGTTCAATACCGAGCATCCTGAGGTACAGGAATACCTGCTCGGCGTTGCCCGTTATTGGCTGGAGGAGATCGGGATCGACGGCTGGCGGCTGGATGTCGCCAACGAAGTCGATCATCGCTTCTGGCGCCGCTTCCGCGACACCGTCAAGAGCGTGAATCCGGATGCCTATATATTAGGCGAGATCTGGCATGACGCCATTGCATGGCTGCAAGGCGACCAATTCGATGCGGTCATGAATTACCCGTTCACGACCGCCGTCCTCGACTATATCGTCGAGCGGAAGCTGGATGCGCGCGGATTCGCCGATCGGATGGGCAAGCTCCTTGCAGCCTTCCCTACGCAGGTATCCGAAGCCGCCTTCAATCTGCTGGACAGCCACGATACGCCGCGCCTCCTGACGCTGTGCGACGATAATCGCGCACGCATGAAGCTGGCAGCGCTCGTGCAATTCACCTTCATCGGCACGCCATGCCTCTATTACGGCGACGAAGTCGGCTTAACCGGCGGCGCGGACCCTGGGTGCCGCAAGTGCATGGAATGGGATCCGGCACGTCAAGATGACGATCTGCTCGACTTCTATCGGCAGCTCATTCGGCTCCGCTTAGGCGCGGCTGCCCTTCGCACAGGCGATTTTGAAGTCGTGCGCGCGGAAGCCGGCGAGCAGTTGCTAGCTTACAGCCGTCAAGACGAACGGGAACGTTACGTCATTGTGCTCAACAACAGCGAAGCGTCTGACTCCGTTCGGCTGACGCTCGGCTCCGGCCGTCTGTCTGACGCATGGACCGGTGCCTCGATTGCCGCCAAGCAAGGCAGCGTGGAGCTGTCGCTAGCGCCCTACGGCTACCGCATCCTGAAGCAAGAGCTCCGAACCGAATAACGAACAAATACAAGGAAGCCGCTGGCATGATGCCGACGGCTTCCTTGCGTTCGTCCTCCGCTATCCGGAGCACAAGCCTATTCTACATCGAATCATTGTGGTTCTTGAAGAAGAATGAATAAACCGGATACCGCGGTCTTGATTCACGGTTCGATAGCCTCTATCTTTTACTGCGAATCCACACCGTCATTTCGCCAGGCGTTCGATTGCACCATGCGAAGTATGGGATCGCCTTGAGCGGAACCTGTACGCTTCCATAGTCCGCGGTCGTATACAATTCGTTCGCTGCCTCAGCCGGCAGCACGCTTCGCAGCCCGATACCGGTTATCACGGTCATGCCGCCGAGCAGCGCCGGATCGTAATTCGCGTCGAAGCTTGCATCCTCCGGCAGGACGATATCCTGCAGGTTAGCGCCGTTATCTTCCTCTTCCAGGCAATAGACGACCGGCCCGCGCTTCAGCGCCACCTTGCCCGCATTCTCCCGGACGCTGGGATGCGAGCGAACGAACTCGACGGGCATGCCGAACGACAATTCGACCCGATCGCCGTCCTGCCAGACGCGCGCAATCCGTACATATCCCTTCCAGTCGGCTGCCACCGCATTTATCGGTTCGCCGTTCACCTTAATCGAGGCCCCTCGAGTCCAGCCGGGAATCCGAATCATGGCCGCGAATTCGACGGGCTGCTCGGCCTCGATCGTAAGCGATGCTTCGCCGTCCCACGGGTAATTCCCATGCTGCGACACCTTGACCGGACGTCCGTCCATCTCGAAATCGAGCGTGCTGCCGATATACAGATGCACGTAGAGCTCGCGGTCAGCTGCGCTGTGCGAATAGATATATTGTCCGAGCGAAGCGATCAAACGGGCGATATTCGGCGGGCAGCAGGCACACCCGAACCAAGGCTGCCGCTCCGTCTTGACCGATTTCATGTCATGGCGGCAATGTGCCGTATCCGGCCATACCTCGAGCGGATTGACGTAGAAGTAGCTTCTGCCGTCCAGCGATATGCCGCTCATGACGCCGTTATAGAGCGCAAGCTCCATCACGTCCGCGTACTCCCGCTCTTTCTCGATCTGCAGCATGCGCTGCGCCCAGAACATCAGTCCGATGGCCGCGCAAGTCTCCGTATACGCCCGATCGTTCGGCAGATCGAAAGGCACCGTGAACCGTTCCTCGTAAGCCGATGAGCCGATGCCGCCTGTGATATACATTTTGCGTCGCACGGTGTCCTGCCACAGCTTCCTGCATGCGGCCAGCAACGATTCGTCGCCGTATTGGACAGCCAGATCCGCCATGGCGCTGTAGAGGTAGACCGCGCGGACGGAATGCCCCTCCGCCGTCGTCTGTTCCCGTACGGGAAGATGCGCTTGGAAGTAATCATAGCCTCGCTGTTCCCGCGCACGCCCCGGAATTCCCGTGCCCTCCCGCACCTGAGCTTCGACATCGAAGAAATGCGGCGCCGTCCCTCGTTCGTCCACGAAAAATTTGCTCAAGTCGGCATATTTACGCTCTCCCGTCGCCCGATACAGCTTCACAAGCGCGAGCTCGATCTCGGGGTGACCGTCGTAACCGCGAAGCTGCCCTTCCTCCGAACCGAAGACCTCACCGATATAATCCGCGTAGCGGCACATGATATCGAGGAATTTGCGCTTGCCGGTGACGTCATAGTAGGCCGTCGCCGCTTCCATTAGATGGCCGGCGCAATACAATTCATGGTTATCGCGAAGATTCGTCCATCGGCTGCCCGGCTCCCGGACCGTATAATACGTGTTCAGATAGCCGTCCGGCTGCTGAGCGCGGCCCAATAGGTCGATCACGTCGTCCGCAATCCGCTCGAGTTCAGGATCCGGATGCCCGGCGAGGACGAATGCCGCGGTCTCCAGCCATTTGCCGAGGTCGCTGTCCTGAAACACCATCCCGTAATACTGCCCCTCCGCTTCCCCGGCGGCCAATCGAAAGTTCTCGATCGTATGGCTCGGCGCAGCCCCCGGAATCTGATCGTTAAGCGCCTTCCATTGATAAGGGACGACCTCTTCTACGACGTTGCGCACGCGGGCCGACCAGAATGCATCCGCAACCGCGACCTTGTGCAGCGCTACCGGCTCGAGAGGCTGTTTCAACATACCTTCCAATTGACTCATATGATCACTCCTATTCTGTAATCCGTTACTCGCCTTTCAACCCGGAGAGCGTTACGCCTTTAATGAAGAAGTCCTGCGCCAGCAGAAAAATCGCAATCAGCGGCAGAATCGACAGCACAGTGCCTGCCATGAGCACCGGCCAGTCGGTCCGATACAGCCCCTGCATGGCGGCGAGACCAAGCGGCAGCGTCATCATGTCCTGCGTGTTGATATAGATCAGCGGCACGAGAAAATCGTTCCACATCCCCATGAACACGAATACGGCGAGCGTAGCCATGGCCGGCTTCGAGAGCGGCACGAAAATGCGCGCATAGATGCCTGGCGGCGAACAACCGTCGATCTTGGCTGCGTCCTCGAGCGCTTCCGGAATCGTCAGAAAGAATTGCCGCAGCAAGAATGTCCCGAATGCCGTTACGAGCGCGGGCAGGAAAAGCGACCAATGGGTATCCACCAGATTGTACTGGCGCATCAGAATGAAATTAGGAATCAATGTCACCTGCGCAGGGATCATCATGGTGGCGATATACAAGCCGAACAGCGCGTCGCGGTACTTGAACTTCAATCGAGCAAATACGAAAGCCGCCATTGAGCTCGTGATAAGCTGAGCGATTACGACGATGACCGTCACCTTCAGGCTGTTAAGGAAGTACACGCCGAACGGAAACCGGTCGGATATGTTCCAATAGTTCTCCCATACGATCCGCTCCCCGAATAGGGCCGGAGGGAATACGAACACCTCCTGCAGCTGCTTCAGCGATGTGCTGACCGTCCACAGGAAGGGCATGATCATCGTAAGCGCCCCAGCCAGCAGGATGGCATGCGACATAAGTCTGAGCGGCAAACCACGTTTCATGCGGGATCCCTCCTAGTAGACGCTCCATTTTTTCTGGCGCCAGAATTGGAACAACGTAATGATCAACATGAGGAAGAAGAGCACGTAAGCCATCGCGCTGGCATAGCCCATGTTGAAATATTTGAACCCGTATTCGTACAAATAGTGCACGATGACCGAAGTCGAGCGGGCAGGTCCGCCCTGCGTCATCAGGAACACGGTATCGAATACCTGGAAGGAACCGATGAACGACATGACGGTAACGAAGAATGTCGTCGGCGAAAGCAGCGGGACGGTGATTAAGAAGAACTTATGATGCACCCGCGCGCCGTCGATCGAAGCCGCTTCGTAGTAATCATTCGAGATGCCTTGCAGGCCTGCGAGGAAGATCAACATGTTAAAGCCGAGATTCTTCCATACGCTGGTCAAGATAACAGCCGGCATCGCCCAGACCGTGCTCGTCAGCCAATCCGGCCCGTTAATGCCGACAAGACCGAGCGCATAGTTCATGAAGCCGAATTCCGGGTTATAGATGAACTGCCAGACGACGGCTACGGCCACCATGGAGGATACGACGGGCAGGAAATAAGCGGCACGATAGAACTTCTTGAAGCGAATGTTCTGGTCAAGCGCCACGGCAAGCAGCAGCGACACGGCAATGCCGATCGGCACGGACACGCCCGCAAAATAGATCGTGTTCCAGAACACCTTGATGAACGTCTCGTCCTTCATCAGCGCGGCGTAATTGTCGAATCCCACCCACTGAATCGGCGACAGCATATCCCATGACGAGAAGCTAAGTACAAAAGAGGCGATAACCGGAATCAGCGTGAATGCCAGGAACCCGAGCAGGTTGGGGAGCAAGAGCAGGAATGCCCAGGTCCCGTCTCGCCTCAGCAGCCTTCTCGCGAAACCCGCTTCCGCGGTGCGCGCCGCGGCTGTTCCCGACATCCCGGCTTGCGGTTCAACCGCGCCATTATCCGTGTGCATAGGGTCCCTCCCTTCGGGAAGAAAGGCCTTGGACTGCGTCGACGTCCGTATCCAAGGCCTCTCCCGATCCTATTTCGCCAGCTCTGCATTCGAGCGGGATTCGATGTTGGCCGTCGTGTCAGCAACGGATTGCCCGGCATACCAGAGCTTATCCGTCTCTTCGGTGATGATGTCGTTCACGATCGCTTTCGTACCGAGCGCGATCGGATAGGAATCCGCCTCCGCGAAGAACGGCACGAGCTCCCGGAAGCCCTCCGGATGCACCTCAGCATTGAACCACCTGTCGATACCCTCTTCGGTGTACAGCGATTGACGGTTCGGCATCCAGAGACCCTCGCTGATTAGGTCTATCTGATAGTCTTCGGAAGACAGGAATTTGATCAACTCCCAAGCTTCGTCCGGATGCTTCGTATTCTTCGCTGCGGCATGCACATGCGCTTGGCCGTGCGTCTTGGCGCCGTCGAAGCTCGGCAGCGGCGCAACCCCGACCTCGAAGTCCATCGATGCCAGCTCCTGCAGCGCCCATGAACCGTCTGCGACCATTGCCGTTCTGCCGGTCTGCAGCATCTGATTCGCCTTCATGCCGATGCTCTCCAGCGTCTTGGCCGAAGGGGCGGCGCCATCCGCTTCGCGAAGATCGTACACCGCCTGGAACACTTCCTGCGCTTCCGGCGAGTTCAGCCGCATCTCCGTAACGTCATCGTTAAAAATCTGTCCGCCGTTCGAGAGAATTTGTGCGCTGGTGACATAGAAATTCTCGAAGCCGAAGGCGCCGTATTGCTTGACGTTATCCCCTTCCTTAATCGTGAGCGCCTTCGCCGCCTCCCGGAATTCATCCCATGTCCATGCCTTATCCGGATTGCTGGGCGGGTAAGGGATGCCCGCTGCGTCGAACAGCGCTTTGTTATAGTAGAGCACGGGCGATACGGTACAGCTGCTCACCCCATAGATGCTGCCGTCGATACTCATAATGTTCGCGGCAGAAGGAATGAAGTCATTGAGCGACATGGCTCCCTCGAACCGTTCGGTCAGGTCGAGCAGTACGCCGCGTTCTTGGAACGTGCGATATTCCGTCGCGCCGAGGAAGAAGACGTCAGGTGCCGAATTCCCCGCTAGCTGCGATAACAGCTTCTGTACATATTGCGCTCCGCCTGGCACAGGCTGGTACTCCACCTTGATGTTCGGATGCAGCTTCATGAACGCTTCCAACCCTTTTTTGACAGCCTCCGTCTCTAAGGGACTCGCTTCCCAGCCCATGAACTGCAGCTTCACTTCAGGCTTCACAACGGCGTCGCCGCCGTTGTTCCCATCGTTGCCGCCGCCTCCTCCGCCTGAGCAAGCCGCTGCGAATAACGCGATTAACAGCATCGACACCCACAATTTTGCATGTTTCATTCTACCGACCCTCCCTGGCTATTGGTTATGCTTCCTGCCGGTTCTGGATGAACATTACATTTGCAAACGCTTGCAAATACAATGTTATCATCCGATGCTATAGCCTGTAAGTAGCCGTAACGCAACAATAGGTGGATTATACTGACTACAGGGCGTATAATAGACATGTATCAGTCGCTTACAGGGGAGGGAAACTTATCCATGAAAATGATGAGAGCCGATATCTCGCGACCGGTCGAATTGTTGACTTGCGGAAATTTCTACTCCGATGTCGAATGGACGCATAATCGGCGCTGCCTGGATTCGTTCGAAATCGTCATCGGGGTCAACAAGACGCTCCATATTTCGCTGGATAACGAGAATTTCGATGTGTCTGCAGGCGATGTGCTGCTGCTCCCCCCAGGGGTCATACATGGCGGCTATCGGCCTTGCGAACCGGGCGTCTCGTTCTTTTGGTTCCATTTCCATGTGAACGGCCCGTACGAGTTCCTCGACGAACAAGCCTTCCAGACCGAATTGAGCGAGCTTAACAAGCCCGATACGCATCAGCAGAGCCATAACCTCTACCTGCCGATCTATTACTCGCCGGCCAGCATCGAGCGGGCGAACATTCTCTTTCAACAGTTGCAGCACCTAAACAAGTCGAACTACTACACCCAGGCCGCTGTCCATTTCACGGCCACATCGCTGCTCATCGAGTTGTCGGAGCAGATGATCAGCGGCTGCCTGAACTCCCCGGACAAGTCCCAGGGCGACCGAAGCGTGGCCGAGATAATCGAATGGATCCGCGTGCATGCGCTGCAGGACATCTCCGTCTCCGATCTGGCCGATCGCTTCATGTATAACAAGGAATACCTCTCCCGCTTCTTCAAGAAGAAGACCGGCTACAATCTGCAGGAATACATCAATCTCATGAAGATCTCCAAGGCGAAGGATCTGCTATCCCGAAGTTCCAGACCCATCAAATACATTTCCGACTATGTAGGCATCGAGGACGAGAAATATTTCATGCGCTTGTTCAAGAAGCACGAGGGACTTACTCCGACGGAATATCGCAAAGCGTTCTACAGAGTCCATATGAACGACCATTGAGCGCCTTGGTGGTATTAACGGTATATTAGGTGGACTATTCTGACTCCAACAACAGAGATGAGGCCGATCAGATCAATGAAGAAGATCCAATCGGCCTTTTATTCCTGAGAAACAGGTGATGTAGACGACGGCCACGCGTAGAATCGGAATTGCAAGAAGGAAGCCGTCGGCAACTGCCGGCGGCTTCCTCCTGCTCCATCAAGCGTCTAACATTGGAGCAATTTGGGTATCTTAAGGACAAGCTTTCGCTAAGGAGTCATTCACATGTCATTGGAGAGCATCATTCTTATCGCTGTATGGGTCATTACGTTCGTCGGACTCGTACAGCTGACGCCGCGCAAGCAGATCCGGCCTGCTATTGTCATCTTCATGTTCAAACAGATGATGACCTGGCTGTTCGGACTATTAGTTGTAGAGTATGGGCTCATCTCTTATCCAGTCCGCGAATTTGATTACGCAAGCAAGACCAGCTTCTCGTTCGAATATTTTATCTATCCGGCCATATGCGTCGTGTTCGTACTCCGGTATCCGGAGCGTAAGTCTGTGCTACATCGGATAGGATGGTATATCTTATTCCCAACCTGGATGACAATCGCGGAGGTGCTGATCGAGAAATACACGCTGCTCATCGATTACCTGAATTGGACCTGGTACTGGACATGGCTTACGCTATTCGTGACGTTCATGATCAACCGACACTTCTACCTGTGGTTCGAGAAGAAGAAAATCGAACTGCTGTAGAGTAAGCAAGCGATTGCTGCGCCTGTACGCGGCTTGACGCGTTCGTTCACTTCTCGCCATCTTGCTTGCCTGAAGCCATGTCATTCGTGACAGGAAAGTCCTGCCAGTTCTTCTTGATCGCTTCGATATTCCGTTTGATTAGCGATTCGAACTCCGCGAACAGCAAGTAGCCGATACCGGCAATTAGGGCAACTGCGCTTGCTGCTGTCGGCCCGCTGCCTACGTTCTCCATCATGGATCGGAATAGATCACTGTTCCATCCGGGTGCATTGGTCGCGAAGATCGCGGCAGTCACGTACTTCACGCCGTAGAGGAATGCCGCTATCCCGATCAGGGCCACGCCGACTGCTCTTCGATTCATTGAATATCCTCCTTCGTTACTTCCCGTTCGCCATTCGTATGACTTTATGCTCGTGCATTTTCAACCTTTCTTCCAGGGAGCCTCTATCGCGTTCAAAATCATTCGTCCATTTAAACATCATTCTCAGCATGGCAAAATCGGGCTTGTAGTGCGATTGTTCAATTCCGAGCCGCTGCTTGATAAAGCGCGTCACGATTCGCAATCTGCGTTGCCACTGCGGGATATCCAGGAAAATGATCGTATCAGCCATCTCGAATAATATTCGGTATGATGTGCGATCGACCCCTTCGAAGATCCAAGCCCCCTGTCGGTCGAGCTCTTGGATAAGCATGAGTTGTTCCTCCGGCGATCGCTTCTTCCTCCCGTCGATGGTTTGAACATGCACGATGCTGTCCAACTCGTACCAGGGCAAGTCCTTGCTCAGCGATAACCGCTGGGCAAGCGTTGTCTTTCCACAGCCAACGCTTCCCACGATGAAGATTTTCTTCGCATGCTCTAGTGCGGATAAAATATGATGCGGTAGTGTCGCCTTCATGAATGCTCCTTCCAAAAAACCAACAGATTTTCCCAGCACTCTACTAATTTATCGAAACAAACCAAAATTGTCGAGTGTACAAGAAACCCCTTGCCCTTTAATCATCCCTTGGGTTCCGTTGATCCCCCTACATTGACCTTCTCCATGTAGATTAGTGTCAGCGAATCATTTACCATGACCTGTTTAAACTCCGTATAACCCAACCTCTTATAGAAATTAAGATTCCTCAAACTTCGGTGACCTGTAAACAACTCAAACCTGGTACAAGTCATTGCTTGTCTTTCTACCTCATTCATCATTAGTCGGCCATAGCCTTGTCCTTGAACGCTTGGATGAACGCATAGCTTATTGATATAACAAGTGTCATTCGATTGATCGACTCGTACCGATCCAACTATGTTTGCGTTATAGACTAGCTTATAGACTGTATTGTTGCTGTACTCCTCCTGTAATTCCGATAACGTTTGCGTCATTGGGGGTATGACTATCTCACGGTACAGTTCCGCCTCGCTTTGATAAGCTGCTTTCTGAAGTTCTAAAATTTCTGCTAGATCTTCGAAACTTGCTACTTGTAATTGAATCATTAACACCTCCAGCACTTTCAGCTTATACACAGGATATTGTCCTTAAGTTCACTCAAATTCTTGATTCGATAGTTGGCCTGTGAGAAGTCATGTGTTCTGGTAAAATCGTTATGGACAATAGCACAATCGATTCCAGCCGCAACGGCTGCGTTCAACCCTCTGTTGGAATCCTCAACAATCAGCGTCTCCGCTTTGGCAGCTCCGAAACGCTGTAGGCCGGTTAAGTATGGTTCCGGGTGCGGCTTGGAATTCTTGTAGTCTTCGCGAACAAGGACGAACTCCATGAATTGTGTAATTTGACGCTTTTCATGAATAAGTTGAAAATCCGTACGTTTTGCAGTCGTCACGATGGCCATGCGAGCGTATTGTGACAGTTCGGCTAGCGCTTCAACGACGCCTTCTATCTCTATAGCTTCTGTTCTTAGATACTCCTGATAATAAGCGTTGCGAACCTCCCGCTGCTTATTGATCGTCTGCTCGTCAATACCTGCCGCTCTGGCTTGGGCCCAAGTGCCAAATGACTGTGTCATGTCGCGGAGATATTGATCTTTATCCAAGATAAATCCAATATCAGCCAACGCGCGTTCTCCCGCTTTGTAATACCAGAATTCCGTATCAACCAGAACGCCGTCATGATCGAAAAGTATGTACTTTTTCATGTTTGCCCCACTCCTGCGTTAACCTAAGTGTTCTGCAAGAAACCTTACCGTTGTCTCGAATGCTCTATTAACCTGTGGATCATTTAAGTTGTGATCAAAAACATGATCAGCGCCGTGAATGGTTACAAGTTCTGTTTGAATTCCGGCTTGTCGAAGCGCCTCATACATCATCATGGATTGTTCGTAAGGCACATCCGTATCCATGTCCCCGTGCAACAAGAGTGTAGGGGGAAAGTCTTTCGAAATATTATCGATAGGGTTATACTTCCTCAGGAATTCACGATCCACATCTCGATCCCTCCCTGTTACCGCCTCACCCCAAGTACCCTGCTGGCGACACCACAGATAATATTGAAATCGATCCCACGAGCCTTCTGATACTTCACAGTTGCTAAGAGAGCGTTCAGCTTCTTCAAGCTTAACAATCGGTCTTTTGCAGTAGAATTCGCTAGGTTCAGAATACCATTTTCCTAAGATATCGCCGTAACCGTAAAAGGATACAATGACATCAGGTCTAAACGCCATTGTTCCGCTTAGCAAACTTAGATACGCCCCGGCCGAACTACCAATCATCGCAAGCTTATCTGTGTTAAAATCGTACATTTTCGATGCCGTATTCCTGATCCAATACAATGCATCTTCTATATCTTCTATAATTAATTCAAATTTCGTTTCAGGAGCTAGCCGATAGTCAATGCTTATGACACTAAATCCAGCATTCTTAAATATCTCAACCTGCTCGATTGGCAACCACTTCCTTGTGCCAAATATGAGCGCTCCACTATGGATATAGACAATTACTGGCGTTTGGCTTCCATGATCATAGATATCCGCATATATAGAAGAATGCTCCGTTTCTTTGTAGACCATAGATTCACATTTGATATTCACGAGCTTACACCTCTAGACTTAGACATGCAGGTATCGCCTTCAATGAAATACCTGCTATCCAATGTTCTTAATGAAATAATATTGAGTACTCCCTTTTGGAGCATTCTCAATAGCAGCTAATACTCGGAAGCCATGCCTCTTGTAGAAAATTGAGCTGCTGCTACAGAATCTCTTTCTCCATGCAGAGAAAAGGGAGATTTCTTCTCGGGAAAAATACTTCACCACGAATTTGGTAACCTAACTTTTTATAAAATTCAATTGCGTTGTCATTTCCACTATATACGTCTAGTCGCACAGATTTGATCAATTCTTGTTTGCATGCTTCGTGAATAAATTGCATTAACTTTAAACCAATGCCTCTTCCTTGATATTTTGGCCGTACGCATAATCGATGTACGACAGCAAACTGATCTCCTTTATAGTTCCAATTTATTGTTTGGTATTCCTTACAATCATCTTTATCAAGAGAAATAATCCCTGCAATCTCGCCATCTACTCTTAATGTAAATATGGATTGATTGCTAATATCTCCTCGTATGACATCTTTATCTGGATAGACATGACCCCATTGATGGATTCCCTGATTTATTAGGTCTTGTTTGCATTCTTGAATCACTTCGAACAGTTGATTTATTTCAAGTTCATTCGGTTTTGAAATAATGATACTAATCCCTCCTCTCATTAAGATGCAACTACAACTATCTATTTCATAATTGATTTTCCGTTAAAGTGTACATCGCTATAAGAGTGGACTTCACAGAGATGCCTTCTTCGAGTTACTTGAACCGATGCTCTGTCTGATTTCTTATTTTTCACTTTTAGTCAATTCAAACTTGTGCTATCATATTTATTAGAAAGACCAAGTGCGGCTAACACTTGGCCCTTACAATTGGCTTGGATGGGATCCCTTCTAAGTCTAGTGCATAGAAAACCCACCTTCGGCAACCAACCATCGGGTGGGTTTTTACTTTCGCTTGTTGTTAATACTAATGTATGTTAAAAGTGCAAGAATGAACGTTCCGAACATTATCATGATCGTCAGTGCATCTTTCACTTCCATGGCTTCACCTCCTTTCGAAGGGAAACCATGCCCACCCAAGATTCAATTGTACCTATATTTTACCAGTTATTCGAAATACGTACAAGTGTTCTGGTTTCTATGATCTATAAGTTGTGGCTCTCTGCTTATTCTTTTAATGGACCTTAATTTTCTCTGCAGTTCTTTCATCTAACGTTCAGGCATTCACGAACCCTCACCGGCTTAAGTGCGTAGCGCGGGTCGTCAGACTTAGCCGGTGCAGGGTTGTCCGCTGAATCTTCTCTTCCGAAAATTCTACTAGCGGACCGAGGGCAATCTTCCCGAAGCGTGAATGCGGTGTTATATGATGGGGATGCCTGCTCCGAGCTGCTTAATTAAATTATTCATCCGTTTTAGATTTCTATTTTTTTTGGTTTGAGGCATTTACATGATTGTGTTATTATATTTATTAGAAAGACCAAGTGCGCTAACACTTGGCCCTACAATTGGCTTGGATGGGTTCCCTTCTAAGTCTAAACCAGAAAACCCACC
>JAEWJS010000144.1 GCA_023386495.1 Bacillota bacterium | reverse complement strand
GCCATGCAGGCCGCTGCGAGCGCAACGAGTGCGGAAAACCGCACTCGTTTGGCCCACGCAGGCCGCTGCGAGCGCAACGAGTGCGGAAAACCGCACTCGTTTGGCCCACGCAGGCCGCTGCGAGCGCAACGAGTGCGGAAAACCGCACTCGTTTGGCCCATGCAGGCCGCTGCGCCTCATAAATCTAACCAGCCTGGCGCTGGCTGAACGAATGTGCCCTCCGAACGATGGAGGGCTTGTTGTGCTGCGGCGAACGACAAGGTAAAGTAGAGGTATCTAAGATAGAATAGGGAGCATATCAACCGATGAACAAACATATGAAGCGAGTATTGCGAGCAATCGAACAAGAACTGAACTGGACCCCGATCCAGCATCCGATCTCTAGCGCGGACGCGCTGTCCCGCCTGACCAAAGAAGAGCTAACCGAGATTCGCAAGCGCTTCAGCGTCACCGGGGCCAGCAGTCTCAAGAAGCAGGAGCTGGCCGGCGTGCTTGCCGACGCGACGCTGCGCGAGTTGCCTTATGTGCTGGGGTTGATGGATCAGACGCGCTATGACATGTTGAAAAAGGTTGCGAACCATGGTGGTGCCGCATCGGTCGAAGCCGACATTCCGCTGGTCCGTTACTTCGAAGGGCGTGGTCTCTTATTCCGCGGCAGCATAAGCGGGAAGAACGTGCTGGTGATGCCTCAGGAGATGCTGGCAGCGTTCCGGGAGTGGGATACGAAGGAATACCAAGCATTGGTGCGCCGCAACACGGAGTGGATTCTCCTAGCGCAAGGACTGCTGCATTACTACGGCGTGCTGTCATGGGAGGAACTGGAGCGATTCGTGAAGCAGTTTTCGGACGCGACTGGCGATGATTACGCCTTGTTCGAGCTCGTCATCAGCGAATCCGGCAGCTATCAAGCGACGCTGGCAGCAACGCAGGAGTTCGTCTCGCATGCCGATGTCATGGACATCGGACAGGTGCGGGAAGAACAGGCGCAGCGCGCGGAGCTGCCGTTCTATCCGCTCATGAAGCGGCAGGTGCTGCAGGCTTCCGATCCGCTCTATATCGAGAAGACGCCGAGTTTCCAGGCATTGACGAAATATCTGATGCAGGAGTACGGGATGACCCGCAACGAGGCGGAGGAAGAAGCCGACCTGATCGTGTACGACATCAAGCTCGGCGATTCGCCTTCTCAGATGCTGGAGAGCATCCAAGAGAAGTTCGAGCTGGCGGATGAATCGATGGTCCGCGACTTCATCCGGCTGTTGTCGGATCTCATGAACAATACGAGATTATGGTTCCTAAAGGGCTACGCTCCGAACGAAGTGCGTGCCGCTCAGCCGTCCACCGCTGCAAGCCATCCGGCAGCCCCGCCATCGGGCGAGAAAGCGGAAGTCTACCAGTTCGCGACGAAGCAGAAGGTCGGGCGCAACGATCCTTGCCCATGCGGGAGCGGGAAGAAGTTCAAGAAGTGCTGCGGGAGCTAGCCGCTACCCCTATCGCCACCTGAAAGGAAGAACCGCCATGTCTGTTGACCAAGCCATCCGACAATCCATTCTGCATGAGCTGCGCGAGATCGAGCGAACGGAACAAGTACGCATCCTCTATGCTTGCGAATCGGGCAGCCGCGCATGGGGATTCCCGTCGCAGGACAGCGATTATGACGTGCGCTTCCTCTACGTGCGGCAGGTCGACTGGTACCTCTCGATCTTCGACAAGCGCGACGTGATCGAGCGGCCGATCAGCGATATGCTCGACGTGAACGGCTGGGACCTGCGCAAGGCGCTGAACCTGTTCCGCAAGTCCAACCCGCCGCTCCTCGAGTGGCTGCAATCCCCGATCCAATACCTAGAGGCTTACACGGTGACGGAGCAGCTCCGCCGCCTGTCGCCGCTCGGCTTCTCGCCGCGCGCCAGCCTCTACCACTACCTGAACATGGCGAGAGGCAACTTCCGCGAATACTTGCAGGGCGAACAGGTCCGCATCAAAAAATACTTCTACGTGCTCCGGCCGATCCTCGCGTGCGAGTGGATCGAGCGGTTCGGCAGCATGCCGCCGATGGCATTCGACGAGCTGCTGGGCGAGCTGGTCTCCCCGAACAGCGACCTGAGGCAAGCCGTAGAACAGCTGCTGGTTCGCAAGCGTGCCGGCGAAGAGCTCGATTACGAGCCGCGCATCGGGCCGATTCATGATTATGTCCAGGACCGGCTGGCTTATTACGAACAGGCGGCACCACGCATGCCGGGCGGCGGAGCGGAGCAGGACCGGCAGCTCGATACGCTGTTCCGATCCGCGCTGGCTGAAGTGTGGGGGGCATAGAGACGTGGATATTTTCGATATTGCTAGATTGGCCGGCGTATCCCGCAAGACCGTGCAGCGCGTGCTCAACAACGCCGAAGGCGTGCGGCCGGCGACACGCGACAAGATTCGCCGCATTATGGAGCAGCATGACTATGAGCCGAACGCCGCAGCCCGCAAGCTGGCCACGAAGAAGACGAATACGATCGGGCTGTTCATCGTAGAAGACGTGCGGCATTACCGGCTCTATCCGGACGATTCATACTACGGCGCGGTCATCGGGGCGATTATCAGCGCATGCTCCAAGCGAGGCTATCATACGTTAGTATCGATTCATGACATCACGCAGGTCGAGCCCATTATGAGCCTGTACCGGCAAAAAAGCGTCGACGGCGGCATCATCATCAGCTGGTCCAATGTGCAGGCGTTGGCGAGCCGGCTCTTGCAGGCGGGGCATATCGTCGGCGCGTTCGATCTCGGCAACGTGCCGGATACGCCGTCGGCATGCTTCGTGCCGCGATTGGACAACAGGTTAGGCGGCTATTCCGCGGCCAAGGCCTTGATCGACGGCGGACACCGCGAGCTCGGCATCATCACGGGAGACTTGGACAACCCGGCTGCCGAGGAGCGCCTGCAAGGCTTCCGGGACGCGGCTCAGGAATACGGCATCCCGATCCCAGGCACCGCAATCCGGATCGGCCAATTCACGGAGCAATCCGGGGAGGCCGCCATTCGCGGCTGGGTCGCGGAAGGGACGCTTCCCCGAGCAATCGTCTGCGCTAGCGACGCGATCGCTTACGGCGCGCTGCAGGCGCTGCGCGAGCTGCGGATTCGCGTGCCGGAGGACGTGTCCTTGATCGGCTTCGACGATCTGGCTCGCTCGGTGTACTGCGTGCCGCCGCTTACGACGATGCGCGTCCCGCGCGTGGACATGGCCGTGTGGCTGGCGGAATCGCTGCTCGCGCGCATCGAAGGGGCGAGCGGCAACGAGCGTGCAGCTGTATCCGCTTCCGGACATCGCGAGAGCAGCCCGGATAACGAACGCCGGTTCGAGGCGGAGCTGGTCGTTCGCGGAACCTGTACTTTTGATACCTGATCCATACTTTCGAGCATTGACCACCCCTTGCGCTGGGGCTATGCTTTCCCTATAAATGTCCCACGTGGGACATTCGAAGCGAGAGGAGCGATGGAGAGCATGAGATTCAGGTCTGCAAGAAGAAGCGTTGCCGCGGTGCTCGCCTGCATGCTGACCGTGACGGCATTCATGCCGACGGCAGGTGCAGCGGCGGGCGGTTCAGCCGCCGCTGGCAAGGATGTACCCGCATCCCATTGGGCGGCGAAGCCGCTGCAACGCTGGATGGAACTCGGGGTGATCCGGGGCTATGAGGACGGCTCAATCCGGCCGAACCAAGCGATGACGCGCGCGCAATTCGCGTCGGTCATGAACGCGACATTCCGATTCCAGTCGGTATCGGATGAGGAGGCGGCCGATCTGCCGGAAGCGGCATGGTACACAGCCGAGATGCGCAAGGCGATCGCGGCGGGCTATTTGCAATTGAACGACGAATTGAAAGCGCTGCCGAACCAGCTGCTCACCCGTTCCGAAGCGGCAACGGCGATCCAGGCCGTCTTCGGCTTCACGGCGAATGGAGCTGCCGCACAGCCTGCGTATACGGACCTCGGCACGGTGGGTGAGCGCGCGGCTGAAGCGATCGCCATCCTGTCGCAGGGCGGTTACGTGCAAGGCTACCCGGACGGCACGTTCAAGCCGGAGAAGACCATGACGAGAGCGGAGCTGATCGTGCTCCTGGACCGGCTGGTCGGCCTGCTAGCAAGCACGGCAGGCGAGCTGACGGGCGGTAACGTGAAGGGCAATGTCGTGGTGAATGCGGATGGCGTGGTGCTGAAGGATACCGTCATCCAAGGCAGCCTCTACCTGGCGCCGGGCATCGGCGACGGCGATGCGACGCTGCGCGGCGTGACGGTACGCGGCACGACGCACATCAATGGCGGCGGCGCCAACAGCGTTGGCATTATCGATTCGACGCTTGCCGACGTACAAGTGAAAAAGCAAGGTGACGGCGTTGTTCGTGTGTATGCATCCGGCACGACGAGCGTCGGAGACGTAACGGTCGGATCCAACGCGAAGCTGGAAGAGACCGAATTGGCCTCAGACGCGAGCGGCTTCGGCAACGTACAGACAGCCGCGGGCAACGATGCCGTGCAGCTGGAACTTGACGGCAGCTTCGAGGAAGTCCGCCTGAACGGCAAGACGGACGTAAAGCTGGCGGATACGGCAGAGATCGGGAAGCTGCAAGCGGGAGCGGCTGCGCAGGGCTCTTCGATCGAGGGGAAAGGCGCGATCAAGAACACGGCGATTGAAGCCGAAGGCATCAAGCATAACGGCAATGTGCTGCCTAAGGGGAATAACGCAGGCGTGACGCCGCCGGCATCGAACCCGTCGACAGGCGGTGGCGGAAGCACGACGCCGGAACCGACTCCGATGTGGTCGCTCGTCTGGCAGGATGAATTCGAGGGCACGGAAGTCGACGCGAGCAAGTGGGGCTTCGAGACCGGGGACGGCAGCGAATACGGCATCCCGGGCTGGGGCAACGAGGAGAAGGAATACTACCAGCCGCAGAACGCCTCCGTCGAAGACGGCCAACTGGTCATTACTGCGAAGGAAGAGAGCGTCGGGGGCAAGCCGTATACGTCCGCGCGGATGAATACGCGGGGCAAGTTCACGAAGAAATACGGCAAGATCGAAGCGCGCATCAAGCTGCCGGAAGGCAGCGGACTGTGGCCGGCGTTCTGGATGATGCCGGAGAACAGCGTGTACGGCAATTGGCCGGCTTCCGGCGAGATTGACATTATGGAGGCCCGTGGCTACCAGCCGCATGCCGTGCACGGCACGATTCATTACGGCGGCAACGGGCATAAGTACAGCGGGGGCGAGTATATTTTCCCGGAGGGGCAGTCGATCTCGCAGTACCATACCTATGCAGTCGAATGGGAGCCGAACGAGATTCGCTGGTACGTGGACGGCGAGCTGTTCTCGACGAAGAAGAATTGGGACAGCACGACGCCTGGACAGCCGGCGAAGAACGCGTTCCCGGCACCGTTCGACCAGGAATTCTACATTATCCTGAACTTGGCGGTCGGCGGACACTACGTGGAGAACACGCTGCCGGAGCCAGGCGACATCCCGGCTCGGATGCTGGTGGACTATGTCCGCGTGTATGAGCTGACCGGTCGTGAATATGCTGAGGCAACAGTGGAGCCGACGTTCGAGGTCGAGCCGCTGCCTGCGGACGCGAAGTCGCCGATCGATGGCAACTACATCTATGATGTGGGCTTCGAGGAGAAGTTCACGGAAGTGAATGCGGACGGCGAAGAGAACCTCGAGACGTGGAACTTGACGACGATCGATCAATTCGAGGGATCCGCGACGACGGACGTCGAGACGCTGGACGGCACGCCATTCGTGAAGATTAGCGACATCGTGACGGGTACCCAGCCTTATGCCGTGCAGCTGATCCAGCATCTGCCGCTCGGCATCGGACGCTACTACAAGGTCAGCTTCGACGCGAAGGCGGAATCGAATCGCATCCTGACGGCACAGCTGGGCGGCGATCACTTGAATGGCTGGCCGAAGTACTCGGATGCCTACACCGCGAACCTGACATCCGAGGTCACGCATCATGAATTCGTGTTCCGGATGGAGGCCGAGACGTATAAGCGCGCAAGACTGGAAATCAATCTGGCGCAGAGCAGCGTGCCGGTGTGGATCGGGAACGTGCGGATCGAAGAGATTCCGCCGGTCGACCCGTATAGGGAGTCGGATCCGAAGGAGCCGCGGTACAACAATCACGTCTACAACGGCACCTTCGACCTTGGCCGTATCGATCGGATGACCTATTGGTTCCTCGAGACCGTCGGCGCAACGGCAGCGGCAAGCGTCGATCCGTCAGCACGGCAGCTCGAGGTCGCGATCGCGGACGGTCAGTCAGGCGCATCCGCCGAAGCCGTGACGCTCACGCAGCGAGGCATCAAGCTCGCCATGGACAACGACTACCGCTTGACGTTCGATGCGAAAGCAACCGCAGAACGTACAATCGGCGTACGGCTGCTTAGCAAGGACGGCTCTGTCGTCTACGGCGAAGAAGTCATCGCGTTGACGACAGAGACGGGAGCGCGCGAGGCAAGCTTCACGATGAATGCGGTCACGGACAAGGAAGCGCAGATTGTCTTCCTGCTAGGCGGTCACGATGCGGACGTCACGCTGGACAACGTCGTGCTTGCGCAGACGACGGAGGTCACGGTAGAGCCTTGGCTCGCGGTCGGCGGGAATATGCTCGCTAACGGCGAATTCGAGACCGACACGACCGGCTGGCTGCCTTACTACGCAGACTTTGCGGGCGTGACGGGCACGGCAACCGTCGAAGCCGGCGAGCTGAAGGTCGAGATGAACGGCAATGGCAGCGACTTCTGGCATGTGCAGTTCGATCAGGAGAATCTGACGCTCGAGCAGGGCAAGAGCTACCGGCTCGACTTCGATGCCCGCGCGACCGTGCCGCGCACGATTCAGTCGATCGTCGAGCATAAGGGCGAGCCGTATACGAAGTATCTGTGGGAAGACGTCGCATTGACGGAGGAGATGGAGCGCTATTCCTACGTCTTCACGATGGAGCAGCCGAGCGATTCGGGCGTTCATGTGAACTTTGCGATGGGCAAGATCGACGAAGCGATCACCGTTACGCATGCGGTCTACATGGACAATGTCCGTCTGACCGAGCTGCGCAAGCCATCGCAGATCGATGCCGTCAGCAATGTGCTGACGAACGGCAGCTTCGATGCGAATGCGGACGGCTGGCTGAGCTTCTTCGCGGACTTCAATGGCATCGTAGGCACGACGGCCGTCGAGAACGGCGAGCTGAAAATATCGACGAACATGACGGGCGGCGAGAACTGGAACATCCAGGTCGACCAGGAGAACTTAACGGTCGAGCAGGGCAAGACGTACAAAGTGTCCTTCCGTGCCCGGTCCTCCGTGCCGCGGAACATCCAGTTGATCGTCGAGCATAAGGGAGAACCGTTCACGAAGCATCTCCTGCAGGAAGTGGCGCTGACGGATCGGATGAAGAGCTATCACTACGTGTTCACGATGGCGAATGCCACCGACGCCGGCGCACACCTGAACTTCGCGCTGGGCAATGTCGGCGGACCGGTCAATGCACCGCATGATATTTATCTGGACGACATCGTGTTCGGCGAAGCCGATGTTGTGCTGGAAGCGCCGGAGCCGGCAGAGGGGCATGCGCTCCTGAACGGCGGCTTCGATACGGATACCGCCGGATGGACGCTTGCGACGAGCGACGGCTCCAATGCGGTCATCGCGGCCGAAGGCGGCGAGCTGAAGGTCGACTTCACGGCCTACGACGGCTGGCAGCAATGGTCGACCATCGTCTCGCAGAGCGGTCTGAAGCTTGAGACGGGCAAGACTTACGTGCTGACCTTCGATGCGCGGTCGACGCTGGACAAGAGCGTCCTGGCCGAGATAAATCGCGGCGGCGGCGGGTTCCACCTGACGGCGCAGGCGATCGATCTGACGGCATCGATGCAGACGTTCACGCATGAGATCACAGTGACGGGCGATACGGACCAGGACGGGCGCGTATCGTTCCTGCTCGGCAGCCAGAACGTGGACGGCGCGGATTTCACTGCGCACAGTATCTTCGTGGATAACGTGACGCTGACGGAGAGAGTGGAATAGCAACAGCGGTAGGCGGCCTGAGGGATCTCAGGCCGTTTGTCTTGCGTGCTGTCGGTCGCGGCGGCGGGGCCTTTTTCCACCTAGTGGGCATATTGTACGAGAATCTTGCATATTAATGATTGTCGAATATTGGATAATCAGGTACTATAGGTGTGTTGGAAGCGGATTCATAATCGGTTACAACATTATCGGGAAAAGGTGGAATGTCGTTCATGGTGAGAAGCGCTGAGCTTCGGGCAAGGGCAAGAGCAAGTCTGGACGGAATCTGGGGGAGGTCCGCGCTGCATATTCTGCTGGCGTACATCGTCATCGGCGTGCCGCTGGGACTGATCAACATGATCCCGTTCATCGGGTACATCGCGACGCTGGTCGTCACCGGCGCGCTGACGCTGGGCATCTACGGGTATTACATGGAGATCGCCCGCGGCGACAAGAACGTGTCGTTCGGAACGTATTTCAGCGGATTCAATCAATTCGTCGAAGCTTTCCTCTTATATCTGCTGATGGCGATTTTCACGTTCCTATGGTCGCTGCTCTTGATTATCCCTGGCATCATTGCGGGCATTCGTTATTCGCAGGCCTATTATATTATGCGTGACAATCCGGGCATCGGCGCGCTGGAGGCGATCAACCGCAGCAAGCAACTGATGGACGGGCATAAGTGGCGGTATTTCGTGCTTGGCCTGACGTTCATCGGCTGGGCGCTGCTGGCGTGCTTGACGTTCGGGATCGGCCTGTTGTGGCTGTACCCGTACATCCTGACCGCATACGCGCATTTCCATGAGGATCTGAAGGGGCGCACCTACTCGAACACGCCGCCTCCGCTCGACGGTCCGGGCTTCGCGGGTTAATCCATACGCAATCGCAAGAAGCAGTCCTGTTCGCGGGGCTGCTTTTTCTTGCGTCGCGGCAGCTTTACCGCTATCCAAGATCAATAAGGGGAAAACATGCAGCTAATTTCCACTGACGCGACGGGCTCCCGGAACTAGTGTAAGAAAGTACATCTATTTCCGGAACTAACGGCTGAACTGCTTCGTACGACTGGATTTAGTGGTATTTATCTACACTAAATTACCGAAAGAGGCACTGCGTGCGGAATTAGTGGTAAAAAACGCAGCTAATTGGCCCACGGCCCGGAGCTAGAGTCGGGGAGAGCGGCATGCAGGCGCGAATCTTGCTGATGGGCATCCACCGATTTAAAACTATTTTAAGGTAACGCCTCTATAATGGGGGGGGTACAGGCTAGGCTGCCCCGTGGATGGGATGAAGCCGCCCGCCTGAAAGGGGCGTCAACCTTGAAGTTATTGATCGTAGAAGACGATTTGCCGCTTCGGCAAGGCATGACAAGATTGTTCTGCGAAGAAGGTTACACCGTGCATGAGACCGAATCCGGCGACGAAGGGCTGTTCTTGGCGGAGCAGAACATCTACGAGCTGATCGTGCTCGACGTCATGCTGCCCGGCATGAGCGGCATCAGCTTGATTCATCATCTGCGCTCGCGTCGGCTGGATACGCCGATTCTGCTGCTCACGGCCCGCGATGCGCTGGAGGATCGGGTGAGGGGGCTGGATGCGGGGGCAGACGACTATGTCGTGAAGCCGGCAGCATTTCCCGAATTGCTGGCCCGCGTGCGTGCGATTTTGCGCCGTCGAGGCGTGGTCGGGCAGGAGGGCGATCCATCCTATGCCGACATCGTGCTGCGTTCGCGCGAACAGGACGGCTACGTAGACTGCAAGCCGCTGCATCTGACGCAGAAGGAATATGAGCTGCTCGAATATCTCGTGGTGAACAAGGAACGGATTCTGACCCGGGAGCAGATCATGGACCGCGTCTGGGGCTACGATACCGATCATGCGGCCAGCGTCGTGGATGTCTATGTGCATTACGTGAGGAAAAAGCTGGCATCATTCGGGCGCGACCACTTCATCCATACGGTGCGGGGCGTCGGCTTCATGCTGAAGGGCGGGTGACGGGATGTTCCGCAATACGAAATGGAAGCTGATCGCGCTGAACGCGGCTGTCTTCTTCGTGCTGACCAGCGCAATGGCCATCGGATCGTATCTCTATATGAAGGACCAGCTGATCCACAAGGCCGACAACGCGCTGCCGGTCGCGATGAAGACTCCTGCCCTCAAGCCTGCAGGTTCGGCGGGGGCGATCGGCAGTATGGGCATCCCGCCCTCCGCGGACGATATTCTGTTGACAGATCCAACGATCGGCGTCGGCAGCGTCCGGGCGACGTATGCGTTCCGCATCGACATGACGGACCGGATGATCTATTCGATCTTCTGGGATGCGAATGGCCAGCTGGTCGATAAGGCGCTGCCTGACGAGGTAGACGAGGAACTGCTCGGGAAGCTGAGTCGCCGTCTGGACGAGTCCGGGCCTTTCTCGGTTGCATCCGGCGGTCGAACGTTCCGCGTCACGTCGATCCCGGAACGCATGGTGCTGCTCGATACGCCCAATACGGCGACTGTGCAGACGTACACGGTGCAATAC
>JAEWJS010000048.1 GCA_023386495.1 Bacillota bacterium | reverse complement strand
TGCCATATTTATCCAGAAGCATCCGCGCCAACGGAGGCTTCTTTGTGTTGCCCAAACACAGTATAGCAAATATCTCAGTCGCAATCCACGCACAAGATCTTGACAAACATTAGCTGGTTTTTGCTATACAAATTCCCACGTGGCACACTCGACGGCTCCATTCCGGCGAACGAGTGCGATTTTTCGCATTCGTTCAGCACCCGACGGCCCATTCCGGCGAACGAGTGCGGTTTTTCGCTTTCGTTCGGCCTCGGCGGGCCAACTCCAGTGAACGAGTGTGGTTTTTCGCATTCGTTCGGCCTCGAGAGCCCCGATCCGCCGAACGAAGGCGGTTTTTCGCTTTCGTTCGGCCTCGAGAGCCACGATCCAGCGAACGAGGGCGGTTTTTCGCATTCGTTCGTCCTCGGCGGCCCCATTCCGGCGAACGAGGGCGGTTTTTCGCTTTCGTTCGGCCTCGGCGGGCCAACTCCAATGAACGAGTGCGGTTTTCCGCTTTCGTTCGGCCTCGAGAGCCCCGATCCGCCGAACGAGGGCGGTTTTTCGCTTTCGTTCGGCATCGCCGACTCCAATCCGCCGAACGAGGGCGGTTTTTCGCTTTCGTTCGGCCTCGCCGACCCCATTCCGGCGAACGAGGGCGGTTTTTCGCTTTCGTTCGACCTCGACGGCCCCATTCCGCCGAACGAGGGCGGTTTTCCGCTTTAGTTCGCCCTCAACGGCCCCCAGCGACGGCCCCGTTCGCGCTACTCCGGCCGTTCCAGCGTGAACGTGCTGCCCAGCTTCGCGTAATCGTTGCCGGCCATCCGGCTCACCGGGGCAAGCCGGGACGCATCGATGCGCCCGTCCTGCAGCAGCTCCTCCGCGACGTGGAAGCGAACGACGCGCGCGATCAGCAGATCGCAGGCGATCCCGCCGTCCGCGCCCTCTAGCGCAATCGCGCGCTCGAGCACGCACTCCATGCGCACCTTCGCTTCCGCGACGCCCGGCACCTTCACCGCCTCGCTCGCCGCCGGCGTCAAGCCCGCCAGCGCGACCTCGCTCACGTCGGCCGGCACGGAAGCGGCCGTCTCGTTCACGGCCTCCACATTCGATTCGTCTACGATGTGGACCACCAATTCGCCGGCGCCGATGCTGTTGCGCGCCGTGTCCTTCATCTGCCCGTCCTTGCGCTGCACCGATATCGACAAACGAGGCGGGCTGCTGGATACAATCGAGAAGTAGCTGAACGGCGCGCCGTTCAACACGCCCTCATCCGACAACGTCGTGACGAAGGCGATCGGCCGAGGCACAACGCTGCCGATGAGCAGCTTATAGTTATCCCTATCCTGCTGCAATGCCGGATCGATGACGATCATCCCGTTACCTCCCTGCCGCGAAAATCTCCCGATACCACGCCGATGCTGCATCCGCTTCCGTCTGCGTCAACTGGTGCCCGTGCGTCTCCCAATGCACCTGCACCTCCGCCCCTGCTCCTGAGAGCAGCTTCTCCAGCTCTTCCGTCTCGCTAGGCGCGCAGATCGGATCGTTGCTGCCCGCTCCGATGAACACCGGAATGCCGGACATGTCCGGCAGCTCCAATCCTCGGATCGGCACCATCGGGTGATGGAGAATCGCCCCTCGGAACGCATGCCGATAATGGAACAACAGACTGCCGGCAATGTTCGCGCCGTTGGAATAGCCGACCGCTACGAAGCGCTCGCGATCCAGGCCGTATTCGTCCGCAGCCTGCTGCAGAAAGTCGTAGACTTCCTTCGTGCGGAACGCTAGATCCTCGAGATCGAACACCCCCTCCGCCAAGCGGCGGAAAAACCTCGGCATCCCGTTCTCCAGCACATTGCCCCGCAGACTCAGCACGGACGAGCCGGGAGAAATCCGCCGCGCTAACCCGATCAGATCCCGCTCTGTCCCGCCCGTGCCATGGAACATTACGAGCGTCGGCGCCGCACCATCGGTACCTTTTTCGAATAAGTGTATCATACCTTTCCCTCCTCCAGCTCGCGAACCTCGATCGGATACAGATCCGCCTCAATCTCCGCCCTGCGCGGCTCGAACCAAGACGGGAGCATCAGCCGCTCGCCCATGACCTCCGCGGCCTCGTCGCGCGCGAACCCCGGCGGATCCGTCGCGATCTCGAACAAGATACCGCCGGCCTCGCGGAAGTAGATCGCATTGAAATACTGCCGGTCGATGATCTCCGTCGGTTGATAGCCGGAAGCCGCCACCTTCCGCTGCCACGACGCATGCTCTTCATAGTCTTTCGCACGCCAAGCAATATGGTGAACCGTGCCTGCCCCGCCTGCGCCCCACTCCATGTCCGCGATACGCACGTCGATTAGGTTGCCGATGTCCCCCTCAGCTTGGAAGCGCGCATACCCCGCATCCTCGCCGACCTTCTGCAACCCGAGAATATGCTCGAGCGCATCCATCGTCCTCGCCGCACGCACGCTGTAGAGAACCGCGCCGCCGAAGCCCTTAATCGCCTTGTCCGCCGGAATGCCGCCGAAACGCCACTCGCTGTTCGGACCCTCCTCCCGCTCCACGATCTCCAGACGCAAGCCCTCGTTATCCGAGAACTGCAGATAGCGCTCGCCGAAACGGCTGCCCGTCATGACCGAGACACCGAACCGCTTGAGTCGATCCTCCCAATACGCGAGCGCGCCGATCGGAACCGCGTAAGTCGTGATTCCGACTTGACCGCCGCCGATCCGCCCTTTCCTGGAGTCCGGCCATGGGAAGAACGTGATGATCGTGCCTGGGCTGCCGGCGTGATCGCCGAAGTACAGATGGTACACCTCCGGCGCGTCGAAGTTAATCGTCCGCTTTACGAGCCGCAGTCCTAAAATTCCGGCGTAGAAGTCAACGTTCTCCTGCGGATTCCTTGCGAATGCGGTGATATGATGAATGCCCGATGTTATGATCGACATTGTAGCCACGCCCCTTTATCTCAAATTAAAATATCTTAAATTAAAGATATATGATTCGAAGCATTTCGTCAATCCCCCAATACCACTTACCGCAGAAGGCTCGCGCAACGCGGAAGAAGCAGATCGCGGATCGCATCTGCTCGCCTCCGCCCTTACACGCCTTTGCCGAGCTTCTTCAACAATTCGATCGCCGTCTGCTTCTCTTCCTCGCTTAGCGTGCCCAGCAATTCATGGATAACATCCGCATGCTGCGGAAAAATCCGCCCGAACCAATCGTCGCCCTGTTCGGTTATTTCCGCGTAGATGATTCTGCGATCCTCCGCGCTCGGGACGCGCTTCAGCAGCCCCTTCTCCTCCAGCTTGTCTATATTATACGTAATGCTGCCGCTCGTAATCAGAATTTTCTCGCCGATCTGCTGCAGCGGAATTCGCCGCTTGGCGTAGATCACCTCGAGAATCATAAATTCCGACGGCGACAAGCCGTGCCGCTTCATATCCTTGGTCGCCCGATCCATGATCGTCTTGTAGGCCTTGGAGAGGACTACGAAGAGCTTCAAGGACAGCACCCCGCCGTCAGGCGTCCCTTGTTCGTCGTACCGCATCGGTTCACGCTCCTGTCGCTCGATGTCATTCCTTCCACTATACCACGCGCTCGCTGAACTTTCATTGCTTGTAGTCGCAGGGGCGTTTCGCTATATTGAAAGTAAGTTACCATAACGCCCGACAACGTGCTCGCATAGGAGTGGATGCCGTGTCTTATATCGTGAATACCGATTTAAGCGAAGGGCCGCTGTATTATGCTTACCGGCGCATCAGCACCGACGGCCAATTCCGGGAGACGTTCCATTCCCATCGCGGCACCGAGATCCTGCTCATCCACCAGGGCAGCGGGACGATGATCGTGAACAATGTCAGCTACGCCATACGTCCGGGAATGCTCTGCATTTTTCAGCCGTATCAGCTTCACCATGTCCAGATCGACTATGCCGAGCACGCGTCCTTCGAACGGTCGATCGCGATCTTCGAGCCGACCATGTTCGAGTCGCACTTCGAGCAGTGGCCTGCTCTTCACGCCTTCTTCCGGCACTTGAACGCGGGCAGCCTCGCTTCCCCTTGCATCTATGGCGTCGAAGACCGCGACGAGCCGGACGCGATATTCCGCAGCCTGCAGCGCAAGCTCGACACGCGCTCGGAGGCCGATCAATTCGAGGAGATTTCGCTGTTCCTCGTCTCCCTGTTTCGCAGTCTGAAGCCATTATGGCTGCAGCAGCAAGAGCAGGCCCTGCCGATGCGCACGCGCAAAAACCACCAAGTCGAACACATCCTCGGCTGGATCGAGCATCATTATACGCAGCCCTTCTACCTCGAGGATATGGCGCGCGATCTGCATCTGACGACCTACCATCTGTCCCACCTGTTCAAGGACGCGGTCGGCATCAGCATCACCGAATATATCGCGACGCGCAGGATGCACCAGGCCATCATGCTGCTCACCACGACAGACAAGCCGATCGCGATGGTCGCCGAGCAGATCGGCTTGACGAACTGCTCGTATTTTTGCAAGTTTTTCAAATCGCGCATGGGCACGACGCCGCACCAATATCGCAAGCGATGGAGCAGGTAGCATCGCAGCATGTGCAAAGGACCGTCAAGGGGCATCTCCCTGACGGTCCTATGTATTCGAGACGATTCGAGCAGCCTGCAATCCGGTGTGCGACGTCTGACGCAACAGCGAAACAATTGCGCTAATAAGGTAGGCAGGTGCGCTAATTCGTGAGTCGCTACCGCCCCAACCCCGGCTGCAGCTCGTATATTCGCTATTTAAGGAACGACCGTTCGCTATTTAGCGCATCTGATACACTATCCGGTAAAATCGGCGAGTATTGGCATATTTAGCGCATGAAGATACCTTATTAGGGAGAATGCTTCGCTAACACCCGCACTAGCATCAGCACCAGCATCAGCCTTATCGGAAAAATAATCCTTCCCATGCGACATCGCGCGGAGCCCCAATGCGCAGCGGTCCGATGGAATCGCCGCGCAGGCCACAAGATGGATGCCGCGCTCACTTCTTCCTCTCCTCGAGGCTGCTGCCCGTCGTGATCGCCAGATCGCCGAAGTTCTCGACATGCGCGTTCTTCTCGTAGAAGTGCGTGGCATGCTTCAGCACCCCTTCGCGCGTGTAGAACGGATCGTCCGGCGTCAGCGGCAGCTGCACGCATTCGCCCGTGCTCGCGGACTTGTAGATGCTCGTGATCAGCTCCAGCGTGGCGCGTCCGCTGTGCCCGTCGATCAGCAGCGGCGCGCCGGTCTCGATGGCGGTCAGCACGTTGTCGATCTGTGCCGTATGCCCTTCATAAGGGAGATCCGTCAAGCTATCGTAGTAGCGCTGGATCTGCTGCTCCAAGTCCGTATCCGTCTCCGGGAAGCCGTTCGGCTTAGACGACGATGCCTTCAGCGCCCATGGAGCGGAGATGCGGGCATTGGCCCCTTGGAAAATAATCTGCTGCTCCTCCCCATGATGCACGACCGAGCTCGTAATCTGCCCCAGCGTGCCGTCCGGATAACGCAGCATCGCGATCGACAGATCCTCGATCTCGGCATTGTCATGCGCAACGTTGCTCATGAACGCCTGCACCTGGCTCGGACGCCCGCGCATCCACAGCAGCGCATCGATATGGTGCACCGCATGGTTCAGCGTCGGCCCGCCGCCTTCCTTCTCCCAAGTGCCCCGCCACCACAAGTCGTAGTAGCAATGCCCCCGCCACCAGAACGAATCCACTTGGGCGTGGAGCACTTTCCCGGCCAGTCCGGTGTCCAGCACGGCCTTCAGCTTCATCATCGGATTGCGGTAGCGGTTCTGCGCGATGACGGACACGAGCTTGCCGCTTTTCACTGCCGCCTCGTTGATCCGATCGCACTCCTGGAGCGATGCGGCCATCGGCTTTTCGACGATAACATGACTCCCTGCAAGCAGAAAATCTACCGCGATGTCTGCATGCGTATACGGCGGTGTGCATACGGATACCAAATCGATTCCCTCGTGAAGCAGCTCTTTGTAATCTTGAACGGCCCTCGCTTCGAGACCATGCTTCTTCACCTTGGCCTCCGCCTTGTCCGCATACACGTCGCAGATCGCGACGATCTGGCAGCGGTCCCGGAATTGCAGATAGCCCTCGATATGGGCGTCCGAGATCGCTCCCGCGCCGATAACGGCCACTCGTAACATGTGCAGTCCTCCCTCTCCATGGCGATATGATGATGACATGCTCTTGCTCCTTCTTACGATAATCGATCTCGCGAACCGATTGTCGTGCTGTTCCGGCTTAAAAATAACGCTCCGTTGCGGTGTTGCATTCGGGCACGCAACACATGAGAAGTATAAATAAATAAGTGGAATACCAAAGGATTTGGCCATATATGTCGAAATAATAGTAAGACTATGAATTAAATTGCATGCATTCACATCACTGCCAGCAGCTAGACAAACCCATGATTGTGAGCGTGATCCTATGAAACAGTGGAAAATCGGCCTATTGACGCCTTTTCTGGACGGATTCTATTACGGCGACATCGTCTGGGGCATCGCGGAAGAAGCGCGTCATTGCGATGTTCGAATTACGACGTTCGTCACCTATATGGCGGACTACTCCGGCAAGCGAATCGATTACCGGCTGCGCGTCGGGTGGGCGGATATGGACGCTTGGATCGTCATCGCCGACGCGGTGCCCAAGGACCACCTTGCAGAACTGGCGGCGACCGGCAGACCGATCGTGACCATTGCCAGCCATTACGCCGACATCCCCTCCTTCTCCGTCACAAGCGATAATCGAAGCGGCATGGCCGCGGCCGTGCGGCACCTGATTGCCCTTGGACACTCCCGGATCGGATTCGTCGGCGACGTGACGAACTCGGACTTCAGCGATAGGTACGATGGCTATTGCGATGCCTATCGCGAAGCCGGATTGACGGTGGACGAGCGTCTGCACACCTCGACCTGGTCCGGTTCGGAAGCGTTCGACTTCTACATGGCCGAAGGCAAGAGCTGCACGGCAATCGCGGTCTCGGCCGATTATATTGCAATCGAGCTGATGGAGAAATTCCAGGCATGCGGATACCGGATTCCTGAGGATATGGCCATCACTGGTTTTGACGATATCGGGGCTGCGTTGAGATGCAGTCCAGGGCTGACGACGATCCGGCAGCCGATTATCCAGCTAGGCACGGAAGCCTGCAGGCGCATGTTCGCGATTCTGCAAGGCGAACAGCCGCACACCGGACAACATTGCCTACCGATGAATCTGATCGTGCGCGGCTCGACAGATGCCGGCGCGAGCAATACCAGCATCAATACACAGACGTTATCGGCTCATCCGATCAGCGATGCCTTGCTGGAGAACATCATCGAATCCCAGCATATGATCGGCCGCGAGGTAATCCATGTGCAAGATCTATCCTGGCTGCGGCATACGAACCAGCATTGGGGCTGCCTCGCCCTGTCGGACGGGAATGGACAATTAGTCATCGATCAAGTGGCCAGTCTGAGAGACGCTCCCGTCCCGACGCCCGGGCAACTGATCGAGGAAACTTCATTCCCGCTTGCCGATCGGATGCCGGGCGGGACTACGCCGACAGGCTATGAGATCGGCATCGTCCAGCCCGTGCATGACAACACGAATTTCCATGGCTATATCGCTACCGTCGGGCCGGTTAACGAGCGGCTGGTTCGCGGTTACGACACGCGGAAAATCCCGAATCTCCTGGGCGTTATCCATGAACGTCGGCTTCTGTTGCATGATCTGCAGCAACGCGATTCGCGCAATTCCGAATTGATCGAGAAGCTTGCTACCGTCTCGGAGACGACCAGCGATGGCTTCTTCGCCGTCCATCTCGATAGCAACGCCGTCGAGTGGATTACGGGCATCGCGTCCATCCTCGGCATCGACACCGACGAACTACCGGCAACGCTGGATGCCTTTCTCGCTTATGTCTATCCGGAGGACAATGCTAGGCTCCAATCGGCATGGCAATCGCACTTAACCCGCCAGGAGCCGATCTCGATCGAAATTCGGCTGCGCATCCCAGACGGTTACAGATGGGTATATTTGACCGGCCGTGCGGTAAGGGACGCTGACGGCAAGCCCATTCGAATGATCGTGTCGATCAAAGACATTCAGGCTCGCAGACAGGCAGAAGATGCGTTGAAACAATCCGAACAGCGTTATCGCCACTTTTTCCACAATACGCCTGTCATGATCCTATCGCTGGACGAATCCCTTCATATTCTTGACGCGAATCCGTTCTGGCTGGACAAAATGGGGTATGCGATCGACGAAGTCAGAGGGCTGTGGTGCGGCAAGTTCGTCTTGCCCGAATCATTCGCGCAATGGGAGCGTACATGGGCGGCGCTTCGATCAAGCAGCAGCCAAGTGGACGAACTAGAGATCCAATGGATGACGCGAGACGGCCACATTATAGACGGCATCGTTGATTTTGCGGCATTCGCGGACAACGATTCAGAAGTCATCTATGTCACCGTGCGGGACGTAACGGAACAGAAAGCCGCGGAGCGGCGTATCTACCAGCTGGCATACGAGGACCCGCTAACCGGCCTCGCGAATCGAAGAATGTTCTACGAACGGCTCGAGTCGGAAGTCGCGTTAGCCGAGCGGCAGGAGACATCGCTAGTCGTCATGATGCTCGACCTCGATCACTTCAAGGAAGTGAACGACAGCCTTGGACACGATGCCGGCGATGCGCTGCTGCGCCACATTGCGGAC
Source organism: Bacillota bacterium (assembly GCA_023386495.1). Classification (GTDB taxonomy): domain Bacteria; phylum Bacillota; class Bacilli; order Paenibacillales; family Paenibacillaceae; genus Paenibacillus_I. The sequence goes on along the minus strand of JAEWJS010000048.1, from coordinate 12,755 downwards.
ATCATCCGTCGCGAAGTGCGGGACCGCGGACTCGTCGCGCGGATCGGCGGGGACGAATTCATGATCCTGCTGGCAGGGTCGCCGGAGGAAGCGGAAGTGCGCCGTCTGGTTGACGACATCCTGCGCGAGCTCAAGCGCCCCCTGACGATCCAGGGCAACGAGCTGTATGTTACCACGAGTATCGGACTTAGCCGTTATCCGGACGGCAGGACGAGCCACGAGCTCGTCAAGATGGCGGATACAGCCATGTATAAGGCTAAGCAGCAAGGGCGTAATCGCGCGGAAGCGTATCACGATGCGTTAGGCGAGCGAGTCCTTGACCGGCTGGCCGTCAGCAACAAGCTGCATCGCGCCGTCGATCGCATGGACAGCTTCCGGCTCGTCTACCAGCCGCAGATCGAAGTAGCGTCCGGCAGCATGATCGGCGTCGAGGCGCTCCTTCGTTGGGAAGACCCGGAGCTTGGCAATATGATGCCGTCGCATTTTATCCCGCTTGCGGAGGAGAACGGCACGATCATCCCGATCGGGGAATGGGTACTCGCCGAGGCTTGCCGGCAGCTCGTCCGTTGGGAAGCAGAGGGCATCGGCCCGCTCACGATCGCCGTGAATATCTCCGCCAAGCAGCTCCAGCATCCGGACTTTCTCGCCATGACCGATCGCGTGCTGCGGGAGACAGGCGCCGATCCCGGACGCATTATATTCGAAATTACGGAGTCAACCGCCCTTCAGAGCCTGGAGACGACGTCGAACGTGCTTCGCGCGCTGCTCGACAGGGGCATCCTGACCGCGTTGGACGACTTCGGAACCGGCTACTCGTCTTTGTCGCTGCTCGGTCGGCTCCCGCTTCGAATTCTCAAGATCGATCGCTCTTTTATCCTGGAGTTGAACGGGGACCGCGAGCAGGCAACGGCAATCGTGCAAGCGATCATCGCGATGTCCCGCAGCCTGAGGCTGCTGGTGCTGGCCGAAGGCGTCGAGACGGTCGAGCAGTTGAATATGCTGTCCTCGCTCGGCTGCGACGCCTACCAAGGCTACTACATGAGCCGACCGGTTACGGCAGATCGATTGAAAGAGGTATTCGAAGCGCATACGAAGGCCGGATCCAATGAATAGGGATAGGGATTGAACTGCACGCGCAAAAGCCGACGAATCGATAGCGGTAAGCTACCGATCCGTCGGCTTCTTCGCGAGCGAGCGAGCCGTTCACGCGTCACGTGTCGCCTCTCCCTGCTGGGAAAGCCTCTTCTCGCGACACGTGCACGCGGCCCGCTGGCCAATGCTTCAGAAAATGCTTCTTCACCTTGTCATGCAGGTCGCCCTGATACCACTGCGACAGCCCATGCTCGTCGAACAGCTGCGGCATCCCCAATCGTGCCGAGCGTCTGCCCATCGAACCGTCCCCGATGCTGAGCGTGTCGATCCAGATATGGTCCGCGATGCCTTGCAGCCGTATCGGAAAATCCGGCGTGAACGGCAGCACCGGAGAGATAGCTGCCTGCGTGGCGATGCCGGCTGCATGTACTTGCTCCAACGCTTGGATGCGCAGCTTGATCCCCGGCGCGTAGGGAGCGAATATGCGCTTCACGTCCTCCCGATCCGTCTCGACCGTCATCGATACAAGCACGTCGCATCGCTGTTGGAGCTGCTGGAGCAGATCGATGTCCCGAGCGACCAGCGGGCTGCGCGTCTGGACCTGCAGCCAATCCGGCGGGTGCTCCAGCATCCCTTCCAGAAGGCCGCGGGTGATCCTGGCCTCCCGCTCGATCGGTTGATAGGGATCCGTAACAGAAGCCATGAACAGCCTCACCGGCTTGCCCTTGGCGCGCAGCTTGACCATTTCCTTGCGGTAAATGGCGGCCGCGTTCGCCTTGCGATCCACCCATTGCCCCCACGGAATCCCCTTGAACTTCTGGATCGGCATCTCTCTCACGTAGCAGTAGCGGCACGCGAAGGCGCAGCCGCTGTACGGATTCAGGGAATGCGTGAATCCGACGTCGAGGTAGCCCTTCGCCTCCGTCAGGAGCTGCTTCGCCATAACCTCGTTCATGACGATGTCCATTCCGATTCCCTCAGCGAGACAGTGCGCCGACTACCCGATGCGGCATATACGGCGCTTCCAACGACGCCATCTCTTCCGGCGTCAGCTTGAACGACAGCGCCGCGACGTCATCCTCCAGATGGGCGATCGTCGTCGCCCCGATAATCGGGGAGGTCACCGGCTCCTTCTGCAGCAGCCAAGCCAGCGCGACATGCACGCGGGGGACGCCGCGCTCGGCGGCGATAGCGGCGACTCGCTCGATGATCGGCCGGTCGACTTCCGCGTACGCATCGTACTTCGACTTCTGCGCCGGGTCCGTCTCGGATCGATGCGTCTTCTCTCCGGGATCGCGCATCAGCCTTCCCGCTGCAAGCGGGCTGTAAGGAATGACGCCGATGCCTTCGGCCTTGCAGAGCGGCAGCATCTCGCGCTCATCTTCCCGATAGATCAGGTTGTAATGGTTCTGCATCGCGACGAAGCGCGTCCAGCCGTTCTGCTCCGCGACGTGCAGCGCCTTCAGGAACTGCCAGGCGAACATGGCGGACGCGCCGATGTATCGGGCCTTGCCTGCCTTGACGACGTCGTGCAGCGCCTCCATCGTCTCTTCGATCGGCGTGTCGTAATCCCAGCGATGGATCTGATACAGGTCCACGTAATCGGTGCCGAGCCGCTTCAAGCTATTGTCGATCTCGCTCATGATCGCTTTGCGGGATAATCCTGCCCCGTTCGGACCGTCATGCATGCGGAAGAATACCTTCGTCGCGATAACGACTTCATCCCGTCTGGCGAAGTCCTTGAGCGCGCGGCCGACGTATGCTTCGCTCGTCCCTGCCGAATACACGTTGGCCGTATCGAAGAAGTTGATGCCGAGCTCAAGCGCCCGCTTGATGACCGGACGCGATTGCTCTTCCGTCAGCGTCCATGGATGCGTCCAGCTCGCCGCGTCGCCGAAGCCCATGCAGCCGAGACAGAGCCGGGACACGTCCAGGCCGGTATTGCCGAGTTTTACGTATTCCATGGTCGACACTCCATTCCTATACTAGAATTCTAGTTCTATCGTGCCTTCCTCGGTCCATTCGAACGGACCGGACGTAGCAGCTGCATCAGGTCGCTTCTTGCCATAGAAGTCCGCATCCAACCGGTATGGCGCGCCGTCCGGTTCCTCGAACTTCATATCGGCGTGATACGTTGTGCCCAGCAGGTCAGTGGATACCAGCGTTGCGGAGGCTCCTCGGAGCAATTCCGGCGCATGAACCTGAATGTTCACCTTGCCTTGCGCAGGATCAACCTCTACCGTGATGCCCTTCTGCGCATAGGTCTTGGCACCGGGCTCATGATGGCTCGGAACCGCGCCGTTCAGATACACGTTCCCGCCCATCGCCACCGGAAGCACCGCGTTGCCGATGAAGAAATCTTTTGCGGCATCGCCGAGTGCAATCAGTTCTTCTCTCGTGTATTCCCACCATCGCTTATCCGCGGCATTCGGATGCTTGTCGTACCCACCCAATCCCGCGGCATGCAGATAGCAGACGGAATTGTCCGGCACGCCGTCCATGACGGTCTTCCCGTCCTCGCCGACCGCATCTCTCGGCTTAAGCGGCAGATGCTCGAAGAAGGTGATCGGAACAGGCTCCTTATTCGGGTCGTTATCCCCCAAGAAGATGTTGTTGTAGTACCTGTCGTCGCCTCCGGTAATATTGGAGTAGCCCGCCATTGCCGTCTCGTGAGGGAAGTGATACGGCGTTATCCGGGTAATCTCGGAACGGACGACGAATCGGCCCGCGAACAGATTATGGGCGAATGCCCCGCCCTGCGCCATATTCCGGAAGTTCATCGGCGAGAGGAACAGATTATGATCGACCAGATACGGACCGTGGCACACCTCTACGAAGAAGTCCTCCGATAGGTTGTCGAAAAATACGTTGCGGCTGATGCGGGTACCCTGTGCTTGCCAGTCCAGCCAGAGCGCGCGGTAGCAGCTGTAAATGCGATTGTCGCTAATCTGCGTATCCAAGGAAGCATGCAGCTTGATGCCTGCGACTTCGGCACCGTGCCTGAGCCGCTTGTGGTGAATATTGTAAATGCGGTTCTGGTAGATGCTGCTGAAGGCTGCGCCCATATGACCTACAATACCCGCCTGTTCGCAATCATGAATTACATTGCCGCGTACGACGTGGCTGCCGACGCGATCCTTATGCCAGCCGGCGCGCAATGCGCGCAGAATGACCTCTTGCTCGCGCTGCGTACCGCCTTTGACATGCCTGCCCTTGGACTTGGCGTGGCCTGTACCGATCTCGGTGCCCAGGCTGATCCCGACGCACTTGGATTCGCTGATCACATTGTTCTCAATGATCCAACCCTTGCTCCAGTGCGGTCCGATCAACCCTTCTTGGTAGTCGGTTGGCGGCGCCCATTGCGGAGACGCTTGGCGCAGCGTGAAGCCGCTTACGGTTATGTAGTTCAGACCCGGTGTCTCCGGCCAGAAGCAATAAGGACGGACATTGATCTCCACATTCTCCTCGCGGGGATCCTTGCCGCCGAAGTTGGCCCAGATCTTCGTTGTCGCAGATCCGACCTCGGCATGCCATTGCAGCAGCGAGTCCTCGGGATACTTGGCTTCGGGCCATACTTCGGGCTTGCGGACTTTGTCCACGCTATCGCATTCATAGAGGGACTTGCCATCCAAGTAGACATCGCCGAGATGAACCGGGAAAGGCCCGTCGAACAGCCAGTCTCCGCTTAACTCCACTTCATAGGGGTTCCGAACGGAGAAGATGGAATTGGGCACTTCCGTGCTCCAGACATGGCCGCCTTCGGATTTCCAGTCGGCAATCCGTTCCGCCCCGGTAATGACGACTTCCCCGTCTCCAGCGGATCGGTAGACGATTCTGTGCTCCTCCGTTCCTCCGTTCGCCGGGTTCACCCATTCCCTGTATACGCCGGCGTGAACAATCACCGTATCGCCGGCCATTGCCAGCGCCGCAGCACGCGATATGGTGCGAAAAGGCTGATCGGCCGAGCCTCTTGCTTGGTCATTGCCTTGCATGGATACATGATATTCCATTGTTACGCTCCTCTCTCGTTCACAGTCCATAATAACGCTGCCGCATCGCTTCATGCAGCAGTACCGCACCCGCGGTCGCGACATTGAGCGATTCCGCCCTGCCGCGCATCGGAATAAGCACCGTGCCGTCCACGTACGCGGACGCTTCTGGGGACAGGCCGTTCGATTCATTGCCCAGCAAGAGCCAAGTCGCGCCCTTCCAGTCCCAAGCGTAACAGGTCTGCTCGGCCGTCAGGCTCGTCCCGACGATCCGCATGCCGCGCGTGCGCGCCTCCGGCAGCAGCTCCGCAAGGTCCCCCTCCAGCACCGGCAGGTGGAACAGCGAGCCCATCGTCGAGCGGACCGTCTTCGGGTTGTACAGGTCGACGCTCCCGCGGCCGAGCACGACGGCATCCGCGCCGACCGCATCGGCGCTGCGAATGAGCGTGCCGACGTTGCCGGGATCGCGCAGCCCGTCCAAGACGAGCACGAGCGCCCCTTCGCGGTAGAGCGTCTCGAAGTTCGGCAGCGGCTTGGCCGCCACGCCGAATACCGGCGGCGGCGTATCCGTGCCGGTGCACTTCGCCAGCACATTCTGCGGCGCTTCGTAGAGTAGCGCGTCGGAGCCGCTGACGGCTGCCCGCAGTTCTGCCGGCAAGCCGCGCTCCGCGTCCCAGACGATCGCGTCGAGGTCGGCACCGCAAGCGATGGCTTCCTGCACGAGATGGACGCCTTCGATCAGGAACCGTCCGGTGCGGTCGCGAAGCTTTTTGTCCAATAACCCCGCCCACTCCTTCACCTTCGGGTTCTGTAAGGAGCTTATGTAAGTCGGTTGCTTATTCATGTCGTGATCTGCCTTCCGAATAGTGGATTTCCAACTGCGCGAGGTCCGAGTTCTTGCCGACGATGACGAGCACGTCATCCGGCTTGATCGGGTCTTCCGCATGCGGCGAGATGTTCATCTTGTCCCCGGTCTTGATCGCCATGACGTTGCACCGGAACTTGGCGCGGATGTCGAGCTGCTTCAAGTTCTTGCCGATCATGCTGTCCGGCGCCTTCAATTCGGCGATGCTGTGATCGTCCGAGAGTTCGATGAAGTCGAGAATGTTCGGCGAGATGAGATGATGCGCGACGCGCAGGCCCATGTCCCGCTCGGGGTATACGATCTTGTCGGCCCCGATCTTGCTGAGCACCTTGCCGTGCAGCTCGTTCTGCGCCTTGACGATAATATAGGGCACGCCCATGTCCTTCAGGATGAGAGTCGTCAGGATGCTCGCTTGAATATCCTGGCCGATCGCGACCACGACAACGTCGAAATTGCGTATGCCGAGCGCCCGAAGCGCCTCCTCGTCCGTCGAATCGACCGTTACCGCATGCGTCACGCTGTTCACGACGTCGTGGATGCGCTGTTCGCTGTCGTCCATGGCCATCACTTCGAAGCCAAGTTTGAACAAGGCCTTGGCCACGCTTGAGCCGAACCGCCCCATGCCGATGACCGCGTATTGTTTTCTCGCCAATTGAACCGCTCCCTTCCCTTGGCATTGCGTGCATCCATTATAGCACAATGCCGCCATGGGATTGGTCTTGCGCAAGGATGAAAACCGCGGCCGATGGACATATTATATCCCGAGATACTTCGGCTGTGCACGATACCTTGGACGGAGGGATACGGAATTGAACACGCTCAATCTGCGGCAAGCGATCATCCAACGGGTGCATGACAAGTCAGAGGAGGAGCTGGTCGACGTTATCGAGAGCTCCATCGGCAACGACGAGCGGACGCTGCCGGGACTCGGGGTCTTATTCGAATTGATCTGGAAGGACAGTGACAGCCCTACGCAGCAAAAGCTCGTCGGTACGCTTCATCACTACCTCGCCACCACGCCGCCCCCGATGCAAGCGACGCAATAGGTCTTGACGGGTTGGGCATGCATAACTGGATGGATTGGCTGGCAGCGCACTGGCTGCCGGTCTCGCTGCTTGGAGGCTGCGCCGTCGCGATCCTGCTCGTGTGGAAGGACCGGATGCACCTGTTCCAGAAGGAATAGTGTCGATTATGCAAAAAGAGCTGTCAGCATCCCCTATAAGGGTGCTGACAGCTTCTTGTCGTTCAGGTTGCGATTATGCAAATTATCGGAGTGCCTTGGCTGCGATGTCCTTGCGGTAGTGCACGCCGTCAAAATGAATCAGGCTTGCTGCTTCGTACGCGCGATTGCGCGCCTCGGCAATGTCGCGGCCTCTGCCGACGACACCGAGCACGCGTCCGCCGTTCGTCACGAATTCGCCTTCGCCATTCGTCGAAGTGCCTGCGTGGAACACGAGCGCGCCGGCTTGCTCGGCTGCCTCCAGACCGCTGATGACGCGGCCTTTCGGATAGGAGGCCGGATAGCCTTCCGATGCGAGGATGACGCATACGGCGGCTTCCTCCTGCCATTCGATCTCCAGCTCGTTCAGACGGCCGTTCACGGCGGCGAGGATGATGTCGACCAGATCGGTCTTCAGGCGCGGCAGCACGACCTGCGTCTCGGGATCGCCCATGCGCGCGTTGAATTCGATCGTCTTCGGCCCGTTCTTCGTGATCATGAGGCCTGCGAACAGCACGCCGCGGAACGGCCGGCCCTCGCTGACCATCGCCTTCGCCGTTGGCTTGATGATCGTCTCGATCGACTCCTCCACGATGCGCGGATCGATGTGCGGCAGCGGCGTATACGTGCCCATGCCGCCCGTATTCGGACCTTCATCGTTATCGAATACCGGCTTATGGTCCTGCGCCGGCACCATCGCGCGCACGGTCTCTCCGTCGACGAACGCGAGGATCGACATCTCCTGGCCTTCCAAGAACTCCTCGATGACGACCTGCGTGCCCGACTCGCCGAACACCTTGTCCACCATCATCGCGCGTAGCGCCTGTTCGGCTTCCTCCAGCGTACGCGCCACGGTGACGCCTTTGCCGGCCGCGAGGCCGTCCGCCTTCACGACGATCGGCACGGACTGTGCGCGCAGGTAGCTGAGCGCCGCTTCATAATCCGTGAACGTCTCGTATGCCGCAGTCGGAATGGCGTATTTTTTGAGCAGGCCCTTCATGAAGATCTTGCTGCCTTCGATCTCGGCGGCATTCTTGCGCGGTCCGAAGACCGGAATGCTTGCCGCCTCGAATGCGTCGACGATGCCCGCTGCCAGCGGATCGTCCGGACCGACGAAGACGAGATCAATCGCATGATCCTTCGCGAACTGAATCTGCTCCTCGAACCGGTCGACCGGAATCGGCGCGCATTCCGCCAGCTGTGCGATGCCGGCATTCCCCGGAGCGCAATAGAGCTTGGAGACCTTGTCGCTCTTCGACAGCGCCCAGACGATGGCGTGCTCGCGCCCGCCGCCGCCAATGACTAGAATCTTCACGTGTTCAGCTCCCCCTTAGTATCTCGATCAGTGCTTGTTGATAATCGTGACCGCCGGCTCGCCGCCTTGCAGCGGAATCGTCTTGACGAGCAGCGAGATGCGGTTGTCCTCATTCAGCAGGCTCCAATAATAGCGGGCCGTCTCCTCGGCATCATCGAACAGCGGCACCAGCTTCGGCTCGCCTGCGAACGATGGCAGCGGATTGCCGTCGCCCACATACGTATGGATGAGGTGTCCGAAGCCCGCGATCGGCTGCTCGTAGTGGAAGTAGTGGCGCTGCGTATAGGCTTCGTCGTTCAGCGTCGATTTCAAGATCGACAGCTTGTACGCTGCTTGATTGCTGCCCAGCTCCACGATGCCCGAGATACGCGGCGTGAAGTTCGGCGGGTCCGGCTCGAACGTGCGCGTCGCGAGCGCCCCTTCGAAGGTGCCGCCTGCCGTGATCGCCTCGTGGATCGTGTCGGTCTGATCGCCGTTCGTGACGATGTGCGTGCTGCCCGCATGCTTCACCGGGTAGTAGATGATCAGCGACGGATCGGACAGCTTGGCCGGATCGGCAGCCTCGGTACGGACGAAGCCGTTATCCTCCTGCACGAAGATCCGGTTGCGGCTGTTCTCGCTGCGTCCCATGATCCAATAAACTTGCATCAGCCGCGTGCCGTCCGGCGTGAGTCCGATGACGATTCCGCGGCCAGGGTAGCTGTTCTGCCCGAGCTCGCCGATCGTCTGCTCCGCCGCTGCGCGGATGGATGTCGTAGACATTAAGGTTGCACTCCTTCGATTAACAATTCGCCTGGCTATATTTCAAATGCTGTTCGGGACGACCTTGCTGCACCTGTACGGCGCCCGCATCAGCACGAATGGCGGAGCTCGTCCGTTGACTAACTTGCTCCCTTACTGTGCTCGCCGCAGGTTGCCCACCGCAACCGCAAGCTCCGCTCGCATTATTCGCACCGCGCACCAAGCGCCGCCGCAATAGCTGCATTTCCTACCACTAATTTTGCAGATTGTGCCTCGTCCGAACGATTAGCGCAGAATAGTACCACTATTACGCCGCATTCTCGCCATTTCCGCCATTTCGTCGAAAATAGCTGCACTTTTCCCCACTATTCCCCTCAACCAAGCCACCACAGCAAATTAGATGTACTTTATGACGCTATTTCGCGGTGGGCCTCAATCGCCCCCAAGGCGATTGTTCTATAAAGTTCGACTGTCAGGACCGAGAAGGTTGGACGATGGTAGAAAATGAGGAGCTCCAGCGTTTCGTAAGAAACGCACATCGGAAGCATACGCTTGTAGTCAAAGCTACATGAGCACCGGAATTTTCGCCAGCGTTCAAGATTCGACGCCGAGTAAGCTCCGTCAGCATCCGCTTCGTCATCACAGCCGAACCAAGGCCGGTTGGGAGGACCGAGAAGGTTGGACGATAGTAGAAAATGAGGAGCGGAGCGTAGGCAGACCTACGTGAGCACCGGAAGTTTCGCTAGCGATCCAAGATTCGACGCCGAGTAAGCTCCGTCAGCATCCGCTTCGTCATCCCAAGCGGCCCATCAGTGGTGGAACAAACGGACACCACTGTATACCATCACCATATTATAATCGTTCGCCGCCTGCACAACCTCTTCGTCGCGCATCGAGCTGCCGGCTTGAATGACGTACTTCGCGCCGCTGCGGCTCGCACGGTCGAGGTTGTCGCGGAACGGCAAGAACGCGTCCGAACCGTACGACACGCCTGTCAGCCCTTGCAGCCATTCGCGCTTCTGCTCCGGCGTAAGGCGTGCAGGCACTTCCTCGAAGCACTGCTCCCAGCTGGCTTGCTCGAACGGCGTCAGCACGTCTTCCAGCCAGAGGTCGATCGCGTTGTTCTGCTCGGCGCGGGCCAAGCCTGCACGGAACTTCATGTTCAGCGCCGTCGGGTGCTGACGGAGATACCAGCGGTCGGCCTTGTCGCCTGCCAGCCGCGTGCAGTGAATCCGCGATTGCTGCCCGGCGCCGATGCCGATCGTCTGGCCGTCCAACGCATAGCAGACCGAATTGGATTGCGTATACTTCAACGTGATCAGCGCCACGAGCAAGTCGCGCTTCGCATTGTCCGGAAGATCCTTATTCGCGGTCACGATTTTCTCGAAGGCGGAATCGTCCAGCATCGCGCTGTTGCGCTCCTGCGTCAGCGTCAAGCCGAACAGGTTGCGGGATTCGACCGGCTCCGGCACATAGTCGGGATCGATCTCGAGCACGAGATACTTGCCGCCCTTCTTCTCGCGAAGAATCGCCAGCGCTTCCTCGGTGTAGCCGGGTGCCACGACAAGGTCGGACACTTCGCGCTTCAGCAACGTTGCGGTAGATGCGTCCACGACGTCGCTCAGCGCAGCCGCGTCCCCGAACGAGGACATGCGGTCCGCGCCGCGCGCACGCGCGTAGGCCGTCGCGAGCGGCGACAGCTCCATGCCGTCGACGAAGTACGCTTTGGCGAGCTCAGGCGTCAGCGGCGCATACACGGCCGCGCCCGCCGGGCTGACATGCTTGAACGAAGCTGCCGCAGGCAGGCCCGTCGCATGCTGCAGTTCCCGCACGAGTTGGAACGCATTGAGCGCGTCCAGCAGGTTGATGAAGCCTGGATCGCCGTTCACGACGCGGATCGGCAGCGGCTTGCCGTTATTCGACAGCTTCGCTTGCCCTTGATGCGGATTCATACCGTAACGCAGATGGATCTCGTTAGCTTGGCTCATGATTAATCTATTCCCTCCTGTGTACCTTGCTTATCGTAACATGCCGGCCTTCCAGCTTGACCCGTCCGGCTGCGATCTCGCTGACGACCCACGGCAGCAGATGCCGCTCGGCCTCATGAATGCGGATGGCGAGCGACTCCTCGTCGTCGCCGGGCAGCACTTCGACCGCCTTCTGCGCAATGATCGGGCCCGTGTCCATGCCGCCATCGACATAATGCACCGTAACGCCGGTCACGCGCACCCCGTAATCGAGCGCTTGCTTAATGCCATTGATCCCTGGAAAAGAAGGCAGCAGCGCCGGATGAATGTTGATCATCCGGCCGTCGTACCCGGCAACCAGCACATCGGAGACGATCCGCATGTAGCCGGCCAGCACGATCAGTTCGATGCCCCGCCGCTCCAGCTCTTTCATGATGAAGCGGTCATGCGCCTCGCGCGAAGGGAATTCCTTCGGCACGAACAGCAGCACGTCGATGCCTGCCGCTTCCGCCCGGCCGACGACAGGCGCGCCCGGCTTGTCGCAGACCAAGAGCTCGATGGAAGCATCGAGCTCTCCTGCCGCCGCGCGATCTGCCAGCGCTTGAAAATTCGTCCCCTGACCGGAAGCGAATACCGCTATCTTAAGCTTGCCCATTACACGTCCGCTCCCGAGAACGTGACGACCTTCTCGCCCTTCGTCACGGTGCCGATCCGGTAGGCGGCGACGTCCATTGCGGCCAACTCGGCGAGCGCTTGCTCGGCTTGCTCTGCCGGCACGACGGCCACGAGGCCGATGCCCATATTGAACGTCGTGAACATGTCGCGGTTGCTGATCGCGCCCTTCTCCTGCATGAGCTGGAAGATCGGCAGAATCGGCCACGAGCCGTATTCGATCTCGACGTTGACGCCCTCCGGCAGCATGCGCGGAATGTTCTCGATGAAGCCGCCGCCCGTAATATGAGCCATACCTTTGACTTGAATCGATTCGATCAGCTTGAGCACCGGCTTCACATACAGCTTGGTCGGCGTCAGCAGCTCGTCCCCAAGCTTGGCGCCGCCGAGTTCAGGAAGCGTGTCATGCAGCGAATAGCCTGCTTGCTCGAGCAGCAGCTTGCGCACGAGCGAGAAGCCGTTGCTATGCACGCCGCTGGATGCGAGCCCGATGACCGCATCGCCGGCCGCGATCGTCTTGCCGTCGATAATTTTCTTCTTGTCGACGATGCCGACCGTGAACGCGCCGATGTCGTACTCGTCCTTGCCGTACATGCCCGGCATCTCGGCCGTCTCGCCGCCGATCAGGGCGCAACCGGCCGCCTTGCAGCCGCGAGCGATGCTTTCGACGACGCGCGCGCCCTCATCGACCGACAGCTTGCCGGTGGCGAAATAATCCAGGAAGAACAGGGGTTCCGCGCCCTGGCAGACCAGGTCGTTGACGCACATGGCGACCAGATCCTGACCGATGCCGTCCAAGTGGCCGGTGTCAATGGCAATGCGCAGCTTGGTACCGACGCCATCGGTCGCCGCGACAAGGACCGGATCGTCATATCCCGCCGCGCGGGGGTCGAAC
>JAEWJS010000040.1 GCA_023386495.1 Bacillota bacterium | reverse complement strand
TGCCATATTTATCCAGAAGCATCCGCGCCAACGGAGGCTTCTTTGTGTTGCCCAAACACAGTATAGCAAATATCTCAGTCGCAATCCACGCACAAGATCTTGACAAACATTAGCTGGTTTTTGCTATCCATGCCCCCACGCGGCGTAACTCCACCGAAGTAGTAGTAGGGAAGAAGGGCCCAATACGCGGAGAAACAGGTCAGCAGGTCACGCCCGCAGACCCGTTTCCGCACTATCGAATGCTGTTTTTCGCACTCGTTCGGCGGGATCGCAGCACCCGAGCCGCACGAAGGCGGTTTTCCGCACTCGTTCCGCTCAAAAACCCGTTTCCGCGCTAACGAAGGCGGTTTTCCGCACTCGTTCCGCTCACAAACCCGTTTCCGCGCTATCGAATGCTGTTTTTCGCACTCGTTCCGCTCCCAGACCCGTTTCCGCGCTATCGAATTCGATTTTTCGCACTCGTTCCGCTCACAGGCCCGTTTCCGCGCTATCGAATGCTGTTTTTCGCACTCGTTCCGCTCACAGACCCGTCTCCGCGCTATCGAATGCTGTTTTTCGCACTCGTTCAGCCCGCAGACCCGTCTCCGCGCTATCGAATACTATTTTTCGCACTCGTTCAGCCCGCAGCCTCTCCCCCACGCCAAGCCTCCCTCTCGCCCGTAGACCACACCGCGCCACGCCACGCCATGCCACGCCATGCCTTTCCCTTGCCCTCACTAGTCCCCCTGTCGCATCCTTCCTCGTTCGACTGGCCGGCCCCCCGCCCCTGCCTAATGCACCTGCCGCTCGAAGAGCACGTCGCGCCGGTTCATGCCTGCGATGAAACGCAGCAGCACGAGGTCGACGAGCAGCAGCACGCCGCCGATAACCAGCAGCACCGGCGCGCTCAGGATGAGCAAGCCCGTCGCCTGACTGATCATGAGCCCCACAATCGGGAGCACGATAACACCGGCCACCTGCTGCGCTTCTTGGAACCCCTTGGAGCGCGCGGAGACGAAGACGCTGAACAGGATCGCGAGCAGCGTGAACGCTGGCGTAACCCACAGCAGCATGACCACCCACGTCCACGTCGGAAAAATCAACCCGCCGAACAACCCGTACGCCAGACTGTCCACCACGATGCCGCAGAGCACGAAGCTCACCACCGTCGCGGCGAAGGACGGAATGAAGGAAGCCAGCAGCTTGCCCGCGAACAGATCCCTCACCTCGATCGGCGCGAGCAGCAGGCTCTCCAGCGTGCGCCGCTCCTTCTCGCCGACGAAGCTGTTCACCGCGATCATCATCGCATTGGTGACCGGGATCAGCAGGAACAGCGGCCCCAGCAAGTAGTTCACGAACAGGTACACCAGCTTGTGGTTATCCGTCGGATACGCCGCCGAATCCTGCAGCGCCGGTATCGCGTCCAGCAGGCCGAGCAGCTCCTGGATATCGGCCGAACCCAGCGAGGAGAACCGCAGCACGGCCACGGCAGCGCCCGGGATGGCAACGCCCATGATAAGAGGCAGCAGCACCAGGCCGATCCACACTTTGCCGCTGCGGAACACCGCGCGCATATCCTTCTTCGCAATCGCCCACATCATCTTGCGGTTCATAGCAGCTTCCCCCTTACGTCGAAGTACAGCGATTCCAGATCGCGGTTGACCCGCTCCGCCGAATGAATCCAGCTCTCGCTCGCGATCGCCTGCAAGAGCCCGGTCACGGCGTCTACGGACGGGAGCGTGAACTGCAGCACGCCCCGTTCGATCCGTTCGACCGGGTATCCCAGGTACTCCCCTGCCGCATCCAGCCCGGTCTCGACGCGCAGCTGCACCGTCATGCGGTAGCGCCGCTCCAGCTCCTCGCGCGTTCCCTGCTCGATGAGCCGTCCCTTATCGAGGAACAGGTACTCGCTGCAGATCGTCTCCAGCTGATGCAGCACATGCGAGCAGAGCAGAATCGTCGTGCCCTGCGTGCGGTTCAGTTCCTGCAGGAAGCCGATCACGTCGCGAATGCCGTCCGGGTCGAGGCCGTTGGTCGGCTCGTCCAGGAACAGCAGCTCCGGAGCATGCAGCAGCGCCTTCGCCAACGCCGCACGGCGCTTCATGCCAGTGCTATAGGAGCCGACGCGCTGGTCCTTCACAGCCGTCAGCCGGAATTGCTCGAGCAGCTCGCCCACCCGCGCTTGCGCCTGCTTCACGCCGTACAGTTCCGCGAAGAACGCCAGATTTTCCGCTGCCGACATGTCGGGGTACAGCCCTGCGCCTTCCGTCACGACGCCGCTCATACGCCGGATGGCATTGCCGTCTGTCCGCGGGTCCATGCCGCCGACCGTCATCTCGCCCCGCTCCGCCGTAATGACGCCGTTCAAGAGCCGCACGATCGTCGTCTTGCCCGAGCCGTTCGGTCCGAGCAGGCCGACCACCTTGCCCTTCGGTACCCGGAACGACACCTCATCCAATATCGTCTTGCCGTCGAACAGCTTGCCCACCTGCCGCGCCTCTATCATCGTCTCCTGCGCCATGTCGCTGCCTCCCTCATCACCAATCGTTTCTATATGATCGTATGACGTCTATCCCGGTGCGATCGTTCACGCGCTCGCGCGAAAAATAAATAACCCTGCCCGCGAAAGCTTCGCAAGCAGGGTCATCCCGTCTTCCTCTAAATCGCTTCAGCGCCGTAGTAGGCCGATTGTTCGGTGAACAGCCATTCGCCCGACTCGGTACGCTTCAAGGTGTGCAAGGCATACCCGCGGTTACTCGGGTATTCGGAGCCTTCCACTCCCTTGTTATCCTGTATCACATAGATCTGCGCTTCGTTCTCTCCATAGGATACGATGGTCATGCTATGGATCGAAGCCTCAATATCGAATTGTTCGAATATATCCTTCGTCGCCGACTGGACAGCCGGGATCATCAGCGGACTAGATAGGCTGAGCGTCTTCATATAAGCGGTGATGTCTTCATCATTGAAAGCCTTGACCTGTGCGGCAGCCACCGCCTCGATCTTCGCCTTCTCATCGGCAGGCACCTCAACCTGCAGCTTCGTGCCTGCATTCAGATCCTTGTGCACGAGCTCGATCACTTCAACGCCATAGGAATACCACAGGCCGTCAGCCGGATCCTTCGTGATCGTCATGCGGACCGTTGCGTTATTGTCCAGGTAGAAGCCGCCGCTGACGCGCTTCGATTCCTGGGCGACGATGATGACCGCGCTATCGCCTGAGTACTGCTCGACATCCAGCAATTCATAGGTCGTCTCTGTCCGGACGTTCGCGAACAATTCGCCCAGTATCGCCTTGGAAGATTCATACGACGGGGAGGACGGGTCAATCGTTGACAGCATGCCCTCCAGATCGCCTTCACGCTCGTAGAGCGCTTGTTCGTCCAGCAGGAACAGCATGTCTTGCACCTCTTCGTCCGTTGGGCCCTTCGAATAGATGTAGACTGCGCTTTCCTTCGAATCCCAATCCACTTGCAGGCCTGTCGCTTCGCCGATGAAGCGCAGCGGCACGAGCGTCCGCCCGCCTTGCGTCAGCGGCTTCGCCTTCACCTCGGCAAGCTCGCCGTTAATATAGGATTGATCGGAGCCGATCGTCATCTGAATGACATGACCTTCGGCCGTTCCCGTGATGGTCTTCTTCTTATCGTCGTAATCGACCGCGAAACCCAGCGCCGTGAACAGCGTGCGGAATTCCACGTACGTCGAACCGTCAACGCTGACGGGATTCACGTCGAACTTCAGCTCTTCTTCGCCGAGCCATACCGTGATCGGCTTCGCCGTCTCGGCGGCGGAAGCTCCCAGCGGGAAGGCAAGCACGACCATTAATGCACTGATAATCAGGACCAGCCACTTCTTCTTCATAATGACACAATCGACTCCATTCTATTCGTAGTATGAGTGCTGCTCAATACTAG
The DNA here is from genome assembly GCA_023386495.1 of Bacillota bacterium. Lineage (GTDB taxonomy): Bacteria > Bacillota > Bacilli > Paenibacillales > Paenibacillaceae > Paenibacillus_I. The sequence continues at coordinate 4,762 of JAEWJS010000040.1, read as the reverse complement.
CATTATAGAGATGGCGCCGACTGCTATCAAGTGGATCTGCTGGTTCTTTATGGGAACTTTAACTTTCTTCCTTGAAGGTGAAGCTGCGTGCCAGGTAGAGCACAGGCGTCGAAGCAACCGAGATGATGAACTTCATCAGATACGTCGTCAGCAGAATCTGCAGCCATACGTCATTCGGGAATTCCCCCCAGAACGCGATCGCGCAGAAGACGAGCGAGTCGACGAACTGGCTGACGGCGGTGCTGCCGTTAATTCGAATCCAAAAATGATTGCGGGAAGCAAACCTGTCCTTCAACTTGCTGAACAGCCTGATGTCCAGGAACTGGCTGACGAAGTACGCGCACAGGCTGCCGAGTGCGATCCGCGGCAGGAGGCTGAATATCGTCTGGAGCGACTCTTGGGCAAAATCCGACTCATGCGGCTCGAACGCGAGCACCATCTGCATGATGATCGTTGACGCGATCAGCGAGAAGAAGCCGAACCATACCGCCCGCCTTGCCTCTCCCGCGCCATAGCGCTCATTCATGAGATCGGTCGCCATGCTGAGGGACGCGTAGATCGTATTGCCGAGCGTCATGACGACGCCGAATCCGAGCAGCTCGAGCTCGATCGTCTTCACGACCTGAATGTTGGCGATCACCGTCGCGAAGCCCGCCCATGCGTACAGCCCGACCCGGCCAAACAGCCGATAGCAGGTCAGGAACAGCGCGAAGTTGACGAGCACGAACAGCACGCCCCAAGCTAAATTACTCATACGGAATATCTCTCCCTTAGTTTTGATAACGCGGGATGGTTACGAACCGCGGCCTTATGGCTTACCCAGTATAGCACGATCGCCTGATTTGGATAAGCCTCGGTCTCAGTTGGAACCCTGCGGCATATACTGTAGAATGGCTTCCCGCTGACAACGATCGCCGGCATTCCCAAGGGAACAGACTCCTTTTGACATTGCGCCCCTTGCGCATCATAATGGAATCTATTAAGATACGATTACCGAACGCAATCTATCATAAATTTCCAGTCGTCCGGGCAGGTTGGGCATTGCCGCAATCGGCCTGTTTTCTCTTGTCACGAAGCGCCCTGCGCTCCGCTCGAAAGGAAAGGAAGGTGCCATCCTTGAAATCTGCATTCATGGGCAGGCTGTATCAGCTGTTCGGCTCGCGGCCGTTCATATTTTTCTCCATTATCATGATTCTTAAGAGCTATCTCGCTTGGCTGGTCATATTCGAAGACACGCCGGTCTGGTCGCCGCTCATCGCCGAAATTCCGTTCATCTGGATCGTCTTCTGCATGATCGAATGGTTCGCCACTAAGCGCAAGATGCTGATGTATCTAATTGTGAACCTGCTGCTGACCGGAATCTTTTTTGCCGTGATCATGTATTACAAATATTACGGCGTCATCGTCACGTACAAGGCGCTGGAGCAAGTGAACCAGGTCACGGCCGTGAAGAACAGCGTCTTCTCGCTGATCGACCCTTACTTCTTGTTCATCTTCACCGATATTCTGATCGTCGCTTACCTGCTGTTCCGCCACCGGAAAGACTGGGGCAGCTTCACGGGACGCTTGAAGGGCGAGCCGCGCAAAGTCTCGTTCTGGCATTCGCTCAACATGAAGAACGAGCGCCGCGGCGTCATGATGACGGTGTTCACCATCTCGCTCATCGTGTGCCTGCTCAACATTCTGCCTAACCGTGCCAGCATGAACGAGCGGGTAAAGGCGGCGGAAATGGGCATCTTGAATTACGAGGCCTACACGATCCTCGCCGATGACGAGGTCGAACCGGTCGATAAGGCCGCCATTACGCAATCGGCGATCGACGAGCTTAAAGGGATCGATGCTCCCTTCGAAGCCCGCTATGCCGGTACAGCCAAGGGCAAGAACCTGATCGTCATTCAGATGGAATCGTTCCAGAGCTTCTTGATCGATCTTACGATCGACGGACAGGAGATTACGCCGACCATTAACGAGCTGGCAAGGAAGAACTTCTACTTCCCGAACTTCTACCAGCAGGTCGGGCAAGGGAATACGTCGGATGCCGAATTCGTCGTGAACACGTCCTTCTACATCCCGCCGGACGGGGCCGCCACGATGCGTTACGTGGACAAGGAACTGCCAAGCCTGCCACGGCTGGCGAAGGAGCATGGCTATTACTCAGCGACGTTCCACACGAACGTCGTGGAATTCTGGAACCGTGCCGAGCTGTATTCGTCGCTGGGCTGGGACCGCTACTATGACGACAAGTTCTTCGGTACCGAGGACTCGATCTTCTTCGGGGCTTCCGACGAAGTGCTCTACCGCAAGACCGCCGCTGAACTTGCCCGCCTGAACGAGGAGCAAGCGCCGTATTATGCGCAAGTGATCTCGATGACGGCGCATCATCCGTTCACGATCCCGGCGGAGAAGGATCAGATGACGCTGCCTGAGCGCTATCAAGATACGATGGTCGGTGACTATATCCGTTCCCAGAATTACGCGGATTATGCACTGGGCCAGTTCATCGGACAGCTCAAGGAGAGCGGCGTATGGGAGGACAGCCTGGTCGTCCTCTACGGCGACCATCTCGGACTGCCGATCTACTCGCTGGATAAGAAGGAACAAGAATTAATGGCCGAGATTTACGGCCGTGAATACGGCTATACGGATATGATCAACGTGCCGCTAGTCATCGTCTCGCAGACGACCTATCCGAAGACGTTCGAGCAGATCGGCGGCCAGATCGATATTCTGCCGACCGTCGCGAACCTGTTGGGCATGCCGCTTACGAACCAGATCCACTATGGGCAGGATTTGCTCAATCAAGAATACAACCTGCTGCCGCAGCGTTATTATCTGCCTTCGGGCTCGCTCGTAACCGGACGGTCGCTGTTCATGCCGGGCGAAGGCTATGCGGACGGCACGCTCTATCCGCTGTCAGGCGAACCGGACGCGGCCAGCGTCGTGACGGAAGAAGAGTACGAGCGTGCGCTGCAGCTGCTGCACTGGTCCGACAGCTACATCAAGCAGCTTCCCGACAAGCCGGAAGACGCCGCCGTCGAGGGCGCTGAGCCGCCGGCGGAGGCAGTTGAGGTCGAGAAGGCAGCCGAGGCAGAGGCAGCGATGCCGGAAGTGGATGCAGAAGTAGAAGCAGAGCATGCGACGGAGACAACGCCAGCGTTCGAGGCCGATGACGAAGCCGGCGTCGAAGTTACGGAAGAGACTGTCACAACAGCAGAACCGCAATCATAATCTACGTTGTAACGCCACGAAGACCCCGTACAGATCGGCACTGTACGGGGTCTTCGACTATGCGATGCGATTGCTTAGTAAGGTCCGCGAATATGGCTCTGCACTTGGCTCTCATAGAACTGACGGAGCTTCGCTTGCTCGTCAGGCGTGAATGCCGGTACGTCGGCAGCTTGGAGATTCGCCTCGACCTGCGGGATGTTCTTGAAGCCCGGGATGACGCAAGTAATATGCGGGTTGTCGAGAATCCAGCGTAGCGACGCGGATGCCATATTCGTGCGGCCTTCGCCGATCCAGCTTAGCTCGCGGCTAAGCGCGACGCCCTTCTCGAACGGCAGGCCCGCGAACGTCTCGCCAACGTTGAAGCTCTCGCCGTTGCGGTTGAAGTTCCGATGATCGTCTGCCTCGAACGTCGACTGCTCCGTGAACTTGCCGGTGAGCAGGCCGCTTGCGAGCGGCAGCCGCACCAGAATGCCGACGCCCTGCGCATGCGCCTTCGGGAACAGCTCTTCAGCCGGCTTCTGCCGGAAAAGGTTGAAGATCACCTGCAGCGCCTTGACGTTCGGATATTGCAGGCTGATCAGCCCTTCTTCGACCGATTCCACGCTGACGCCGTACTCGCGAATTTTGCCTTCCTCGCGCAGCCGGTCCAGCACGCCGAACACCTCGCCGCTGCGGATGATGTCCGTCGGCGGGCAGTGGACTTGGTACAGGTCGATCCGCTCGCGTCCGAGCCGCTTCAAGCTCGCCTCGCAGAAAGCCCGTACCGATTCGTAGGAGTAGACCGCCGGGTCGTGGATGTTCGCCGATCGGCAGAACTTCGTCGCCACGTAGATCTCGTCCTCGCGCCCTTTCGTTGCCGTGCGAAGCAGCTCTTCCGCATGACCGTCCCCGTACACGTCCGCCGTATCGAAGAAGTTCACCCCGGCATCGATCGCGCGCGCCAGCGCCTCCAGCGAGGCCGCGTCACTCGTCGAGCCCCAGGAACCGCCGATCGCCCATGTTCCGAAGCTGATCTCGCTAACCTTCATATCGGTATTGCCTAGTTGTCTGTAATTCATCTTTACCAACCGCCTTTCACGGGTATGTCCATCCCTTCCCATTATGACGATGGCTGAACGCGTGTGCAAGAGGGGCAGCTTGTCGCGTTGCCGCCCTTGCCCTTGCGCCGGGATGCTCACCGCCAGTTCGTTGCTCCGATACATACTCTGTCCGTTCGTTGCGAAATTCTAACGGACACCACAGACGTTATCTCGCCCATTTCGGGCATTCTTAACTTCTAACGGACCGTGGAGACCTTATTGTTCGATATCGCTACGATACTAGGCCGTTAACACCCAATAACGTCCCTGGTGTCCGTTACATTTTGAAACTCCGCCATTTTCGCCAAATAGCGTCTTCTGTGTCCGTTAGCTCAGCCTGATGCGGCTAGAGGTGGTTAGTACGGTGGCTGCGGCTGTGGTGACTGGCGTGGCTAGTGCGATGGCTGGAGCGGATGATGCGAGTAGTGTGACTAATGAATGCGGCGGGTGCGGGT
>JAEWJS010000098.1 GCA_023386495.1 Bacillota bacterium | reverse complement strand
CTGGAGGGGGTTGCTTACCGCGATTCCGCGGCAGGCTGGGAAGACGAATTGTACCGCGAAGCGGAGCGCGTGCGGGAGCGCACGGCCTTCACGGCGATCCCTTATTATCTGTGGGGCAACCGTGGGGAAGGCGATATGGCGGTCTGGGTTCGTGCCTGGTAGCATGGCCGTCCGTTCACCGGATTACTAGAGGACATGTCCGCCGCGGATATGCTATAATGCTGTTGGTTTAGATTGGGAGCGTTATAGCGGCGGCTTCGGCAGGCGAATGATCTTGCGAGCCGCTCTACTGAAGGAGGATATGTCCGTGCGTATTGGCGCTATTGAAGCAGGGGGAACGAAGTTCGTATGCGGCTATGGGGACGAGAACGGCGTGATCGAGGATCGCGTCAGCTTTCCGACGGAACAGCCGGAGCAGACGATGCGCAATGTCATCGCGTATTTTCAAGATAAGCAGGTCGAAGCGATCGGAATCGGCACGTTCGGTCCGATCGACATCGATCCTTCCAGCCCAACCTATGGGCATGTAACGACGACTCCGAAGCCGGGCTGGTCGGGCTTCGACTTCCTCGGCACGATGAAGGCGGCGTTCGATGTCCCTTACGGCTGGGATACGGACGTGAATGCGGCCGCATTCGGCGAGGCCGTATGGGGCGCAGCGCGCGGGCTGGAGAGCTGCGTGTACTATACGATCGGCACTGGCGTCGGCGTCGGCGTCTATACGGAGGGCAAGCTCGTGCACGGCCTGCTGCATCCCGAAGGCGGGCACGTACTGACTCGACGGCATCCGGACGATTCGTACGAGGGCTTCTGCCCGTACCATGGCGATTGTCTCGAAGGGATCGCGGCCGGCCCTGCGATCGAGCGCCGGTGGAAGGTGAAGGGGAGCGAGCTTCCGGTCGATCATCCGGCATGGGAGATGGAGGCTTTCTACATCGGGCAAGCCGTTGCCGCCATGATCCTTATGCTGTCGCCTAAGAAAATCATTCTCGGAGGCGGCGTCATGCATCAGGCGCAGCTGTTCCCGATGATCCGCGCCGAGGTGAAGAACAATCTGAACGGCTATGTCGCGCATGAGGCCGTGAAGAACGGAATCGACGATTACATCGTCCCGCCGGGTCTTGGCGACAATGCCGGGTTGTGCGGCTCGCTTGCGCTCGGCCTGCAGGCGCTCCGCAAGTAGCCGCATATCGTAGAAGTCCATTAACCCGTCAATCAGCCGATTGGCGGGTTCTCGGCATGCGCGCATGATCGGAGCATACAGTGCCGTCTACGTCTCTGGACGGAGAAGAGGATCATTTTCCAGTCCGATAGGAATGGTAAGCCATACCAACTATAATAGAGCTAGCATAGTCGATTCGGCATAACAGAAGGGTGGGATCTACAAGATGTGGTGGGATCGGTTGTATCGGTTCAATCGCTATTTCGGCAGACATGCCGGCGGAGAAGGCATCGATTATCAATGGCCGGCGCAAGGCTTCCCCGTCGTCGTCATTCGGACATCGGCAGGCAAGGGGAAGGCGAAGCGGGCAGTCGGCTTGATCGCGTTCGGCGATATCGCGGTCGGCCTGATCGCCGGAGGCGGTGTCAGCGTCGGGCTGCTGTCGTTCGGGGCAGTATCCGTCGGCGCATTCCTTAGCCTTGGCGCGGTCGCGCTCTCATGGGGGCTGTCGGCAGGAGCTGTCGCGATCGGCGAGATTGCTGCAGGCGCCGTAGCGTTAGGCGAATGGGCAGCCGGGGCGGTCGCAATCGGCGAGCATGCTACGGGAGCTGTCGCGATCGGCGAGAATGTTCTGGGCGTCGTCGCGATCGGCGAGCACGGCTTCGGCCTGGTGCCGATCGTCGGCGACGTCATCGAGTGGTTCGTGAACTTATTCTAACGCATGCCATGAATAGAGCGAAGTCCGTCCAGTGCATCTGCTGGACGGTCTTTGCGTGCCGGTTGGCATTGCTGCGGACAATTTCCTGTTGGTCTATTGCGAGTAACAAGACTATAATTTAATTGAATGAATAATCGATTCGGAGTAAGGCAGCGGGAGGTGCGGAATTGGAACTGGATACGGAGCTAGTGACTACGAAGAGACGAAGATGGACAGACCGCGTGTTCCGTTATCTATCCCATCGGCTATCCGTGACTTTCCGGCATGACCAGGGGTACTGGCTAAGCGCATCGATCGGCATAGCGGTCGTGACCGTGCTGGCGCTCGTCTTGACCGCGTTCGGCATACCGACTGGCATCGGGATCTGGTTCGATGCAGCCGTGCTGGCCACATTGGGGCTTGTCGGACTTGCGATCAGCTCCGTACTCGTCGCGGTCCTGTTATCGCTAGGCAGCGTGCCTGCGCCGCGATTGCTCGCCGGCTCATGGCTGACTGCGGTTACAGGTGTAGTGGCAATGCTCAGGGAAGCGGACCTCGGTCTCCTTACGGTCAGCATCGTCGCGGCTGCTTACGCATCTACCGGCGCATTCTCAGGCATCGCAGTCTGTTGGATCATGCGGTCCCGCAGGCGGCGATTGCTGCGGATCGCGGTCGTTGGGCTAACGGTGGCAATCGGCTGGTCTGCGGCAGCGTGGCCATGGTCCTGGCAAGGTCAGCATGCCGACTCCTCGGCGGACATCGGACAGCCAGTCGTGAAGCCGCTTCTAGGCGATAGCCCTGGCACACACGGAACTTATGCGTATCATCACTTCACGTACGGCAGCGGTCTCGATCGCCATCGCAAGGAATTCGGCCGTGAAGCAGACTTGGTCACGGAGTCTGTTGACGGATCGGCCTATATTACGAAGTGGCGGAAGCTGCGCACCCGATTCTGGGGTTTCGATCAGCATAGCCTCCCGGTGAACGGACGCGTATGGATGCCGGAAGGGGAAGGGAAGTTTCCGCTCGTCTTGATGGTGCACGGCAATCATCTCATGGAGGACTTCTCAGACGAGGGCTACGGCTATCTCGGAGAGCTGCTGGCCTCGCGGGGATTCATCGCGGTGTCCGTGGACGAGAACTTCCTGAACTATTCGGTCTGGTCGGATATCCCGGATCACGATATGAAGATGCGGGCATGGATGCTGCTGAAGCATCTGCAGCAGCTCCAGCGCTTCGACGCTGCGCGGGGCAATGCGTTCAGCGGCAAGGTCGATTGGGAGCGCGTGGGACTGATCGGGCATTCCCGCGGCGGACAGGCCGTGGCGATCGCGGCGGACCGGAGTCGCTGGTTCGCGCAGGATAAGACGCTAGCAGGGCTCGAGAAGCTGCGCATCGAAGCCGTCGTATCCATCGCGCCGACGGACTGGACCGTGGACAAGAAGTCGGTCTCGCTCTGGAACGTGAACTACTTGACGCTGCATGGCGCTCGCGACGGCGACCTTCATAATTTCTACGGCGAGGAGCAATATGCCCGAACGTCATTCAGCTCAGGCGCCGGGAGATTCAAGGCGGCTGTCTATCTACCGGCGGCCAATCACAGCCAATTCAACACGACATGGGGCTCCTATGATTTGAGCTTCCCGGGCGGGCTGCTGCTTAATCGCGGCGGGATGATGCCCGGAGAAGAGCAGCGGCAGGCGGCGAAGGTGTATATCGCCGCTTTCCTCGAAGACGCGCTTCGCGGCGATGCGTCGTACCGCGGCTTGTTCGTCGACTATCGGGCAGGCCGCGCATGGCTTCCCGATACCGAAGTCATCGGCCGGTACGAAGACGATTCCTTCGCGGTCGTGAGCCGTTACGAGCAGCCGGGAATCCGATCGCTCAATGTCGGCGTTACGGCCGAAGTGCTGGGCATGCGGGAATGGGGCCATGTCGAAGCGCTCAATCGCGATCGTAAGGACAAGGGGACGGACGGCTTATCGCTGCGCTGGGACGGCAGCGCAAGCTATCGCATCTCGTTCGACGGGCGATTCTGGGAGTCGAAGTCTACGGCGGGCGTGACGGGGCTCGCATTCTCGGCCACCGATCTGCGCAGGGATCTGCTCCGCGACGAGAAGATCGGGCCCTTGCCCGACGATTATGCGATCGAGCTCGAAATCGAAGGCGGGGCAGGGGAAATCGTCAAGCTGCCGCTGAGCGCGTTCGACACGCTGCGCGAGCTGCCGGACGTGACGTTCACGATTCATCCGCTGCTCGAGCGACGCTATGAGAAGGGCAAGTTCAAGGATGCCGTCGAGCCGGTGTTTCAGACCTTCTATGTCCCGCTCGATGCCTTCACGGCCGTGAACCCGAACCTGCTGCAAGGCGGCATTCGCAGCGTTACCTTCCGATTCGGGGCCGGACCGGGCAAAGTCATGATTGACGATATCGGATTCTATGCAGAGCGCCTCTAGCGGAGGCGCTCTTTTTGTACGATGCAATGCAGTTGGACGACATGGATAAGAATCGGGCAGAAGGCAAATGTTAGGGATGGTGGAAGGGAAAGACGAAAGGGGATCTCCAGTGAAGAATGTGTTCGAGGAAGTAGCAATGCCCGTCACATCCGTTAGCAACGGCAAGGCGGAGCGTGTCACAGACGATGTTCATGCCCTGTGCGTGCAAATCGTGAATGTATGCTATGTGACCACAACGGATGGATGGGTTCTTATCGATTGCGGCATGATCAAAGGCGAAGGGATGATCGCTGAGCAAGCAGCTTTGTTATACGGAGCAGATCGTCCCCCGCAAGCCATTATCCTCACGCATGCACATTTTGACCATATCGGTGCACTTCCTGCGCTCTTGAAAATCTGGGATGTTCCCGTGTATGCCCATGAGCTGGAGCTGCCGTACTTGAGGGGCGAGAAGGCCTATCCGCCGGGTGATCCAACTGTGGACGGCGGGCTGATCAGCGAGATGTCTCCGATGTTCCCGCATGACGGCTTGCAGCTCGGCAACCGCGTGCAGCCGCTGACGGATCAGGTGCTGGCGAAGCTGCTCCCGGGGTGGAGGTACATCCACACGCCAGGTCATACGCCTGGGCATGTATCGCTATACCGCGAATCGGACAGGACGCTTCTCGCTGGAGATGCATGCGTTACCGTGAAGCAGGAGTCGCTCTATCGCGTATTCACGCAGGCGATCGAGTTGAACGGACCGCCGCGCTACATGACGACGGACTGGGCGAGTGCCGAACAATCCGTGATCAAGCTTGCGCAATTAGCGCCCGCGACGCTCGTGACGGGACATGGCCACGTCATGCATGGCAGCACGATGCGCGAAGCGCTGAAGCGGCTGGCCGAGAACTTCAAGGAGCTGGCTGTGCCCGAGCAGGGACGTTTCGTTTAACCGCGCGGGATTCGGTCATACTGTGTACTGGAAGGGAGGGTGAAGGATGCCTATTCTACCTGTACATGAGCGACTGGCTGAGCTGTGGGTGCTGCGCAACAATCGCCCGCTGACGGATGCCGAACAGATGGATTATGACCATTGCCTGGCATTTAACGCCTCTTACGTCAGAAGGCTGGCACATTTGAAGAATTGTTCGCTGCTGGCTTCGATGACCGAGGATGTCGAATGGCAGCACGAGATATGCAGCCAGATCGAACGCATGACGCAGCCTTGAGCGCAATTGGTCTGTGGCAGCACGAACGACGTTCGCTGGCAGGAGTCGAGGGAGCGATTGCGATGAGAAGATCGATGAAGCGGCAGCATAGGAAATATTTGACGTATAACCGTAACCGCTTCGGACATACTACCTATGGTCCTGAGAGGACCGGACGGCATGCCGTTCCAATAATCGAACCAACAAGGAGGCCATACATAATGGCAGCGAATTATGGCGCGCATGAGGTAATGGAAGTTCACGAGGTGCTGACTTGCGCGATCGACGGAATCAATTCGATGCAGATGCTGCGTCAGCATGTCAGGGATCAAAGATTGAGTCAGATTATGGATCATCAACTGCAATTCGCGATGAGCGAATACAACAACCTGGTGCAGATGATTCACCAGCAAGGCATGGGGCAAGCAACGCCTTACCGGGCCGTCAAGAGCCAATCGCAGCCCGTATACGGATTGGATAATCCGGAGCGCATGACGCCTAACCTGACGCCTAATCAGCTGGATGACCGCGATATTTCGAGTATCGTATTAGGCTTCCATAAGACATCCGCGGGCAAAAAGATGCTGGCGGCGCTCGAATGCGCGAATCCGGAAATCCGCCGCGCAATGCAGCAAGGGGCCGTCAATTGTTCGGAGCAGGCATATGAAGTATGGCAATACATGAATCAGAGCGGCTACTATCAGGTGCCGACGATGAAAGACGTGACGACGAATACGATGATGCAAATGTACGAGACGGCGGGCAATATGCAGCAGTCCGGCATGCAAGGCATGCAAGCGGGGCAGGGTATGCACGCGATGCAAGGCGGCATGAATCCGACGCAGCACATGGTGTCGCCGAACACGCTGACGCAATAGATGGCAGAGAAGAACATCTTGGCGTTCTTCAAAAGTCCGGAGGAAGCGGAGCAAGCGCTGAAACGGATGGAGTCGCTGAGCATCGTGGACAGTTCGGTCAGGCGCGTCGATGGCTATCCGGGAGACGGAACTACCGTCAACAATGCGATCACCGGCGATATTCCGAGCTTGGGGGCCATCACGTTAAGCGGGGACTTCGACGACAGGAATGCCGGCATTCTGGCGGCGGCCAGCGTAAGCGCGAGCGGCATGAGCTCGGGCGGTCCGGACAATGTCGTCACGGGCAGAGACGTGCTGCTTACGGTCGTCGTGCAGGAGCAGGATCATGATCGTGCGCTGCAGATCGTGCGTGAGGCCGGCGCAACCGTGTAGCAGCAATGCGATAGAGTAGAAAATAGATACGACACAGGACTAGCCGAATCGGCTAGTCCTGCATGTGCGGGTCGATGTATAGTTTCTTAGCGAAGAGCAGAATCTGTTCTTTGCTCTTGCCCTGACGAATCCGGAATTCGAAGTATAGGGCGGGGCATAGCGTGCCCATGACGGCGTGGGCGTTGAAATCGGCGGACTCAGTATCAGGGACGAGGCCTCGCCGTTCGTCATATTCTTTATACAAGTGGGCAAACACTCCGTGCATAAACGTATAAGGTGCGCTGTCGTACATCGAATCGCCTCTGACTTCGCCCGCCATGAGCTTCAACGTGGAGAAAAGAGAGCCCTTGTCATCCATGAAGTCAATGCAGAGCCGCATGACGCCTAACATGCGTTCGGGAGTTTGCGCATCTGTGCTGCTCAGCAGATAGGCGTTGATCGAATCCTTGAAGGATTGAAAGCTATGGGCAATGAGATCCATGCAGAGATCGCCCTTGCTGCCGTAGCGGCGATAGAGCGTCCCTTGACCGACTCCGGCGCACTTGGCGATCTGGTGCATGCTGACTTGTTCGACGCCTTGTTCGGTGAACAGGCGGGTCGCAGTCTGCAAGATAAGTTGGCGATGTTCGGCAGCATCTCGTCGTTCCCGGCGAATAAGCATCCTCTTCACCTTCCCTGAATTTTCTAGTTGTTCGCTTGACAACCGGACAATTGTCCGCTAACATCCAATTAAACGGACAATTGTCCGGATGTCCCGGGTGTCTGCGCGATAGATAGACTGCCTATATTGTAACGGGTAAGGAAAGCGTGGTCAAACAGAAGCGAACAGCATCAAGGGTTAGGAATGGAGGAGAAGAGAAGAGATGTCCACACAAGCAGCGCAGCCTGCACAAGGGCAGGAGATGTCGATCAAGGCGATTCTCGCCCCGCTGATCGCCATCATCATTGGTCTATTCATGGTTATTCTGGACGGAACCGCAATGAACGTTGCGCTTCCGAAGCTCACGTCAGACTTCAACAGCAAGATCAACATCGCGCAGTGGACGGTCACGGGGTATGCCCTCGCGCAAGCGGCCGTTATTCCGCTTGCTGGCTGGCTGTCCGATCGATTCGGCGCGAAGCGCGTATTCCTCATTTCGGTCGGGCTGTTCACGATCGGTTCGTTCTTATGCGCGCTCGCCACGAGCATTGACCAATTGATCATCTACCGCGTCATTCAAGGTCTGGGCGGCGGCGTGGTCATGCCGATCGCCATGGCATTCACGTACCGGCTAGCGCCTCCGGGCAAAGTCGGGGCCGTCATGGGCATGATGGGCATTCCGATCCTGCTCGCGCCTGCGCTTGGTCCGATCGTAGCCGGCTGGCTCGTCGATTACGCGACATGGCACTGGATCTTCTACATCAACATTCCAATCGGCATTATCGGCATTCTCGTCGGACTTCGCACGCTACCTAACATCGAGAAACAGACCGTGCCGGCGCTCGATTCGCTCGGCATCATTCTCGGTCCTCTCGCATTCGCGGGTTTGTCTTACGGCGTAAGCGAAGGCGCGAACGGCTGGGACTCCGAGAAGACGATGATCGGGATCGTCGTCGGAGCAATTGCGCTTATTCTGTTCGTCATCGTCGAGCTGCGGCGGGAGAATCCGCTGCTCGAGCTGCGCGTTTTCCGATCGTCCGACTTCACGCGCGGCATCCTGATCCAATGGATCATGACAATATCGCTGTTCGGCACGATGTTCATGGTTCCGATCTTCCTGCAGATGGGCAAGGGTCTCGAGGCCTTCGATACCGGACTGCTCATGCTGCCGCAGGCGCTCGCCGCCGGCCTCTTCATGCCGATCGGCGGCAAGCTGTTCGATAAGATCGGCGCTCGCCCGGTCGTGCTGCTCGGGATGACGATCATCGCCATTGCGGCGTTCTTGCTGTCAGGAGTCGGACTGGAAGACAAGAACAGTGCCATGATACTGCCGCTGGTTCTGCTCGGCGCAGGGATGGGGCTGTCGATGATGCCGATCAACACGCATCTGATTCAGTCATCGCCGCAGAATCTGGTCGGGCGCGTCACGTCGCTGACGAACGCGGCCCAGCAAGTATGGTCGTCGCTCGCCGTCTCCGGACTGATGACGATCATGACGAGCAGGCTGAAGAGGTATATGTCGGACGGCACGACGGATCAGATCGCCGCGGGAACCAAGGCCTTCAATGACACGTTCCTGTTCTTGGTCGGTTTCGCCATTCTCGGTTTCGTCTTCGCGATCTTCCTGCGCAGGCCGAAGAATGCTTCGCAGAACGTTGAGGCTGCCGAACCGGCACCGATGATCATGCATTGACTATCAAGACTGGAGGAAGGCCCCTAGCAGCTTAACGCTGCCAGGGGCCTTCTTGCGGTCTGCAGCAGGAGGACGGCAAAGTTAGTACACAGCCGAACGATAAAAAACCCCCTGCATCTGCAGGGGGTTGAAGTGGTTGAATGATCATTCGAGATATGCTACAATGAAGAAATGGAAAAAGTCTGAACAATTGGGCATTACTATTCAATAATATTATACGACACTTCCGAACCCCTTGTCAACCAGAAATATTCCATGCTCGTACCTGTCTGTCGTACGGCATCGAATACGGCCATTATCGGATTAAGGAGCGAATAATCGCATGAATGAGACAGATCAAGCATGGCAAGAAGAACAGCGCAGGGTAGAGCATGTCGTCGATCGCGTCGGGATGCGCATCGATAAGATCGAGGAAGAGATCGGCGAAGTTCGGTCCGAAGCGGTGGAATTCCGCAAGCACTTCTGGGATGAGGTTACGGTCAACTTCAGTACGGCTGAGGATATCCATGAGACCTATTTCAGTATCCTGCAGCAAGCGAGCCTGCTCACGGAGCGTGAACGCAGCGAACGTCATTCTGCCGCATATCTCGATAAGCTGAAGCGGCTCCGGCAGTCGCCGTATTTTGGCAGAATCGATTTTCGCGAACAGGATGACAGCCAAGCGGAGACGATCTATCTCGGCATCGCTTCGTTCCGCGAGGAAGACAGCGATGATTTTCTCGTCTACGACTGGCGTGCTCCCGTATCGAGCCTCTATTACGACTATCCGCCGGGGCCTGCGGAATATGAAACGCCGGTCGGCCGGGTGAAAGGCGAGATGGAGCTGAAGCGCCAATACGTCATCCGCGACGGCGCCATTCAATATATGTTCGATACCGGTGTCACGATCGGCGACGAGCTGCTGAAGCAGATGCTAAGCCGGTCATCGGACAGTACGATGAAGAGTATCGTCGCGCCGATTCAGCGCGAGCAGAACCGCATCATCCGCAACGACCGGGCAAGAATGCTGGTCGTGCAAGGAGCGGCGGGCAGCGGCAAGACATCCGCGGCCCTGCAGCGCGTTGCCTATCTGCTCTATCGCTACCGCGGCGTGCTTCGCTCGGATCAGATGGTGCTGTTCTCGCCGAATCCGATGTTCAACAGCTACGTATCGTCGGTGCTGCCGGAGCTTGGGGAAGAGAATATGATGCAGACGACGTTCCAAGATTATCTCGAGGCGCGGCTCAGCAAGGAATTCAAGCTGGAGGACTCATTCGACCAGCTCGAATACGTGCTGACTTCCGCTGAAGACGAGCGCTATGGCGTGCGGCTCGATGCCATTCGCTACAAGTCGTCTACTGCGTATTTGGACGCGATACGCTCCTATATCACTTATCTGGAGCGGCAAGGCATGCTGTTCCGTTCCATCTCGTTCAAGGGGAAGGTGATCGTCTCGGCGAAGACGATCGCGGCTCGGTTCTACGGCATGGACCCGAGCATCCGGCTCGCGAATCGGATCATGCTGATCCGCGACTGGCTGCTCGAGGAGACAAAAGCCTACGAGACGAAGCAGATGAGCGAGGCCTGGGTAGAGGAAGAGATGCAGCTGATGGATCAAGAGGCTTATCAGCGTGCGTACTATAAGCTTCGGCAGCGGCAAAAAGCGTCGCGGCGCGAGACGTTCGACGACTTCGACGTCGAGAAGGAGCTCTTGGCCGAGATGATCGTCCGCGAAGCGTTCAAGCCGGTTCGCGCCCGGGTGAAGGCGCTGCGCTTCGTGGATGTGAAAGGGCTCTACCGGAAGCTGCACGAAGACTTGTCGCTGCTCGGCGAAGTGACGGGCGGGCAGGGCGTTCCGGTCAATTGGGATGCGATCGCGACGCAGGCTGCGCGCACGCTCGAGGAAGGCCGCCTGCTCTATGAAGATATGACGCCGTATCTGTATCTGAACGAACGAATGAAGGGCTTCCGCGCGAATACGACAGTGCGGCATGTGTTGATCGATGAAGCGCAGGATTACACGCCGTTCCAGCTCGAATTCTTGAAGTGGCTGTTCCCAAGAAGCCGCATTACGGCATTGGGCGATCTTAACCAAGCGATCTATGCACAGACGTCTGCCATGGAAGAGGCAGATCCGTTAACGAGGCTGTTCGGCGAAGAGGAGACGGAGTGGATTCGGCTGACGCGCAGCTATCGATCCACGCGCGAGATCGTGGCGTTCACGAGCGCCATGGTGCCCGGCGGCGAAGCGATCGAACCGTTCAATCGCGCCGGCGAACTTCCCGTTGTCGGCGTCGTGCAGGATCGGGAATCGCTGCATCGCGAGCTGCTGCGGACGATCGATTCGCTCTTAGGCGAAGGGTACGAATCGATCGCGATCATCTGCAAGACGGCAGCCGAGAGCCAGGCCGCGCATGAAGCGCTTGCGGACCAGGCGGGAACGGCCATGCGTCTCGTGACGAAGGATACGCCGCAGTTCGAGCGCGGCGTATGCGTGATCCCGGCTTATCTGGCCAAGGGCGTCGAGTTCGATGCGGTGCTAATCTACGACGCTTCCAGCCGCGTGTACGGCCGCGAGAATGAACGCAAGCTGTTCTACACGGCTTGCACGCGCGCGATGCATAAGCTATTCGTCTACTCGCACGGCGAGCCGAACCGATTCGTGGCCGCAGCCAAGCCGGAGCATTATTCGCTGGAGAGCTTCAGCCATGCCCGATAATCTGCTTGTGCAGGCTTGTGCCGTCTATCTGCTCTTAATGAACGGCACGCTCTTCCTGCTCATGGCGATGGATAAGCGGCGTGCAGTTAGAGGCTCGCGGCGCGTGCCGGAGCGCCGCCTGTTCGGTTTCGCGTGGCTGGGCGGCGCTGCCGGTGGCTGGGCAGCCATGCGACTCTTGCGGCACAAGACGAAGCATCGAACCTTTGCGTTCGGTTTGCCGGCATTGACTGTCCTGCAGGCCGCCATCGCGGGATGGTTGTTCTACTGGAACATGCTATAGACACCTTGATAAGCATATGTCACGCAATGTGACATATGCTTATTTTATTGCTGTTATTTTCGCAGACATCCATTATACTGTATTTAAGTGTTAGGTTATCTAACATAAATCTCCCGCGATCCTACCCATTTACAATGACTTATAACTTCGTCAGAACGAATTCGTACATGAAATTGTCAATTGTTGAAGGGGAACGCAAGTATGACAGCGAATGGAAGAATGAGGACAATTATGAGGGAGCGTGATGGACATGGTTCGCAAGGAGACGATCGCGATGCTGCTGGCAGGTGGGGAGGGCAAGCGGCTCGGCGTGTTGACGAAGGATCTGGCTAAGCCTGCCGTGCACTATGGCGGGAAGTATCGCATTATTGACTACACGCTTAGCAATTGCGTTCATTCGGGCATCGATACGGTCGGCGTTCTGACGCAATATCAACCGCTCGCCCTGAGCCGACATCTCGGAATCGGCAGCCCATGGGGACTTGACCGAAGAGACGGCGGCATGTCCATCTTGCCCCCTTACATGCGATCCAAAGGCGGAAGCTGGTACAAAGGCACCGCGAACGCCATCTATCAGAACATGGGCTTCATCGATCGCTACGACCCGGAGAATGTGCTGATTATTTCCGGCGACCACATCTACAAGATGAACTACGCGCGCATGATTGCGCAGCACAAGGCGAGCGGCGCCGACGCCACGATCGCGGTCATCGAAGTCGATCCCGGCGAGGCAAGCCGCTTCGGCATTATGAGCACGGATGAATCGGGACGGATCACGGAATTCGAAGAGAAGCCGAAGCGTCCGCGCTCCAACCTGGCGTCCATGGGGGTCTACGTGTTCTCCTGGCCGGTGCTGCAGCACTATCTGCTGCAAGATGAGAGCAATCCGAAGTCCAGCAACGACTTCGGCAAAGATATTATCCCGGCCATGCTGGCCGAGGGCTTGAAGCTGTGCGCCTATCGATTCGAAGGGTACTGGAAGGATGTCGGCACGATTCAGAGCCTATGGGATGCGAATATGGATCTGCTGAGGGACGACGCGCCGATCGATCTCGGCGATAAAAATTGGCGCATCTACACCGTCAATCCGAATCAGCCTGCACATTATATCGCGGAGACAGGCAGCGTCTCCTCGTCGCTCGTGACGGAAGGCTGCTTCATCGAAGGCGAGGTCAGCCGTTCCGTGCTGTTCCATGGCGTGCAGGTCGGCACCGGCACGGTGATCAGCGAATCCGTCGTCATGCCGAATGCCGTCATCGGCAGCGGAGTGACGATTCATCGGGCCATCATCGGCGAAGATGCCGTCATCGGGGACGGCGTTACCGTCGGTTCGCCGGACAGTTCGGATATCCAGGTTGTAGCCAGCGGCGATACGGTCGCGACGGACAAGACGATTCGGGAGGTGCAGGCATGAATGACACTATGATGGGCGTCATTAACCTGATTCATGAGCCGGATGAGCTGGACGCATTGACGGCGAACCGCTGCTTGGCGACCGTGCCGTTCGGCGGCAGGTATCGGTTGATCGATTTTACGCTGTCGAGCATGGTGAATTCGGGCGTCTCCCGCGTGGCGGTGTTCGCGCATACGAAATATCGTTCCCTCATGGACCATCTCGGTTCGGGGAATAACTGGGACCTGCACCACCGGCAGAGCAGCTTGTTTATTCTGCCGCCGACGGAGGGCGATGGAAGCGATCTTCGCAAGGGAGACCTGTATCACTTCTACCAGCATCGGGATTACTT
>JAEWJS010000051.1 GCA_023386495.1 Bacillota bacterium | reverse complement strand
CCCACCGAGCACCCGCCCACCGAGCCTCCGAATCAGCAGAATTTGGATTTAGCGAAACAATTGCGCTGTTAAGGTATGTACAATGCGTTAATTTTGTCCTGTAGGCTCGTTCTAAGCAAATAAGGATAGATATTCGCTAATTTGCGAATGGATGTTCTCTATTTAGCGAATATGTGCATTGTTGCCTATGCACGAAGGGGATACTGCAAATTATAGCGCAGTCACTGTACCTTATTAGCGCCAAAGCTTCGTTATTTTCCTATTGACGGCCTAAGATTCCTGACAAACGTAAATAAGGTCAACGATCAGCCGTGGGGGGAGACTTCCTTCGACCCGCTGGACGTGTGTAAAGAGAAGCCGAGAAGAGAAGACACCATTGCTATCCAATGACCAAGCCGAAAGGAGGGTCAACTGTCCATGGGCACCAAGGCAATCTGGCGCATCGTGGGAACGATCTCGCTGCTCGCGACGCTGTTGTTCCTGGCCGGCTTCGGCTATGCGGTCAATGACATGCTGTTCCCCAAGATCAGCCCATTCGCCCCCGCGCGGACAACCGACGATAGCGCGGCCCATCGGCCCAAGGACGGCTATCGGATCGTGGCGCTTGGCGATTCGCTCACGCAGGGCACGGGCGACGATGCCGGCGAGGGCTACGTGAAGAAGACCGTGAAGCTGCTACGGGACAAGACCGGCATGCCGGTCACGCTCGTCAACAATCTGGGCGTCGGCGGCCTGCGCGCCGATCAGCTAGCGGATACGCTGACGGACAATAGCAGCTACGCGGACGCGATCCGGCAGGCGAACCTGATCCTGCTCACGATCGGCGGCAACGATCTATTCCGATCCGCGCAAGGCGCGCTGCATACGCCGCAAGGCATTCAGACCGAGCTGGCGGACGAATTCATCAGCGAAGGACTGGGACGGCTGGACCGCATCCTGACGCAGCTTCATGCGATCAACCCGGATGCGCGGATCATCTACGCAGGGCTCTATAACCCGTTCTACGGCGTGCCCGAGCTGCGGGCGGGGAGCGAGACGGTACAAGCATGGAATGCCGGCGCTTACCGGCTGCTCAGCCGGTATCCGAGCGCGACGCTGGTGCCGACATACGACTTGTTCGAGCAGACAATTGAGAGCCATCTGTCCGGCGACCGCTTCCACCCGAACGGCGCCGGCTATGCCGCGATCGCGCAGCGAATCGTGCAATCGATCGAATAGGGAGGATGCAGCATGACGCCAGAGCAACCGATCAAGCAGCCGCACCGAGGCGAACCGAGCCGCCGGCCCGTACTGTCCGTTCAAGGCCTCACCAAGCGAATCAAGGGCAAGACCATCGTGCAGGATATGAGCTTCGACGTGATGCCCGGCGAAATATTCGGCTTCCTCGGCCCGAACGGCGCAGGCAAGACGACGACGATCCGCATGCTGGTCGGCCTCATCAAGCCGTCGTCGGGCAGCGTCTCGATCGGAGGCTGCGACGTGCAGCGGCAGCCCGAGAAGGCGCTCGCTCAGGTCGGCTGCATCGTGGAGAATCCCGAGGTGTATCCGTACTTGACCGGCCGCGAGAATCTGGCGCAATTCGCCCGGATGCAGCCAGGCATAGACAGCGCGCGCATCCGCGAGGTCGTCGACACCGTCGGCCTGTCCCAGCGCATCGACGACAAGGTCAAGACGTATTCGCTCGGCATGCGGCAGCGGCTCGGCATTGCGCAAGCATTGCTCGGCAAGCCGAAGCTGCTCATCCTCGACGAACCGACGAACGGCCTCGATCCGCTCGGCATCAAGGAGCTTCGGGCATTCGTGCGGACCTTGGCGGACCAAGGCATGAGCTTGTTCATCAGCAGCCATCTGCTCGGCGAGATCCAGCTGATGTGCGACCGCGTCGCGATCATCTCGTCCGGACGGTCAATCGCCGTCGGGTCGGTCGAGGAGCTCGTCCGGCAAGCCGGCTTCTATGTGGCATGGCAGCTGGATCAGCGGGAGATCGGCAAGCGCTTGCTGGCCGCCATGCCGCATGTGACGCTGCTCGAAGAAGGCGAGCATCGAATCGACGAGACCGTGCTGGCGGCTATGCCTGGCGCCATCGTCGCATCGATGCCGGAGACGAGCATTCCGGACGCGGTACGGCTGCTTGTGCGGGAGGGCGTCAGCGTGGCTGCGGTTCAGCGCATCATGCCGTCGCTCGAACAATTATTCCTGGGCATGACGGAGGGAGAGACCATTGCGTAGCTTGCTGCCGCTCATTGAGAATGAGACGATTAAGATCTGGAAGAAGAAGCGGTTCTACGTGGTCGTGTTGATTCTGCTCGTCCTGATTCCGGTCTTCACCTATGCGCAGATGAAGGTGGCGGAGGCGGGCCGGGACCGGGATTGGCGCAGCCAACTGCTGCAGCGGATTACGGACTATCAGAACGCGCTGGCCAGCGACCGCATCCCGGAGGAATGGAAAACGTTCCGGCGCATCGCCGTCCAGCAGCTGCAATATTACCTCGACCATGACGTGAACCCGAACAGCCCCAACGCCGTTACGTTCACGCGGAGCTTCCTGGACGTCGCGATCACGCTGTTCATCCCGCTCATGGTACTCGCGATCGCGTCGGACCTCGTCTCCGGCGAACGTTCGGCCGGCACGATCAAGATGCTGCTGACGAGACCGGTGCGAAGATGGCGGATTCTGCTGGCCAAGATCATCGCCTTGACCCTCTACGTATCCCTGATGCTGGCGGTAACGGCATTGCTCTGCTACGCGATCTCCGGCTTGGCGTTCGGTTACGGCGGCTGGAACGCGCCGATTTTCACGGGCTTCGCCGTGCACGGTTCGACGCTGGACACTAACAGCGTGCATGTCGTGCCGCAGTGGCTCTACCTGCTCATGCAGGGAGGCCTTACCTGGGCAGCGTCGATGACGGTCGCGCTCCTGGCGCTCATGGTATCCGTGCTCGTGCGGAGCACGGCCGCCAGCATCGTGACGATGATGGCGGCGATCATTGCCGGCACCCTGCTGTCGGCGATGGCATCCTCTTGGAAGAGCGCCAAATATTTGTTCGCCGTTAACCTCGAATTGACGAATTATCTCGAAGGTTCGCCGCCGCCGGTGGAAGGGATGACGCTGCCTTTTTCCCTTGCGGTGCTAGGGGTTTGGGCGGCTCTTGCGCTTGCCATTTCGTTTGTTGTCTTTACGAAACAGGACATAATGAATTAAAATAGGTTTTGTTTGCCGAATGTATGTTTGTTTCGGTATGGGGAACGGTACGAGATAAGGGGGGCGCGTATGGCCGAGCAAATAGATTTGTTCACTAACGATGCGGCAATCGCGGATCGAGGCTACGAAGCGGATGACATTCAGGTATTGGAGGGACTGACGGCGGTACGCAAACGGCCGGGCATGTATATCGGCAGCACGTCGGCGTCCGGCCTTCATCATCTGGTATGGGAAATCGTCGACAACGCGGTTGACGAGCACTTAGCGAAGTTCTGCACGGCAATCGAAGTCACCATACATAAAGACCATTCGATTACGGTGCGCGACAACGGCCGGGGCATTCCGACGGGCATGCATAAGACCGGCATTCCGACGCCGCAGGTCGTCTATACGATTCTGCACGCGGGAGGCAAGTTCGGCGGCGGGGGCTACAAGAAGTCCGGCGGCTTGCACGGCGTAGGCGCTTCGGTCACGAACGCGCTGTCGGAATGGCTCGAGGTCGAGATTTGCCGCGACGGCAAGATCCATAAGATGCGGTTCGAATATTGGGTCGATAAGGACGGCAAGGAGCATGTCGGCGAACCGGTTACCGGTCTCGAAGTGATTGGCAACACGCGTCAGACCGGCACGAAGGTCACGTTCAAGCCCGATGCGCGCGTCTTCCACGCGGGCATCGCCGTGAGCTTCGAGACGTTGTCCGAGCGGCTGCAGGAGATCGCGTTCCTGAACTCCGGTCTCAAGGTGACGGTAACGGACGAACGCTCGGGCAAGCAGGATATTTTCCACTATGAGGGCGGCGCGAGCCAGTTCGTGCAGTTCTTGAACGAGGATAAGACCGTCCTGCATGACGTCATTCACTTCTACGCGGAGCGGGACGAGATCGAAGTCGAGGTTGCCCTTCAGTATAACGACGGGTACACGGAGACGATCGCGTCGTTCGTCAACTCGATTCCGACGCGCGGCGGCGGGACGCACGAGACCGGTTACAAGACGGCTTATACCCGCGTCATGAACGAATATGCGCGCAAGAACGGTCTGCTCAAGGAGAAGGACAAGAACCTCGAAGGCAATGACCTGCGCGAGGGCATGATGACCGTCATCAACGTGAAGATGTCCGAGGTCGAGTTCGTCGGCCAGACGAAGGACCAGCTCGGCAGCGCGGTCGCGCGAAGCGTGGTCGATGCGGTCGTGGCGGACAAGATGTCGGTGTTCCTCGAGGAGAACCCGCAGGTCGCGCAGATGCTGCTGAAGAAGGCGCTTCAGGCGAGCAAGGCGCGCGAAGCGGCCCGCAAGGCGCGGGACGAAATTCGCAGCGGCAAGAAGAAGAGCGAGAGCTCCAATCTGAACGGCAAGCTGACGCCTGCCCAGTCGAAGGACTTCATGAAGAACGAGCTGTTCATCGTCGAGGGCGATTCGGCCGGCGGCTCGGCGAAGCAAGGGCGCGATTCGAAGCATCAAGCGATTCTGCCGCTGAAGGGCAAGCCGATGAACCCGGAGAAGGCGAAGCTGCTCGACATTCTCAAGAACGACGAGTACAAGGCCATCATAAGCGCGATCGGCGCCGGCGTCGGGCCCGAATTCGATGCGGAAGAGACGAACTATAACAAGATTATTATTATGACCGATGCCGATACCGACGGCGCGCACATTCAAGTGCTGCTGCTCACCTTCTTCTACCGTTACATGAAGCCGCTGATCGATAACGGCAAGGTCTATATCGCGCAGCCGCCATTGTACAAAATATCCCGCAAATCCGGCAAGCTCGAGACGGTACGGTATGCGTGGACGGACGAGCAGCTGCAGAACTATCAGAAGGAATTCGGCAAGAGCGGCGAGCTGCAGCGCTATAAGGGTCTGGGCGAGATGAACCCGGATCAGCTGTGGGAGACGACGATGAATCCGGAGACCCGTACGCTGCTTCAGGTCCAGATCGAAGATGCCGCCAAGGCGGAGCGCCGGGTCTCGACGCTGATGGGCGACAAGGTTGACCCGCGCAAGCGTTGGATTATCGAGAACGTGGACTTTACCGAGTTCGAGGAATAGGGGAGAAGCTCCATGGGTATGCTGGAACAATTTTTGCCGGCTTATCTCGAAGAGGTCGTGGGAGACCGCTTCGGCCGGTATTCGAAATATATTATTCAAGACCGCGCCATTCCCGACGTGCGCGACGGGCTGAAGCCGGTGCAGCGCCGTATTCTGTATGCGATGTACGACTCCGGCAATACGCCGGACAAGCCGTATCGCAAGTCGGCGAAGACGGTCGGCGACGTCATGGGCAATTATCACCCGCACGGCGATTCCTCGATCTACGAGGGTATGGTCCGGATGGCGCAGCCGTGGAAAATGGGTCACGTGCTCGTCGACGGCCACGGCAACTGGGGCTCGCAGGACGACGATCCGGCTGCCGCGATGCGGTATACCGAAGCGCGGCTGTCGCCGATCGCGATGGAGCTCTTGCGCGATATCGAGAAGCGCACGGTGCTGTTCAAGGACAACTTCGACAATTCGACGAAGGAGCCGGTCGTGCTGCCGGCCCGTTACCCGAACCTGCTGGTCAACGGCGTCAGCGGCATCTCGTCGGGCTTCGCGACGGAGATTCCGCCGCATAACCTCCGCGAGGTCATCGATGCCTGCGTGGCGCTGATGCTGAAGCCGGACATGACGCTCGAGGAACTGATGTCGATCGTGCGCGGACCGGATTTTCCGACAGGCGGCTTGATCATGGGCGAGGAAGGCATCCGCGAGGCGTATGCATCCGGCAAGGGACGCATCTACTTGCGTTCCAAGACGGAGATCGAGGACATGCGCGGCGGAAGGCAGCAGATCGTCATTACGGAGATTCCATATCAAGTCGTGAAGTCCCGTCTCGTGACGGCGATGGAGAACATCCGCCTCGAGAAGAAGGTCGAAGGCATCTCCGAGGTGCGCGACGAGAGCGGGCGGAACGGTCTGCGAATCGTCGTCGAGCTGAAGAAGGACGCGGATGCGCAGGGCATTCTCGCGTACCTGCTGAAGAAGACGGATCTGCAAGTGACATATAATTTCAATATGGTGGCGATCGTCAATAAGGCGCCGGCCCAGCTCGGGCTGAAGGATATCTTGCAGGCCTATATCGCGCATCAGAAGGAAGTCGTAACCTTCCGCACGCAGTATGAGCTGGAGAAGGCCGAGGACCGCGCGCACGTATTGGAAGGCCTCGTGAAGGCGCTTAACATTCTCGATGACGTGATCGCGACGATCAAGGCGTCGAAGAATCGTCAAGACGCGCAGAACAACTTGGTCGAGAAGTTCGGATTCTCCGAGCGGCAAGCCGACGCGATCTTGACCTTGCAGCTGTATCGGCTGACGAACCTGGAGATCACGTCGCTCGAGAAGGAACTGGACGAGATCAGCAAGAAGGTCGCGTTCCTGCGCTCGATTCTGGACAGCGAGAAGAAGCTGATCAGCGTCATCAAGGGCGAGTTGATCGAGATTCGCGACAAATACGGCGTCGACCGCCGTTCCGATATTCAAGGCGAAGTCGAAGAGCTGAAGGTGAACCTCGAGGTGATGGTAACGGCAGAGGACGTGCTGGTCACGCTGAGCCGCGAGGGCTACATCAAGCGGACAAGCATGCTTAGCTTCACGCGCTCGGGAGGCGAGCTCGAGGGCTCCGGCGTCAAGGAAGGCGACGTCGTGCGCCATGTGCTCGAGGTGAACACGATCGAGAATTTGCTGCTGTTCACGAAGAAGGGCCAGTTCTTCCTCCTGCCGGTGCATCAAATTCCGGAGTTCAAGTGGAAGGACGCAGGCACCGCGCTCGTCAACATCGTGCCGCTGCCGAAGGATGACGGCATCGTCAGCGTCATTCCGGTCAAGGACTTCGATCAGCCGAATGCTTCGCTTGTATTCGTGACGAAGCGCGGCCAAGTGAAGCGGACCGAGCTGAAGGAATACAAGGCATCGCGTTCGACCGCGATCGCGGCGTGCAAGGTTGCCGACGGAGACGAAGTGCTGACGGTGGCTGTCAGCGACGGAGCGAAGGAGATTCTGCTCGTCAGCGCGCTCGGGATGAGCATTCGGTTCGCCGAGAGCGAGGTCAATCCGATGGGCCGCGTAGCAAGCGGCGTGCGCGGCATTCAGCTGAAGGAAGGCGACGAGGTGGCAGCCGCCCTGTGGGTCGAGGGCGACGAGGGCGAAGTGCTGGTCGTGACCGATCTCGGCTACGCGAAGCGGACGCTGCTGTTCGATTACCCGGTACAGGGAAGAGGCGGCAAAGGCGTCATCACCTTCGAGTTCAAGGAAGGCAAGCGCGTGAAGCCGAACGGCGACAGGCTGGTCGGCGCCATTCATTGCAAGGAAGAGCGCGAGATCGTCATGCTGTCGGCATCCGGCAATATGCTCGGCTTCCTGTCGGAGAAGACGCCGATCGAGGATCGCAAATCGATCGGGCGCGCGATGGGGGCCGTCGAGAAGAAGGATCCGATCGTCAGCGTCTATCCACGCTTCGGGTTGAAAGAATAAGAAGCGTTCAATCGTAGGGCCGGTCCGGCGGATCGAGCCTCTCCAACAATTGCAGCAAGCTCGTCAGCAAGACCCGCATCGGCACCGGCTCATCGAGCTGGATCGCCTTGTGCGGGTCTTGCAGTATTCCGGCAGCTCTGCAGCGGGCGATCAGGTCGGCATCTGCGCGAGATTGTTCCATTCGAATACCTCCTTGACAGTCGCGATTGCGGGACGACGCGCATCGCTGCTCGCGGAGCGGCGACGAGATTGTCCCTTTCATTCGACACTGGGCTTCTGTACAGGATATGTCGCCCATTGTCGGAACGTTCGGAACGATAGCGATTTATCAGGATAATTATTAATTGCATTAACCTTTAATTCGACAAAAGCGGATGGTATAATGAAGTTAGGTGGAAATTGAGGGGGAATGACGATGCATTCCACGGAATTTGCCCGTTTGTGGATGAAAATGACCAAGGAATGGAAAATGCATCTGGAGGATGCGCTTGCTCCCGGTCTGACGGAGGGACAGCTCAACGTGCTCGAGCTGCTGCTTGCCCATCAGCCGATGACGCCTTCCGACCTGCTGCAATACTTGTCCACGACGCCTGCCGCCATTACGACGCTGCTCGATCGGATGGAGCGGGGAGGCTTGATCGCGCGGAAGCGGGACGAGTCTGACCGCCGGATCGTCTGGGTGAACGTGACGGAGCGGGGCGAGAGCGAAGCGAAGCGGGGGATGGAGATCCGCGAACAATACATCCAGCAAGCGCTCAATCGCATCTCGTCGCATAATCAGCAGCTCCTTGTCTACTTGCTTGGAAAAGTGGCTAATTCCTAATATAAAAAAACCGCTCAACCGTCGTTGGACGGTTGGGCGGCGTTGTCTGCGCTTGGTTGCAGCATGGTGGATAATCGCTTCTGAAGGATATGGAAATTGTTCTCCAAGGCTTTATAATCGGCTGCTGTCAATAACGGGTTGTTCCGGTCTTTGAGCGTCTGCTCAACCGGGAGGATGCGGTATTGATAGCGGCCTTTCTCTTTATACCGGTGAACCCATGTTACGATGGGCTCCACATCGACGGCTTGTACGGTCGCGCTGCCCGCCGGTCTGCGCAGGTGAATGCGATAGATGATGCCGTAGTCCTTGGTATCCCCGCGCTGGTTCGATATGAAATTGCCCATCGAATAGAGAATGACGCCGTGGCGGATGCTGCCGTCGAGATTCGCGGCCTCCACGGTCTCGTAGGGCTGAATCACGTGCGGGTGAGATCCCGCGATTAAGTCGGCGCCTTCGGCAATGAGCCTGCGCGCAATCCGTTTCTGCTCCTCGTTCGGCTGCGTCTGATACTCGGTGCCGAAATGCAGCGCAACGGCGATATAGTCCGCGCCGTCCTCGCGCAGCGCGTGGATATCGCGCACCATCCGTTCCTCGTCCATCAAGTCGACGAGATACGGCTTGCCCTCGGGGACGGGAATCCCGTTCGTGCCGTACGTATAGGCGAGCACGCCGAGCGTAATGCCGCCGCGCTCGACAAGCAGCGGTTCGGCCGCTTGCTCCTCAGAGGTAGCGGTTCCTTTGGTCAGCAGTCCTTGCAGATGGAGAAACTTCAACGTTCGCTCTACGCCCTTCGCTCCGCGATCAAGCGAATGGTTATTCGAATTGGTCACGATCGTGAAGCCTGCGTCCTTCAGTGCGGCAGCAAGCTCGTGCGGCGCATTGAACATGGGGAAGCCGGTATAGTCGCCGTCGGCGGAGAGCGGCGCCTCGAGGTTCGCCATCGCCCAATCCGCCTCTTGCAGAATCGGCTTGACGCTGCTGAACATCGGCGTGAAATCGTAACGCTTCGCTTGCGCGTCATACGAGCCCGGAAGCTGCGGCATATGCATCATGATATCGCCGACGGCCATAAGCAGCGCTTCTGCATCCTGCTCCGGCGGTACCGGTTCCGGAGGCGGAGTCGAAGGGACGATGTCCGACACCTCTTCGCCGTCATTCACAGCCGGCGGCGCCTCGGCCGGCGGGATGACGCCCGACCCTTCGTCTTCGATGCCCGTGACGCCGTCCGGCGATTGTTGCCCCTTGTCCGCGCCGTCGTCCCGCAGCGTCAGGAATACCAGCAGGCTCAACGTAAGCAGAAGCAGGATACTCGTCATTACATAACGTTTCATGGCGGCCCGTCCTTCGCAGCCGTGTATCGGTCGCCGGCCTCTTGCAGTTGCTGAACCGACCAGCGTGCCCATGCTCCGTTACGATCGGGAAGCGCTCGGAACGTGATCCAATCCTTCGTGACGGGGTGAAGGACGCCGATGAAGGCCGACCACAACGCCGTGGACGGATGCTCCTCTTGCGCGTCTGCATCGGTGCCGTACTTGCGGTCGCCGACGATCGGGGAGCCGATTGCCGCCAGCTGTACGCGAATCTGATGCGGTCGTCCGGTGTGGAGACGGACCGCGGTCAATGCGCGGCTTCCCGATGCCGCGATCACGGCATATTCGAGGACGGCTTCTTTGGCCCCGTCTCGGGGATTCGCGAAAGCGGCCACCTTGTTGCGCTTCTCGTCCTTCAGCAGGTAATGCTTCAATACGGCGCTCTCTCTTGCCGGCACGGACCCCGTTACCGCGATATAGCTTTTCTCGAATGCGCGCGTGCGAATCGCGTCAGACAGGCGAGAGGCGGCCTTCGAGGTCTTGGCGAACAGCATGACGCCTCCTACGGGACGGTCTAGACGGTGGACAAGCCCGAGGAATACGTTCCCGGGCTTGTTATGACGGCGCTTGAGATCTGCCCGGACGAGGGTGAGCAGGTCCGGGTCATTCGAATCGTCCGCTTGGGTCGGAATGCCTGGCGGCTTCACGACGGCAATCAGATGATTGTCCTCATAGAGAATCGCGATCGGTTCGTGTTCGGAATGCTTATGCTGCGGTTCCAATCGATTCAAGCCTCCCAACGGCCCAATATGCCGCACGGCAGATTCAGACCGGATCGGGTAATCGGCAATCCGATCTCGCCGCACGAGATGCTGCCGCCATACTGCCGGCCAACCGTCTGATGGAGCAGGTTGTGCAGGACGGAAGGGGACAGTCCGGTCGTATAGGAATTCACTAATACGAACAGCGGATTCGGCGATAATATCGTGCTGCAGAATTCGAGGAACGGATACAAGTTGGCTTCAAGCTTCCAGGTCTCCCCGTTCGGGCCGCGGCCGTAGGAGGGCGGGTCCATGATGATCGCATCGTATTGCTTGCCGCGGCGCTGTTCGCGCTGGACGAATTTGAATACGTCGTCGGTAATGAAGCGGATCGGTCGATCGGACAGGCCGGATAAGGCCGCATTCTCCTTCGCCCATTGCACCATGCCCTTGGCAGCGTCCACATGGCATACCTCCGCGCCGGCCGATGCGGCGGCAACGGTCGCGCCGCCCGTGTAGGCAAACAAGTTAAGCACACGAATCGGCCGATCGGCGGCGCGGATCTTATCCATCATCCAGCTCCAATTGACCGCTTGCTCAGGGAATAGTCCCGTATGCTTGAAGTTCGTCGGCCGGATCGTGAATTTCAGGCGATTCGCGTAGGTGATCGTCCATTGCTCGGGGAGCTGCTGCTTGAACTCCCATTGGCCTCCGCCAGAGCTGCTCCGATGGTAATGCGCATGCGCGTTCTTCCATTCCGGGGTCTCCTTGGCGATCGGCCAAATGATCTGCGGGTCGGGACGCCGAAGGACGATATCGCCCCAGCGCTCCAGCTTCTCCCCGCCTCCTGTATCGATTACTTCATAGTCTGTCCATTGATCAGCGATGTACATGCGTCTTGGTCTGTCCTTCCTTGGCGTCGAATTTGTAGCCGATACCCCTCACCGTATGGATATAGCGCGGATTGGCGGGGTCGCACTCGATTTTTTTGCGGAGATTGCTGATATGTACCATTAGGGTTCGCGTGTCGCCGATGCTCTCCGCCCCCCAGACGACCTGATACAAGTCGTCGAGACGGAACGCTTGATTGGGATGATGGGCGAGATATGACAGCAGGTCGAACTCCTTCACCGACAGCGCGACGCTTCGTCCGTCGATCTCGACGGTGCGCGCAGCGGTATCGATCGTCAGGCCGTCGAACGTCAAGGTCTGATTCGCCGCCTTGGCATCCGAGCGCAGCGCCTGCCGCCGAAGCTGGGCTTGCACGCGCGCGACAAGCTGACGCGGGCTGAACGGCTTCGTCATATAATCGTCGCCGCCGACGGACAAGCCGTGTATAATGTCGTTATCGTCGTCTTTGCAGCTGACGAACAAGATCGGCACATCGGATTGTTCGCGGATTCGGCGGCATGCTTCGATTCCGTCCATCTGGCCGAGCTGTATGTCGAGCACGATGAGGTTCGGCCGCAGCGAATCTGCCAGTCTTACGGCATCTGCTCCGTTATCGGCCAGGTGCACCGAGTAGCCTTCCCGGGTCAGGTACAGACTGAGCAGCTCCGTAATTTCACGTTCGTCATCGACAACCAGAATGGAGATATCTTCCATACTTTCTCCTCCTTGCTATTCCCTCTATTATAGCGAATGGCAGGAGACGTAAGCAATGCATAAGGAGGAATTGACTTGGCACGATACCGGATACTGGCCGCCTTCCTTAGCGTGATGCTGCTCATGATCGTCGCCGGCTGCGGCATGCCGGACCGACAGGAGGAGCCGAAGGCCAAGGGCGGCGTGCTGGATCTGCGCGATTGGCGCTTCGAGCAAGACGGCAGGGTGGACCTGCGCGGAACTTGGGCATTTTATCCTTATCAGCTCCTGACTTCGGCCGATGAGGCCGACGGCAAGGCGGAGCATGTCGTCGTGCCGGGTACTTGGAACAATTATGAGCAGTCGTACGGCATTAACGACGGGAAGGGGTACGGCACCTATCGGCTGCGCATCCTGACGGAGACGGACGAGCCGACCTTATCGATTCGGATTCCGAATGTATTCACCGCTTACAAGCTGTTCGTGAACGGCGAAGAACTAGCTTCGAGGGGGACCGTATCGGCATCCGAGCAAGAAGCCGTCGCCTCGCAATCGCCCCAAGTGGCAACATTCGTCATGCCGGCCGGCGGAGAGATCGAGCTGCTCCTCCAAGTATCGAATTACCATCATCGCCGAGGCGGCATCTGGGTCGATCCGAAGCTCGGCTCGACACCCGATATGATCGAGCATCAGACGCGCCTGACCGCGCAGAGCATGGTACTGTTCGGCAGCTTGACCATCGTCGGTCTGTACCATATCGCATTGTTCGCCAGACGGCGCGAGGAATCGTTCACCCTTCACTTCGGCCTGTTGTGCATCTTCATCGGACTCCGCACGATCGTGACGGGGGAGACGCTGCTGCAGCGGTGGATGCCGGGACTGTCGTGGGAGACGGGGCTTAAGATCGATTACGCTTCCCTTACGCTTAGCGCGCTGTCCGCCTATATGTACATATTCTCGCTCTTCCCGCGCGAGGCTTCCAAGCGGGCGGGCGTAGCGATCGTGAATTGCTCCATGATTCTATGCGCAGCGGTGCTGCTGTTTCCGGCTTATCATTACTCCCGGCTGTTATCCGTCTTTCAATTGTTCATCGTTGCCGTGAGCCTATTCATCTTGTACGCGCTATTCGCGGCCAAGCGAAGGAATAGAGACGGAGCGGGCTTCGTGCTGATCGGCGTGCTCGTGTTTACGCTTACCGTCCTCAATGATATGGTATATTATAACGAATGGTATATGACGACGGAGCTTGTGCCGATCGGATTGTTCTTCTTCATCCTCATGCAAGCGGTCATTCTGTCCAGCCGCTTCTCCGGCGCGCTGCGCAAGGTCGAGACGATCTCCGGCGCGCTGCGGGAGCTGAACATGCACCTGGAGGACCGCATCGAAGAGCGGACCGATGCGCTCCGCAGATCGAAGGAGAAGCTCGAAGCGTCGAATCGCCGCCTCGAGCGGATGGAGCGGTCGCGCCGCCACCTCATGACGAATATATCGCATGACCTGCGCACGCCGATGACGCTCATTCAAGGCTACTTGGAGGCGCTGCAGGACGGCGTGGTGCAAGGGGCTGAGCAGCAGGGACAATATATCCGGCTGGCGCTGGCCAAAATCGGGGGCCTCAACCGGCTGATCGGCGACTTATTCGAGCTCTCGAAGCTGGAATCCGGACAAGTGCCGCTTCGAATCGAGCCGGTCTCCGTGCAGCAATGGGCTTATCTGATCCGCGACAGCTTCGGACTCGACGTCGAGAGCCGCGGCATGGCATTCACATTCGAAGGAATGGACGCCGATAACGCTGATGCGCAGGCAGTCGAGTGGGGACGGGTTCGCGTCAGCATCGATGAAGGACGAATGAATCAAGTATTGGCGAATCTGGTCTACAATGCCCTGAAATACATGAACGAAGGCGGCCGTCTTACGATCGGCTTCCGCTATTTGGAGGGGCCGAGCAGGCTGGAGGTGTCGGTGTCGGATACCGGGGAAGGCATCTCAGCAGACGATATGCCGTACTTATTCGACCGGTTCTATAAGAAGGATAAGCCGCGTGCATCGACCGAATCGGGCAGCGGCATCGGACTGGCCATCGTGAAGGAAATTATCGAGCTGCATAACGGAACGATCGAAGCAGCGAGCGAGCCGGGACAGGGCACGACATTCAGAATCGTCCTGCCGGCCAAGAAGGAGGAGGCATAAGAGATGGTTGTTACGCAGGCATCTTGGAGCAGGCGCAAGTCGAGCAAAGGATGGTGGGTAGGAGCCCTAATATGCGCGGCGCTCTTCGCGCTGATCTACGCCTATTGCGCTTCTGCCGGCTTCGATATGGTGACAAGGGCAGACGAGGTCATAGCGGAAGCGGCAGCGGGGACCGTGAGCGATCGCTACACGGATATCTGGAAAGGGCTGACGTCGCTCGGCGATACGACGACGATCATCGGCGCGACGGTCGTGCTCGTACTCGTGATCGCGGCCGTAAGCGGCATCGCCCAAGGGGGATGGCTGCTGGCATCTACCGCAGCCTCGTACGGTCTGAATACACTCATTAAGCATCTCGTAGCACGCGAGCGGCCAGACGCCATGTGGGGCATCGAGGTTGCCAGTTACAGTTTCCCTAGCGCCAATGCCATGCTGACGCTGTCGCTGTATCTCTTATTCGCGATCATGTTCGCGAGATCGCCGCGCGTCCATCCTGCAATTCGCGCGCTGGTTGTCGCGGCTTCCATTCTGCTGATTGCCGCGATGGGGTGGAGCAGATTGTACTTCAGCGTTCACTATGCAACCGATATTGCGGCCGGTTTCTCGGCTGGTGGCGCGATCGTCTGCGCGGCCGCCGCCTTCTCGAAAGCGCGTACATAACAACTTACACGTCCAACCAATCCAGCTATTTCGCTTGACGAATGACCTCCATCATCTTATCGATGGAGGCTTTCCTTGTTTTCTGATCCATCCCGCTTAGCAGCTTGACGATTTCGACCGTGTCAGGCGGCATCGGCTGGCCTTCTTTGACAGGGTCGCCTCCGATTATGTAATCAAGCGATACGTCAAAGAAAGCAGACAGCTTGATTAACGTTTCGTATACCGGTTGACGGTTGTTAATCTCATAATGGCTGTAAGCGGAGCGCGTAATGCCGATATGCTTGGCAACCTCCTCTTGCGATATGTTCTTGCGGAGGCGAAGTTCACGTAATCGATCACCCATCGTCATCATGTCCATTAACTCCTTACTCTAATATTACTTCAACACTATTTGTAGTAGTGATAACCGACCCAAACCCTACTACTAGTAATGTATGATACATATTGTATCATTGTCAAGCGACGAATGCGAATTATATGCTGAAAAGCCGAACATTACATTTTATGATTGTATTGGAGACGTCGATCTGCTATAATTAATAAACTTGAATAAACATTCGCTTTAAGTGTCAACTCGCACTGGCGCGGTCATAGGAGCCGCAAGGATGGAAGAGAGGCAGGGCTTTCGTTGTTTTGAACGATAAGGGACGGAGCCTTTTGTGAATGGAAATCGCATATGAAGTTCATAATCGTATTATCATTAGGATTATCTGCTTCATTTTTAGATATCCTAATGGTGATGCGATTTTTTGAATGCATAACAACATTTTTGATGGAGGTTTTCAACAATGCAGACCGGTACAGTAAAATGGTTCAATGCAGAAAAAGGTTACGGGTTTATTCAAGTCGAGAACGGGGAAGACGTATTCGTGCACTTCAGCGCGATCCAAGGCGACGGGTTCAAGACGCTTGACGAAGGTCAGCGCGTAGAGTTCAACATCGTGCAAGGCAACCGCGGCGCACAAGCCGAGAACGTCGTGAAGCTGTAACATTCGCATCTGTCCCCATACAAGAACAACCGCCGCCGGCGGTTGTTCTTTTTTTTGGTTATTCATAAGACGGGAGTGTTGCGGCTGAGACTTGGAAGATTTTTGTCGAATTATATCCTATCATGGCAAAATGTGTTGTAAAATGGGTGTAACCGAAATGGAAGCGAGTGGTACAATTGACGGCAGCATCCCCGATCCTCCCCTTATTCACGCATTTTATCCCAATGGTATTCTTCGTGTTCATGATGACGGACGTGTTGCTTCGCAACCGCAAACGAATCGAGCACAAGCTCGTGTTCGGTATCATCGCGTGCTGCATGTCTATGTTTACCGAGGAGTTCGTAAGGCATTACTTGCCGATCGAGTACAGTCCGATGATTACGGCCGCGTGGTTCAGCACATCCGGCATTCTGATTACGGGCTTCGGCCTGCATCTGTTCATCAAGCTGACGGGCATGGACCAGCGAATGCCGAAGCTTATTTTCCCGTTCTTCTGCTATATTCCTACGCTGCTGGTCGTGCTCAATCTTTTCTTCAATGACCAGATGGTGTCCGGCAGCGCGTTTCATCTAGTCGGCAATTGGAAGCTCCCCGTCTATAATGAGGCGTACTATATCGCGATGATCGGGAGCAACGTATTCAATTTCATCTATGTGTTGATTCTGCTTAGGGGCAAAAGGCGAACGGATAAGCACGAAGTCAGGGCGATCTACAGTCAACTCATCATGGGCGTAAGTGTGACGGCTTTCTTCAACCTGACAATCGGACTAATCGATTTCCACGGTTATTTGCCGCCCTATCCATATATCTACGGCGGTCTGGCCTGGTGTATGCTGCTGCGGCACACGATGGTCAAGTACGATTTTCTCTATCACATCGATAAACGGTACGAGAAGCTGTTCAATCTGAATCCGGCCGCGATTCTACTGCTGGACTTGCACGGCAGCGTGAGGGAGGCTAACCCGTATGCGAAGCAGCTGTTGAGCGGCATGCGTCTGGAGGTCATTCTGAATGGCGAGATCAGGCAGCTTATCGAAGCGAAGGCAGCGATTCAGAACGTCGAGCTGACGATACGAAGCCATGATCGTACGATCGACGTGCTGATCGACGGCGATTACGTTACGGTGGAATACGAGACGCTGCTGATTCTGATCATGCGAGACGTGACGTCGGAGAAGGAGAGCCAGCGCGAGGTCGCCTACCTCGCTTATCACGATACGCTCACCCGGCTGCCGAATCGCAGGTACTTCCTCGACAAGCTCGATGCCGCGATTCAAGCGTCGGAGGCGCAGCGGGAGCGGTTGGCAGTCGTGCTGTTCGACCTCGATTATTTCAAGGAATTGAACGACAGCCACGGCCATCTGATCGGCGACCAAGCCTTGATCCATGTAGCCGACAGGATTCGGTCCGTCATCGATCCGGCTGTCGGTACTGCGGCTCGGCTGGGCGGCGATGAATTCGTGTTCTTCCTGCATCCCGTCCGCAGCGTGGAGACGGTAGAGGCGACGATCTTGCGGCTTCAGCAGGCGATGCGGGACAATCCGTTCCTCGTGGGAGGCGAGACCGTTCCGATCGGGCTTAGCATCGGGGTGAGCATCTGCCCGAATGACGGCACGGACCGCGATGCGCTGCTAAGCAGCGCGGATAAGGCGTTATATAGTGTTAAGAAGCGGGGGCGCAACCGGTATGCGTTCGCCCTAGACCTCCATAACGAAACGGCAGCGGCATCCCCTGATTAATAGGGGCCGCTGCATTCGTGTATCCATTAGTGGCTGTTCATTAACGCTTCACGGTCCGGCGACAGAGGCGTCTGTTCCAACCAATGGTTCTTGATCATCAGCTTGGCGCCGGCTTCGGCATAGAGTCCGGTCTCTGCGATCAATCGGGCGTATTCCGCATGAATGTCATGACGCTGGCTGCCTGATACGGACGCACCGTAATTATACAGGCCTAGCGCGTTCAAGCCTGTCACATGGAACAGCATGAGCTTATCCGAGATACAAATCGACATCGTATTGCCCATGTAGGCACCCCACAGGTTAGCGATCTCGGCCGAGGTTAAGCGAATATTATGCTCCGTCTCATGCTGGTTAGGTTCATTGATTTACCTAACCTGGTATGTTAGGTTAGAAAGGCAGGCATCATCCCATCGCATTGATCGGCATAATCGCACCATGGGCAATCGATACCATTTCGAAGAGGAGGCATTCGAATGAATGTATTCGCTGCAATCGAGCACAGACGCGAAATTACGAGCTTCAAGCCGGACCCGATTCCGCAAGCTGACCTTGACCGCCTGATCGCGTCGCTCTATCTG
Source organism: Bacillota bacterium (assembly GCA_023386495.1). GTDB lineage: Bacteria > Bacillota > Bacilli > Paenibacillales > Paenibacillaceae > Paenibacillus_I. Next base: position 13,551 of record JAEWJS010000051.1, on the reverse strand, counting down.
TCCCCGAGCGGCAACAACCTGCCGTCTCGGGAGTTTATTGTCGTCACGGACCGAGACATGCTGAAACAATTGACGCCGACCACCCCATACATGAAATGGCTGGAGCATGCAGCGGCAGGCGTCGTCATCATCGCGAAGCAAAGCTTGAGCAAATATTGGCTGCAGGATGCATCGATCGCGGGCGGCTACGCATGGCTGACCGCGGTATCCATGGGTCTCGGAGCGGCATGGGGGGCGGTCTATCACGCCGAAGACGACGAGGAATGCCGCCGCCGCGAAGCCTATGTCAGGGATAACCTTGGCATCCCTGAGGACTATCGCGTCGTTGCAATTCTCGGCTTCGGGTATCCCGCTGCAGAACCGCCGAAGAAGACGATGTATCCGATCGAGCAAGTGCTGCATCGCGAGCGTTACTAGCGGCTTGCGAACCATCGGGCTGATAGGCGGCATGTCGTGGACGTCGACGATCGAATACTACCGCATCATCAACGAAGAGGCTGCCGTCAGGCTCGGCGGCTTGCATGCCGGACGGATCATCGTCAACAGCGTCGATTTCGGCGTCATCGCGCGCATGCAGCGCGAAGGCGACTGGCAGGGGGCCGGCGAGGTGCTTGCGGAAGCGGCAGCAGGGCTCGAGCGAGCAGGCGCCGACCTGCTGATGATCGGTGCCGTCACGATGCATCGGGTAGCGGATGCGGTCGAGAGGGCCGTGGACATTCCGCTGCTGCATATCGCGGACGTAACAGCCGACAGGATACGATCCGACGGGTTCGCGAACGCGGGACTGCTGGGGACGCTGTATACGATGGAGCAGGACTTCCTGAAGGAGCGGTTAACCGGCCGCGGCCTGCAGATCCATGTCCCGAGCGAGCCGGACCGGCAGCTCGTGCACCGCATCATCTTCGAAGAGCTGGCTGTCGGCCGTATTCTGGACAGCTCGCGAGAGCAACTGCTGGCGGTTATCGGCCGCATGCGCGAGCAAGGGGCAGCGTCGATCATTCTCGGCTGCACGGAGCTGTCCCTGCTGCTGCAGGCAGAGGATTGTCCTGTGCCAGCCTACGACATGACGCGCATACATGCGCGAGCAGCAGTGGACCGTGCATTCGCATAGACAAATGACAAGCCCGGACGCCTCCATGCAGGAGAAGTCCGGGCTTGTTGTGCGCATCCGCGCCTGTTTTATTTATTCTGCAGCATCATCGTCCATAGATCAGTCGATTCGTAGCCGAGCCTCCAGGCCGCTACGCCTGCCAGATCGTACTCTTTCGCGATCGCGATGCGGGCCTTAATCGTCTGTTCCGTCTCCGCCCAGAATACGTAGGTGAACCCGTTCTGGGCATACGTATACTTGATCTGTCCGAAGCGGCTGTCGAATTCGCTCTTCGCCTGGACGGAGCTGAGCAGGGCAGGGACATCCTTCATGAGCACCGCCCGCGAATCCACGATTGTGCCGGTACCGTCCAGCTTCCATTCCCGCACGTAGAACGGGACGCCGAGCATCAGCTTGGAACGCGGAATTCCGTAAGACAGGTAGTCGAGCACGCCGTCCTCCGTCCATTCCAATCCGGCTACTGAACCTGGGGAAGTGCTGCCCTTCCAGTGCTGATCATAAGCCATAATGATGACGTAGTCGACATAGGTCGCGAGCTTCTCGTGATCATAGGCGGTCTTATGATTCCAAGCCGCGTCCCCGCGGAGCAGGTCGATCGAGATTGTCAGCCCCTTCGCGTGTACGGCGGCCGACAGGTCGCGCACGAATGCCGTGAAGCGGTCGCGGTCGGCTGCGGCTACCTCTTCGAAGTCCAGGTTGACGCCTTCCACGCCAAGGGCGGTCAAGCGCGAGACTAGCGCAGTGATGAATCGCTTCTGCGCGGCGGCATCCGCGAGGAAGGCGCTTGTCATCTTCCGGTCGAATTGGTTATGCACCAGCGGCACGACCTGCATGCCTTTGGCCTCGAGCTGCGTCACGACGGACGGGTCCGAACTGTCGGTCAGCGTGCCGTCGGCGGACGCCAGCTCGAACCAGGTCGGCGAGTCGATGTCGAGCCCTTGCGTGTTCGCGACATGACCGAGCACGGTCGAGGAGCGGGAGCTGCCGTTCCAGCCGAGGTAGAGCAGCTTCTTGGCGTTGTTCCAGATTGCCCGTCCGTCGCCGGTCTTGACGTAGGCGTTCGTATAGCTCTTCGCGTAAGCGATCGCGCCGCTCTTCGTGTGGAAATGGCGGATCAGCTTATCGCCCTGGAATACTTGGAGGTACGGAATATTCGTCCACCAGACATTGCCTTCCTTGATGATTTCCGCGCCGGCAAGCGACTTGGCGTAGGCGACGGCATTGTCGAGGCCGAAGAAGTGCTTGACGAGCCTGCCGTTCTGGAACACCTCGTAAGACGGAATGTTCGCGTGCACGTGTTTCTTCGTCGCGATGTTCACGACCTCGCTGCCTGCTATCTTGTTGGATGCGCGTATCGCATCCAGCAGGAAGCTATACGCGGTGTCGCCTACAGCTTGTCCGTCCACGACGATCTCGTAGACCGGTTCCCCGGACCGCCGCGCCTCCTTCTCGGCGGCGGCGAGGTTATCCCATACCCACTCGTTCGTGACGAGATCCATCACATGGGTGTTGCTATAAAATTTGGCTTGCTTCTTCGCTTCGGCCAGCGTCGCGAAGCTCCAGTTCGGCAGCGTCTTATCGCCCTGATAGAGCCGGTAGCGCGCGTGCTTGCTGTACACCCAGCCCGGCTGCTCCAGATCGCGAATATGTACGCCGTCCATCTGCTTCGCGCGCTGCAGCGCTTCGGCATAAGTCGCGTAAGCCCAATTACTCTGGGTCTTGCCTTCCTGGTACACCACGTACCGCGGCAGGTTGTCCCAGATCCAGGCGCGATCGGCGATTTTCTCCACATGGCTGTACGCGAAGCTCTTCGCATAAGCGACAGCCCGCGCCTGCGTCGCGAACTCTCGCAGTGCCTTATCGTTCTGATAGACGCGGTATTGGGTCATGCGGGCATTCGCGGCATCGGCGGAATGGTGCATGGCAGGCACGGCGGTCTGCATGGATAGCAGCAGCGCCAAGCCGAGTACGGTCTTGCGGGTTCCCGAATTCATGTAGACAGTCAGACTCCTCTCCCAATCTAGTAATTAGACGCATGGGAGAGTAAGAGGTTGCACATCAATTTCTGCCATAACAGCGTGCAGCCTCATGGGGATGCACGGATCACACAAAAAAAGGATGCCGTATCGGCATCCCTTCCTGTTCATATAGCCTAGTCCCGGATATCGGCCCAAATCTCGTCGTCAAGCCCGAGCGTGATGTCGGAGCGGAAGACGCGGCGGTTATACTGCCGGAACATATATTGCTCGATCGCCTCCAGGATGTTCGCCTCAACCAGATATTGGCTGCGGCCTTGCACCCATACTTCGGCGGTATATCCGTATTCTTCGTCCCATGCCAGCTGTACTTCGATGTCCGTCGGCGCTACCTGTCTCCGGTCGGCCAGATGCAGGCAAATGCTGTTCACGACTTCGTCCATATAGATGCGCATGCGATTAGTACGGTCTCCGCTGGTCGGCATCACGCCTGCGATTCTTGTAATGCTGAATGCCGGAGCGAATCAGCACGATGACGAAGTAAATCGCGAGAACGTTAATCAAGAAGCCGAGAATGTTGCCGAAAGCGCCCAAGCCTGCGAACATGCCGCCGAACAGCAGGCCGGCCAGACCGCCGATCATGAGGCCTTTCATCAAGCTGCCGCCGCTGAAAAATCCGCGATTAGCCGTGCCTGCTGCCGGCGATTTGGCAGGCGTATCCGCGTTACGCACGTTATCGGCTGGCTTGGACGGCTGCTGCGTATAGCTCTTCTTCGGTGCTTTGAAGCCGCCGCGGCGAGCGTCAGCCGAGTCGACGGCCGTGACGGCGAAAAATACCGTAAAGGCCATCAAGAACAACATCAATTTCTTCATGGTGAATAGTTCTCCTCCTGCGAATGGTAGTATGGAATCGTTGCCTTCCGATACAATTACGTCTAATATAAGCAGTGGTTTCATTAATTATCCGAAGGCGGTGCGATCATTGGCTGGCTATCCGGAATCCTACATGGCTTATCTGATCGAATTTCATGTCACGCGGGACTATTTTGAGTGCCACGAGCTGCTGGAAGAATACTGGAAGTCGCTCCCGAAGGATGCGGAGAACCGCGAATTATGGGTCGGACTCATTCAGATCGCGGTCGCGCAGTATCATCTTCGCAGGGGGAATGCGCGGGGGGCTATCATGATGTTCCGCCAAGCAGCGCGCCGAATCGACGAGCAGGGTGCCAGCATGGCAGGCCTAGATGCCGAAGCGCTGCAGCGCCTGCTGCAGGAGCGGATCTCGGCGCTGGAGTCGCAGGGCGCTGCGGCCGAATTCATCGAATTCGATCTGCCCTTGTCCGATCCCGGGCTGCTGGCCGCCTGCAGCGGAATCTGCAGCGCGCATGGCTACGCTTGGGGGGCGCCGAGCAATATGGCGGACCGTCAGCTGATTCATCGCCATACGCTGCGCGACCGCTCGGACGTCATTGCCGCAAGGGCGGAGGCGGCGCTACTCAAGCGCGCACGGCTGTAATGGGGGATTGCCCCGTTGCAGCCTTTTGTCTGTTCATCTCTTATGCGCTGGTGGCTTGCTGCTTCCTCAGTACTTCGTAACCGTCGACGACCAGCTCAAGCTTCCCGGTCTCCGGATGAATCAGCATGCCGTGCACCGGCGTGCCGGCAGGTAGCAGGGGCTGCTTGCTGACGATCGAGCAGCTGTTCTCGACGCTCTCGCGCACGCTGTCGAACCCGGTCAGCCAGCGGTCGAGGTTGAACCCGGCATTCGTAAGCGTCTCGATCGTCTCGTCGGTCACGCCGTTCTCCTTCATGTGGGCAAGAATCATCTTCGGATTAAGCGCCGTCATGCCGCATTCGTGGTGGCCGATAATGAGCACTTCCTTGGCATTGAGCTCATATAGCGCGACAAGGATGCTGCGCATAATATTGCCGAACGGCTGCGTCACGATCGCGCCTGCATTCTTGATGATCTTCACGTCGCCGTTGCGCAGGTTCATCGCCTTTGGTAGCAGCTCGGTCAGCCGCGTATCCATGCAGGTCACGACGACCATTTTCCGATCGGGGAACCGGTCCGTCAAGTACGCTTCGTACTCCTTGTTGTCCACGAACTCCTGGTTATAAGACAGGATCGTCTCGATATTGTTCACTTAAGTCTCACTCCTTCTTAGATAGCAGGCAAGGCCCGGTCCCATGCTCTATGACCGCAGCAACCGCAGGTTGGTCGTATAGATCTGATTATCGCTCTTCAGCACGAAGTCCAGGCTGCCTTCCCTTGCATCGATCTTCAGGGCATCCTCGAAAAATACTTCGTACCGCTTCTGGAACCATACCTCGATCGGACCGCCCTCCGCGCGCTCGTCGCCGTCATCCGGCTCCGCGATCGACAGCAGCGTAGGCACGCCGCTCATCACGCATCCGCAGCCTTCGGTGTCGTACAGCAGCTTCAGCTTCACGTGGCCTCCAGGCAGCTCCGCTTCGACGCGTGCCGCAGCCGCCGGCGTAAAATCGATTCTCACCGCATTCAGCTCCTCTCCAAGTATCTCGTATCCCGAGTCTCTATTATGCTGACGCATCCGAGTCAACTAAGGGTCGAATTTGATTATACGTTTTGTAAAAAGTATGATCAAGAGGAAGGATATCGCATGGAGAAAGGTGGAAATCGGATGGATGTAAAGGAAGCGCTTCAAGCATTCAAGGATCGCGTCAAGAAGATTAAGAGCTATGACGAAATACTTGGCGTCGTCTATTGGGATCTGAGGACCGGCGCGCCGCGCAAAGGAGTGGAATCCCGCTCCGAGGCAATCGGCATGCTGTCGGCGGAATCGTTCAAGCTCTCGACATCCGATGAGATGGGCGAGCTGCTGGAGCGGCTGGGGGAGAGCGGGACGCTGGCGGAGCTCTCGGCCATCGACCGCAGGCTCGTGACGGAGACGAAAAAGGATTACGATCGCAACCGCCGCATCCCGCCGGAGCTGTACCAGGAGTATGTCGTGCTGACTTCGCAGGCCGAATCGTTCTGGGAGGAAGCGAAGGAGCGGAACGATTACGCCGGCTTCCAGCCGTACCTGGAGCGGATCATCGATTACACGAACCGCTTCATCGACCTGTGGGGTCCGAAGGCGACGCGGTACGATACGCTGCTCGACATGTATGAGCCGGATATGACGACCGCGGAGCTCGATCGCGTGTTCGGCGGCTTGCGGGAGAAGCTCGTGCCGCTGGCCGCGGCGATTGCCGCTTCGCCCCATCAGCCGGATCGCGCCTTCCTCGGGCAGACGTATCCGAAGGAGCAGCAGAAGGCGTTCAGCTTGTTCATCCTGGAGCAGATGGGCTACGACTTCGAGGCCGGGCGGCTGGACGAGAGCGTGCATCCGTTCGCGACCGGGCTGACGCCGGGCGATGTCCGCATCACGACGCGCTACCTGCCGAATGACGTGACCAGCGCGCTCTTCGGCACGATCCACGAAGGCGGGCATGCGCTCTACGAGCAGAATATTATGCCGGAGCTGCTGGGCACGTCGCTCTGCACCGGCACGTCCATGGGCATCCATGAGTCGCAATCCCGTTTCTGGGAAAATGTCATCGGGCGCAGCAAGCCGTTCTGGAGCCGTTACTTCGGCGATCTGCAGAAGCTGTTCCCAGGGCAGCTGGACGTCGACGTAGAGGACTTCTACCGCGCGATCAACGTCGTCGAACCGTCGCTGATCCGGATCGAGGCCGATGAGCTGACCTATAACCTTCATATTATTATCCGTTACGAGATCGAGAAGATGATCTTCAACGGCGGCGCCAAGGCAGCGGACCTGCCGGAAATCTGGAACGCCAAGTACAAGGAGTACCTCGGCATCGAGCCTGCGAATAATGCGGAAGGCGTGCTGCAGGACGTGCATTGGTCTGGCGGCGCATTCGGCTACTTCCCGTCCTACTCGCTCGGCAACATGTACGCGGCGCAGTTCGCGGACAAGATGGAGCAGGCGATGCCGGACATGTGGGAGCAGGTCAGAGAAGGCAATCTGCTGCCGATTAAGGCATGGCTGACCGAGCAAGTGTACAAGTACGGCAAGCTGGAGACGCCGTCCGAGATCATCCGCCGGGTGACGGGCAAGCCGCTTGATCCGGCTCATCTGGTCGCATACCTCGAGACGAAGTACAAGGAAATCTATAAGTTGTAAAAGTGTGATGCCCGACCGCGCTGCAGTTCTGCTGCTCGCGGTCGGGTTTTTGCTGTTCGGGAGGGTGTAAGTTGTGTGCGGCGGCAGGCGCGAAACTGCAAGCGAAGTCGGGGCATGAGCGGCAGGCTTGAGGGTGCAAGCGAAGTCGGAGCAGGGGCGGCAGGCTTGAGGGTGCAAGCCTGTCAGGACAGGTGCGGCAGGCGCGTGGCTTGCGGTGTCTGGGCGTATGGCGGTCTTTGGGCCACTATCCCTTTCCGTCAGGAGAGGGCAGCACGACGCAGCCGGCATGCTGAAAGTCGGCGATCGTAAGCTCAGACGTCTGCCTTTGGGGTACTATCCCTTCCCGTCAGGAAGGCGGATTGAGCCCAAGCTGGAGATCTGGTGAGAACGTGTGCAGGCAGATCGCTCGGATGCAATAGCGAAGCATTTTCGCTGTTAACGTACCCCCATGCGCTAATTCTAGGGCTTAGCCCCACATAGATGCCCTAAATCGCCTGAGAGCGCTAATTAGCGAACAGGTGTGCGCTATTTAGCGCATTCTATACGCTATTGGCTTAAAATGAGCGATATCGTATGAAATTAGCGCATGCACATCCCTTATCAGCGCAATTGCTTCGCAAATGGCCTGCCCATCTATTAAGCCCATTCCGCATATCGCTTCCGCACCCCGTACCCTGCACCCTGCACCCCGCACCCCCGCGAGCCTTCCCGTCAAACTTAGCGTCTGCGCCGACAACCTATTATCCCAATAACGCAGCCGCTTCTCACCAATGCGCCCAGTTCCGCATACGCTGAATAACAACGTTATTGGAGGCGGTAGCTCATGAGGAGAAGCAGAGCGGCAGCATGCCTGCTGGTATGCGCGATGGTCGTCGCGCTGCTGGCCGGATGCGGAGGCAGCGGCAACGATAGCAAGACGAAGATACGCGTGGGCGAGGTGACGCGCTCGGTGTTCTATGCGCCGCAGTATGTCGCGCTTACGCAGGGGATGTTCGAGGCGGAAGGGCTTGACGTCGAGCTGCAGACGACGGCTGGCGGCGACAAGACGATGACGGCCTTGCTGTCCGGCGGCATCGATGTCGCGCTGGTCGGCTCGGAGACGTCGATCTACGTGTACCAGCAAGGGGCAGAGGACCCGGTCATCAACTTCGCTCAGCTGACGCAGACGGACGGCACGTTCCTGGTCGCCAGAGAGAAGCCGGCAGCATTCGATTGGAACGACCTGAAGGGCTCCGTGTTCCTCGGCCAGCGCAAGGGCGGCATGCCGCAGATGGCGGGCGAATTCACGCTGAAGAAGCACGGCATCGACCCGCATAACGACCTGGAGTTGATCCAGAACGTCGACTTCGCGAACATCGCGGCGGCATTCGCTTCCGGCACGGGCGAATACGTGCAATTGTTCGAGCCGCAGGCATCGATCTTCGAGCAGGAAGGCAAGGGCCATGTCATCGCGTCGTTCGGCGTCGAGAGCGGCCATCTGCCTTATACGGTATTCATGGCGAAGAAGAGCTACATCGGCAAGAACGAGGACGCCGTGCAGCGCTTTACGAACGCGATCGTCAAGGCGCAGCAATGGGTAGATGAGCATTCGCCGGAGGAGATCGCGGATGCGGTGCTGGACTATTTTCCGGAGACGGATAAGGCCGTTGTCGTGAGCGTCATCAAGCGTTACAAGGAGCAAGGCTCGTACGCGACCAGCCCGGTCGTGGACGAAACGGAATGGAACAACCTGCTGGACGTGATGGAGTCGGCCGGCGAGCTGCCCGAGCGGACGCCGCATAGCGCGATCGTCGACAATTCGTTCGCGGAGCAAGCCATTCGCTAAGGCGAGTTACCTTCCAGCCCAACGTACCAGTGACGATAAGGAGGGATGCACGATGGGGACGATGCTGCAACTGAAGGACGTGTCGCATGCTTATGTAGGGAAGCAAGGCGCGCGGCTGGCAGTCGAGGATATCAGTCTGGCCGTCTCGGACGGCGAGTTCGTCAGTCTGGTCGGGCCTAGCGGGTGCGGCAAGACGACGCTGCTCAGCCTGCTGGCCGGTCTCTTCCCGCCCTCGAAAGGAAACGTGCTCCTCGGTACCAAGCCCGTGAACGGCCCGACCTCGCGCATCGGCTACATGCTGCAGCAGGATTACCTGTTCCCATGGCGGACCATTCTGGACAATGCGCTAATCGGTTACGAGATCGCGGGGAATCGGACGGCTGCCGCAGCAAGGCGCGTGGAAGGCCTGCTGGAGGAGCTCGGACTCGCGGGAACGGCAGGCCGATATCCGCACGAGCTGTCCGGGGGCATGCGCCAGCGTGCCGCGCTGGTCAGGACGCTGTCGACGGAGCCGGATGTGCTGCTGCTCGACGAGCCGTTCTCCGCGCTCGACATGCATATTAAGCTGCAACTGGAGGATCTCGTATGGGAGACGCTGCGGCGGCATAACAAGACCGCCTTGCTCGTTACCCACGACCTCGCGGAAGCGGCAGCCATGAGCGATCGGGTCGTCGTGCTCGGCGCGTCGCCGGGCCGTATCCATACCGTCTTCGAGGTGCCGGAAGCGATGCGGGCGGCGCGGCCGACCGCAGCCCGCAAGCTGCAGGGTTTCAATGAGCTGTTCGAGCAGCTCTGGGCGCTCATCGACGAACGGAAAGGGGGCGGAGCGGATGGCTGACGGCAAGCAGAGCTGGATGAACGGTCTGGAACGGGAATACGCGCGCCGCAGCAGACGCGTGACGGTCGGCGTTCGCGTCGTCCAATGCGCCGTGCTGCTCGCATTCGTCGCGCTGTGGGAGGCCGCGGGCAGGCTGGGCTGGATCGACGTGCTGCTGTTCAGCTACCCGAGCAAGATGGTCGACTTGCTGCACAGGATGCTGCTCGACGGCACGCTGCTCCCGCATGTCGGCACGACGGTAGCCGAGACGATCGGCGGGTTCGTGCTCGGCACGCTGCTCGGGGCGATGATCGCGGCGCTGCTGTGGTGGTTCCCGTTCCTGTCGCGCGCCGCGGACCCTTACCTCGTCGTGCTTAACAGCATGCCGAAGGTTGCGCTCGGACCGATTTTCATCGTAGGCCTAGGTCCCGGTTACTTGTCCATCATTGCGATGGCGCTGTCCATCACGGTCATCATTACGACGTTAACGATCTATAGCCGGTTCCGCGAGATCGACGCGAACTACGTCAAGGTCATCCGGCTGTTCGGAGGCACCAAGGGGCAGGTGTTCCGTATGGCCATTCTGCCTGCGTCCTTCCCGGTGATCGTCTCGGCGCTGAAGGTAAACGTCGGTCTGGCATGGGTCGGCGTCATCGTAGGGGAATTCCTCACGGCGAAGCAAGGGCTCGGCTATCTGATCATCTACGGCTTCCAAGTGTTCAACTTCACGCTGGTGCTGGCGAGCCTGCTCGTCATTGCGCTGGTGGCGGTCGTCATGTATCAGCTTGTCACGATGCTCGAAGATCGATTGACCGCAGGGTGGCGCGAACGGTAGGATAGAGGTAACTTTTTCCTCCGGAAGGAAGGCAGCATCTCGTGGGCATTCGCGTCGTCAAAACAGCTATCGCCGCGCTTCTGGCGATCTCAACCGCATATTGGATCGGACTCGACCAGCCGCTGTCGGCTGGTCTGCTCGCGATTCTGGGCGTCGAGACGACGCGCATGAAGGGGTTGCGCAGCGTCGCGACCCGTTTCCTGGCATCGATGCTCGGCTTGGCCTTCGCCTCGGCGGTCTTCTACGCGTTCGGCTTCGAGATCTGGGCGCTGTCGCTGTACATTTTGCTCGCCTTCCCGGTGTTGGCGCGGCTGCAGCTCAAGGACGGCATCGTCACGAGCTCGGTCATCGTGTTCCATCTGTTCGGGAGCGGGGTCATTACCGGCGAGCTGATCCTGAACGAGACGCTGCTTCTGGCGATCGGCTTGGGCTGGGCGACGCTGGTGAACTTCATCTATATGCCGCGCGAGGATCGGAAGCTGGAGCAGCTGCGCCAGGAGACTGAAGCGTTGTTCGCGGCGACCTTCCATGAGCTAGCCGCGACGCTTCGCGATCCGAGCCACATATGGAGCGGCGAGCAGCTGCTCGCGATCGAACGCGCTATTGAGGACGGCACGCGGTACGCCGGGATGAGCCGCGAGAATCGGATGTGGCGGCATCAAGCGTATTGGGACACTTACTTCGCGATGCGCGGGCTGCAATTCGAGCTTGTCCAGCGCATGACCGAGATGATTGCCTTCATCTATGAAAAGCTGCCGCAAGGCGAGGCGGTGGCCGAACTGTTCGAGCATCTCTGCGAAGATATCAAGTCGGACGTGTATACGGGGAGCGGAGAATGGAGACTGCAAGAGGCCGAGAGACAGTTCCGCGCGATGGCGCTGCCCGAGACGCGTGAGGAATTCGAAGTGCGCGCGGCTCTCCTGCAGCTGTGCAGAGAATTGGAGCGGTACCTCATGCTGGCGAAGAAATGGAAGAAAAAGAAGCTTCCAATCGGCGATGAAATAAAATAAAAGAAACAGTCACCCTAGACGAATGTCCTGCATACACTTTAAGTGAATGATTGTATGGAGGAGGTTAAATACATGGCAATTGCAGATAAACAGCTTCAGTGCAGAGAGATCATAACGAAAGCTGTCTGCGGAAAAGGTCGTAAGTTCTCCACCGCAAACCATACCGTTACGCCGCCTCATCACCCGACGAGCATACTGGGGGCATGGATCATCAACCATCAGTATGAAGCAGTCCGATCAGGCGACGGCATCGAGGTCATCGGTACTTACGATATCAACATCTGGTATTCTTACAACCGCAATTCCGAAACGGACGTAGCCAAAGAAACGGTGCACTACGTCGAGAACGTCGGACTCTCCTACCTCGATCCCAAACATAGGGCTTCCACGGAGGAAGTATCCGCGGAAGCAACGCAGGATCCGAACTGCGTCGAAGCGAACATATCGGCGAGCGGCACGGGCGTGGTCGTTCGCGTCGAGCGCGAGTTCGCGGTAGAGATGATCGCCGAGACGAAAGTATGCGTCGCGGTATGCCCGGGCGGGTGCGACCACGACGGCAAGGATTACGACGGCTTCGAGGACGGCGATTACGAGGATCTCGATCCGGATCTGCTCAGCGACGAGCTGTAAGGGAGTAGGGCAGCCGGCGTAGGCGGCGTCGGCGATCTGCAATGCCGTTCGTTGATAGCAGTGTATGCGGCAGCGGTGCAATTATCGAGGGCGAGAGCCCTCTTTTTTGTTGCAACGGCGAAAATAAATCGGCTGGAGGTGGGCGTGATGGCGGGCAGGTTGTGGATGGCGGCGGACGGCGGCAAGGCGTGGCTGGGGTTGGCGCGGCTGGCACGGCTGCCGGTGGTCGGCATGGACGGGGAGCCGGATGCGCGCGATGCCGTGCTGGAGTCGGGCGCGCCGCGAGCGGGAGAAGCCGCGCTTGGCAACGGCGGCAGCTGGTTCTTGAACGGCGAAGCGGCCGTGCTCGGCGCGGCGGCTGCTCTGCAGCGCCTGCGCTGGGCGGGGCTGCGGACCGCCCCCTCATTCGGGTATGGAATCGACGCGGACGAATTGTGGGGCAGCGGGGGCCGGGCAGCGGGACCAGCTGGGGCCGCGGCTGCGGCAGCGGATGCGGCGATGGCAGCAATGCGGCATTATGCGGTGCCGGTCTTCCATCTGGAAGCGCTGGCAGTGCAGCGAATCGGCAGCGGGAGTGCCGGACTGCCGGCGGACTGGGACAGCCGCCATCCGCTCTTCCGGCGGTTGTCCGCCGCAGCCAGCAAGGCCGTCTACGCGCTTGGATTGGATTACGCGACCGTGCGGCTGTCGGCAGATGACGCGGGGGCGGTCGCCGTGTCGGGGGTGTCGCTGGAGCCGAGGAGCGAAGACGAGCCGCTGTGGCTCGCGGCCTGGGAGCGATTCCGCGAGGCGTTCGAGGCGCAGCGAGGCGTACTGGCGGAGCTGCCGGAGGCGGGCGGTCAGGGGACAGGGACGGGGGCGAGCTCTGGGCTGCTGATCGGGGCCGATCCCGAATTCGTCATGCTGGGCGGCGACGGCCGAATCGTGTCAGCCGACCGGTATTTTCCGGTGCATGGCGCGGCAGGCAGCGACGCGCTGCGCACGGGCGGGCGGGTGATCCGCCCGATTGCCGAGCTGCGCCCGGACCCGGCGCGCGACCCCGACGGGCTGACGCGGAACGTGCGGCAGCTGCTCGTGCGGGCCGCCCGGCTCGCGCCGGGAACGGCGGCGCGATGGCTCGCGGGCGCGATGCCGGTGCCCGGCTTGGCCTTGGGCGGCCACCTGCACCTCAGCGG
>JAEWJS010000036.1 GCA_023386495.1 Bacillota bacterium | reverse complement strand
GAGCGGCACTCGGGAGCGCTTCAAGTTCGGAGGTATGGCCGCAAGGAGCAAGAGGCATACGATCAAGCGGCGTTCATCATGATGATGCAGGAGAGGATTCGGCTACGGAACTAAGTGGCAGGTTCACCTTGGTTCGACCGCTTGCTCTTCTTGAAGCAGTTGGATGAAACGTTCGGCTGCGAGCGACAAGGTCATGCCGCGGCGGATGGCCAGTCCGATACTCCGTGGGGGGATCGGTTCCTGTACGAGGAGCTCGATCAGATCGCCTCGGCGCACCTCCTCCGACACGAAGCTCCGAGCGATGCATGCAGCGCCGAAGCCCAGCTTAGCGAATTCGATTAACAGGTCGATGCTTCCTAATTCGATATCTCCGCTGATACGCAATCCATGCGCGGCGAACCATTGCTCGACGAATACTCTGGTGCTGCTGCCGGGCGAGAGCAACAGGTGCGGCAGCTCCGACAGCTCTTGGGCAGACAGCGTCCGATCTGCAAGATGTTCGTACGCTTGGCCGACAACATAGCCATGCTCGTAATCGCGCAGGTGATGCACGTCCAGACGCTTGTCGTCGACAGGAAGATGCAGCACCGCACAGTCGATCTGTCCGTCCAGAAGCCGCTGCGTAATCGCAGGCGTGCTGCCGTGCGAGAGCCGAATGCGTATGCCGGGGTTCGCTTGGTGATAGGCATGCAGCTTCGGCAGCAGGAGATGCTTGATCAGCGAATCGCTCGCGCCGATCCGGACTTCGCCTGCAGTAAGCTGCTTCAAGTCGGTCACGTGCTGCTCGGCCGCGTCCAGCAGCGCGAACGATTGCTCGACGTAGGCGAACAGCGCGCGTCCTTCCTCGGTCAGTTCGACCCCCTTGGACAACCGTTGGAACAGCTTGACGCCTAGCTCGCCTTCCATCTGCTTGATCGCATAGCTGACGGAAGGCTGCGTAATATGCTGCTCTTGCGCGGCCTTGGTCAAGTTCCCTAGACGAGCCGTATGCATGAAGATCCGGTACCATTCCAGATGAATCGTGATATAGAACACCTCTATTTCATGGATGGGATATTGCGATTTCATCTATTCCACAACACCAATTATAATCAAGCTAACGAACAGATGAAAGAGGTGGCAGGAATGGATAGCATGCAGCAGCAACCGGATCGCGAGGCACGATCTCCTTGGTCTACCCATGCGGGTGTGGACATATTTCGATTACACCCGCCCATACGACCAGTCGACGGCACGCTTCAGGTAACGGGGAGCAAAAGCCTGACGAATCGCGCGCTAATACTGGCTGCTCTCGCAACGGGTACATCGCGCATCGCGGGCATCCTGCGCAGCGATGACGCTTACTGGTGCATCGATTGCTTGCGGAAGCTTGGCGTGCGCATCACGGTCGAAGGGGACTGCGCCGTAGTCGAAGGCTGCGGAGGCGTCTGGCCGAATTCGTCAGCTGAGCTGTACGCAGGTGCGGCGGGGACAGTTGCGCGATTTTTGCCCGGTGCACTCGCTGCAGGTGTCGGCAGCTGGACAATGTCGGGGAGCAGTCGTCTGCAGGAAAGACCGCTTGCTCCTCTGTTAGATGCCCTTACGCAGCTTGGGGCGCGATTCGAATACGCAGGGGTAACGCGGAGCCTGCCCTTCACGTTGGAAGCGACCGGACTCGCAGGCGGGGCGGTCGTATTGCCGGGCGATTCGTCCAGCCAATTCATCAGCGGACTGCTGCTAGCGGCACCTCACGCTCGCGAAGCGGTAACGGTCCGCATCGACGGTGAAGTCGTACAGCGGGATTACGTGGAGATGACGCTGACGCTCATGCAGGCGTTCGGTATTGAACCGCAGGTGTCGGAGGATGGACAATCGATCACCGTGCCTGTCGGTCGATACCTAGCCCGCACGCTGCAGCTTGAGCCCGATGTGTCGACTTGCTGCTACTTCTGGGCGCTCGCCGCGCTGACAGCCGGACGCGTGCGGATCGAAGGCATCGATGCCGCGAACACGACGCAGCCCGATATCGAGATGCTGGAGCTGTTGGAGCGGATGGGATGCACGATAATCCGCGGTTGCGATTATGTGGAGGTCCAGGGGGCGGAGGCGCTTCGTGGGGGATTCAGCGTGAACATGAAGCGCTGGTCGGATCAGACGCTGACGGTCGCGGTGCTCGCGATTTATGCCGACGGCCCGATCACGATGACGGACGCTGCCCATATCCGACATCATGAATGCGACCGGATTGCCGCCATCTGCCAGGAGCTGCGCAGATTGGGCATTCGCGCAGACGAGCATCCTGACGGCCTGACGGTCTATCCGGGCCAGCCCAAGCCGGCGCTGCTGGATGCCCATGACGATCATCGCATGGCAATGGCGCTGGCCTTGGTCGGCTCGAAGGCGGGCGGCATTCGGATTATGGATCCAGGCTGCGTATCCAAGACATGTCCGGATTACTTCGATCGAATGGCGGCTCTGGGGTTGCGGATCGAGTACGAGGCAGGAGGTTCGGCAGATGGGCGGTAACGCATTCGGCGATCATCCGCTGCATTAGCACGGGATCATTACGAGCGTCAAGCCGCTCTGCACGGCTAGTCGATGAACGCGGGGCTCTTGACCTAACTTACCACGTTGGCGTCAGGAGCCTTGTCCGCGACAACGTTCAAGATGACGTTATGCTCGAGCAAGGCCTTCAGTGCGCAGAGTACCATCGTGTAGCCGCCCATCCCGTCGATCGCTTGGCTGACGATCTCGTCGCCGCTGCCTTCGAACCCGTAGTTCGCGATTGAGACGAAGGTCTCGCCATCGCCGCGCGGCGAGAATGTCCATTCGGTGATCGTATGGTCTGACCATTTGACCTGGATTCTCTGATTCGGAACAAGCTCCTGTACGAGGAGCGTATCCCCTACGCCATACATTTCCCATTCCCACCTTACTTGCTTGTCTGCTTCTAATCGGCCACTGCTCTTGGTGAACCAGAACTTGGTCGTGACGTCCGGATCGACGAAAGCTTCGTACACTTCTTCCGCCGGCCTCCGAATCAACATTTCGGCTCGTACGGCTGGCTGCTGCGTCAAGGTTAACATCGTGATAGGCTCCTCTCCTGGCATCCATTATATGGTGATCAGATTGTAGCACATTGGGGGGCTTGTCTTTCAAGTGCGGGAAGGAGGGACGTAACGGACTGAGCGAACCTTAATATGTTGAAATCGAGCATCGTAAATTTCTTACGGACTCAAAGGATCTTAACTAACTATAATCGAGCTAAATATATCCGAAAATGACTTTTAACGTCGCTGCAGTCCGTTAGATTTTGGAAATCCATAATTAACGCAATATAAAGGCGGTCCAGTCCGTTAGAGTTCCAGCCCTCGCTATCCACTTTTCAATCAGTTCCACATGGACTCCGGTATTCTATTGGTAGATTGAGAAAGAGTGATTGTGAGGGGGATTAGACGAACAGATCGATCTTCTGAATCATCATAGCCTATCTTGGGTGGGCATAGCTTCCCTTCGTAAGGGGGTGAGGCTATGGAGTTGAAAGACACGATAATCTTGATGATCACGTTCGCATCGTTTATCCTTGCTCTTTTGACTTATATCTCAAATAACTACAAGAAAAAGTAGGAACCCACCCCTGGTTTCACGGCCTTAAGGTGGGTTCTTATACTTTGAGTGACTCAGAGGGAAGAACCCAGCCAAGCCAATTGTATAGCCGAGTGTTTGCCGCACTCGGCTTCATTAGCTATATAATATCATAATGAAATGAAGAATTAAACAGACTTTCGCATAAGATCCACCCGTTCATACACAACCGTCGGACCTCTCAAGGAACGGCGTTTTTTTTCTGCTATAATCATTCACTCCCTACCAAGTATTCCCTTCGACTGCTATACTAGCTGTATTATTGGGTTATTATGGTTAACATTCCTACGACGAGAAGGGATAGGACTGCGTATATGGCGAAAATAACGGCTCTACTCAAACGCAGGAAGAAGAGCGAAGGCACGAACAGCAAGAGCATCACGACGCGCGAAGCGATCTCGAACAATTGGTATGTGCTCAAGCTGGCCTGGGGCATGCACCCGCAGCGTGTCATCATCGACTTCGTCAAGGTAGCGCTCGAGCAATTCGCTCGCGTGTTCTACACCGTCGTGTTCATCAAGTTCCTGCTCGACTCGCTTGATCAGGGCGGAAGCTATGCGAACACGGCATTGTTCATCGGGTCGACGCTGTTCGTCTTCATGTTCATCAACCTCTTCCATCAATGGTACGATATCCGGTTCAAGCCGCTCAGCGATACGATCATCTACGAGAAACTATATGGCCTCCTATTCCGTAAGGCAGCAGAGGTAGAGCTTCACTGCTACGAGGATTCGGACTTCTACAATACTTACACGACAGCCATTAAGGAAGCGGATACACGGGTACAAGCCGTCATCAGCAACGTCTCCAGTATCCTATTCTCCGTCATTGCCGCGATCAGCGTGTTCGGCGTCATGTTCGCCATTGACCGTTACGTGGTCTTGTTCGCGATCTTCCCAATCATCGGCGATTTCTTGTTCGGCAAGAAGATGAATCAATACTACTACAGCAGGTACATGGACAATGTCGCGAACTATCGTCGCATCGATTACGTGAACCGGACGCTCTATCTGCAGCAATATGCCAAAGAGATTCGGCTGTCGAACATCTATGCGGTTATTAAGCAGATTTTCCAGGATGGATATGATGGCGTCATTCGCGTGCTGGACCGGTACAAGGGCAAGTTGATGTTCGTCGACTTCTGGCGCAATTTTTTCACGTTCCTCGTGATCTTCCAGGGGGTGCTGCTCTACGGCGCCTATCTCGCGATGATCCCTCAATCGATCAGCATCAGCGAGTTCGCCGTACTGGCCTCCGCGATGGTGAGCGGTTCCTGGATCCTGATCGAGATGTCGCAGAAGATCGTGTCCGTGTATGAGAACGGCGTCTTCATCAACAACCTGCATCAATTCTTGAACTATCAATCCGAGGTCTCGGAGCAGACGGATGCGGCGCAGCCGAGCCCAGACGGCGGCGAGATTCGTTTCGAGCATGTCTCCTTTGCCTACAAGGGCTCCGATCAGCAGGTCATGCAGGACATTCACCTCACCATTCCCAAGGGGGCGAAGGTTGCCTTAGTCGGTCATAACGGCGCGGGCAAAACAACGTTCATCAAGCTGCTCATGCGACTCTACGATCCTACCAACGGGACCATCACCCTGGACGGGACCGATATTAGGAAGCTCGACATGAAGCAGTATCGCCAGCTCTATGGCGCAGCCTTCCAGGATTATCAAGTGTTCTCGATGACGATTGCCGAGAACGTGTTGCTTAGGGAAGCGAAGGGCGAAGCGGATCGAGAGATGGTCATACAGGCACTGCGTAAAAGCGGCGTCTACGACAAAGTGATGAGCCTGCCGCACGGAATCGATACGATGCTGACGCGCGAGTTCGACGACGAGGGTGCGATGCTGTCGGGCGGCGAGCTGCAGATGATTGCGATCGCGCGCGTCTTCGCTCGGGACGTGCAGACGGTCATCATGGATGAACCGTCCAGCGCGCTCGATCCGATCGCGGAATATCAACTGTACGAGAGCATTCGGGAGAACTGTGCGGACAAGACGGTTCTCTTCATCTCGCATCGGCTGTCGAGCGCAGTCCTAGCCGATCGGATCTATCTGTTCGAGGACGGTTGCATCATCGAGGAAGGCACCCATCAGCAGCTGATGCAGCAGGGCGGCCGTTATGCGGAGATGTTCCGGAAGCAGGCGGATCGGTATGTGGAGGATGCCATCACGGCATAACGAATAAGCAAGCATTCGGTGAAGCGGAATCGGAGGGAATTGCGCATGGCGCAAGCTACAAGCAAGCAGGAAACGAGCAAACAATCCGCAAGAACGATTATCGACAATAATCTGTTTCTATTGAAGACCGCGTTCCGGCATACACCGCTCTTCGTGATCGGCGCATGTGCTTACCCGGCATTCCATGCGGCCGTCATCTATGTAGAGCATACGCTCGGGATTAAGCTGGTGACGGATGCGATCCAGTACGGAGAGCCGTTCTCCAAGGTTGTCACGTATGTTGTCATCATCTGTCTCTTCATCTTAGCCGCGCTCGTGATGGGCCGGATCTATTATCACGTCATCCAGCCGAAGGGGCTGGAGAAGCTGCATCTGAAGATCAAGCAAGAGCTCTACGAGAAGGCGTCACGGATCGATCTCGCATGCTACGACAATCCGGACTATTACAACGAGTTCGTGCTCAGCATTCAAGAGGTACAGAACAGGGTGCAGAAGACGACCGAGTACTTGAACAACTTGAGCTCGAACCTCGTGTACGTGATCATGGTCAGCGGTTTCTTCATTCTGATGGATGCGACCGGCCTGATCTTCGTCGCGGTGGCGATCATCTCCACGTTATTCGTGAGCCTCGTGCTGAACAAGGTCCGCTACAAGATGAGGCTGGAGTTGAATGCGCAGGAGCGGAAGCGTAATTACGTGAGCCGCGTCTACTATCTGGCGGACTACGCCAAGGAGCTTCGGCTGCATGACGTGACAGGCAAGCTGCAGGAGGATTTCCAAGCGTCGAATAGCGAGATTCGCGAGACGGTGCGCCGATACTCGGGCAAGATGCTGCTGCTCAGCTTCGTCGAGCGATTCGTGTGCAACAGCTTTATTCTGGATGGGCTCTATCTGCTGTATATCGCATTCATGACGCTGGTGAAGAACGCTTTTAGCTATGGCGGGGCCGTGGCACTGATCAATTCGGCGTGGCGCCTGAACGGCAGCGTGCAGCAGTTAAGCCGGCTGGTCAGCGACTTCCAGGAGAACAGCCTCTATATCGAGAAAATCCGCCGCTTCCTTGCCTACGAGGAGCAAGTAGTGGAGCGGGAAGGCGCGATCGCGCCGCCGGATGCGCCGGCCGTGCTCGAGCTGCGGAATGTCTCGTTCGCTTACAGTCCGGAGGCAGGGCCGATTATACGCAATCTATCGCTTACGATTCGGCCGAACGAGCGGATCGCGCTGGTCGGGTACAACGGCGCAGGCAAAACCACGCTCGTCAAGCTGTTGATGCGACTGTACGATGTGACGGAGGGGCAAATTTTGCTGAACGGCATCGACATCCGCGAATACAAGCTCGAGGCGTACAGGCGCAGCTTCGGCTCGGTCTTCCAAGACTATCAATTGTTCGCTGCTCCGATCGCGGAGAATGTGTTGATGGATCTGGTGCCGGATCTGACAGCGGAGAGGGAGAAGGTCGAGTCGGCACTGGTGAAGAGCGGCTTCGAAGATCGGCTGCAATCGCTGGAACTGGGCATAGCGACGCCGCTCACGCGCGAATTCGAGGAATCCGGCACGAACCTGTCCGGCGGTGAAGCGCAGAAGGTAGCGATCGCGCGCGCATTCGCGAAGTCGAGCCATTATATGATTCTCGATGAGCCTTCAAGCGCGCTAGACCCAATCAGCGAATCTCATATGAACCAATCCATGCTGGAGGCAGCAGGCAACAAGACCGTATTCTTCATCTCGCACCGTCTGTCGACCACGAGGATGGCCGACCGCATCTGCATGATGGAGAAGGGCGAGATTATCGAAGAAGGCACGCATGAGGAGCTGATCGCGCTGAACGGCAAATATGCGGAGATGTTCAATCTGCAAGCAGAACGCTACCGGTTGGTAGCAGGCGGATAAATGAGCGTGAGTGCCGGTTTCCATACGTGGAAGCCGGTTTTGTTCAATTTCACGTGCTGAGGCATGCGGGGCTGCTGGACTGAACGTTTGAAGGCTGACGCTTGGGCAGTGCGGGAACCTTTTCCAGGCGTCGCTTGTCTAATGGATAGAGGTGAATTCGGTGGACAATCATTACGTGCAATATCTGGCGCCTGGCTATGATCGTGACCAAGTGCTGCAGGATCTCATGTTGTCATACGGCGACGATGTATGGAACTTCGCCTATTATCTCACGAAGCGGGCAGATGCGGCGGATGATATCGCGCAGGACGTCTTCTTCAGCGCGTACAGCCGGCTGTATTCGTTCCGCGGCGAGGCGAGCATGAAGAGCTGGCTGCTGAGCATCACGCGCAACAAGGCATTGAACTTCGTGAAGACGGCATGGATTCGCAAGGTGGCGCTGCTAGATGTGCTTCCGGTATCGAGGGATGCCGCGCCGTCCGCAGAGAAGATAGCCTTCGATCGGATCGCCTCGCGAGAGGTGTGGGAGGGCGTAATGGAGCTGCCGCTTAAGTTCCGGGAAGTGGTCATCTTGACGTATCACTACCATCTCTCGATCGAAGAGATTGCGTCTTCGCTCGGAATATCCGAAGGAACCGTGAAGTCACGCATGTTCAGGGCCAAGAAGCGAATGGCTTCGATCCTGAGGCAAAAGAGCGATGAGGGAGGCGTATAGGGTTATGGATCTACAGCAGCCCCAGTGGACGGAGCAATTGAAGGAGACCCCGTATACGCAGCGGATGTTTACGGAGCGGCTTCGCGCAAGGACGATGGAGCGGGTGCACGGCAGGAAGCGCACATGGCCTTGGTATAGGGTGGCGGCAATCGCTTGCGTGATGTTCGTGGCGGCGGTGGTCTACCAGTTTGCGGCGAACGGAGGCGAGGGATTTGAGTCTCCGGCACAGCTGCAAGGTGAGGACGTTCCCGTGGAGAACACCCAAGCAGGTTCCGGGTACTATAATCTGGGGACGGAAAAGATGAAGGTCTATTACGATGATGAGGATGGCTACTGGAATGACCCCTTTACCGATCGGCGAGCCCCGCTCGTGTCCGACAAGCCATTCGGCTATCGCTATCATCTTGTAGCGCCGGTCAAGGACCTGCTGAATCGGACATTCGCCGTCTATGCGACGCATACGGAGACCGGGCAGCGCGTAACGGCTGTATCTCCGGTCACCATCGATGATCAGAATGAAGTATTGATTGGCAAGGACACCTACGCGGTTAGTTTCGCCTTGCCGGTATGGGGCGCTTGGAAGATCGAAGGTCAGTTGGATGGCGGAATCTATGATGCCGTAAACATCGAAGCGGGCGACCTTTCTTGGGATCTCAGCAGCACCTTCCAGGCTAACGGGCAATCGCTGCGCGGCGATGAGGGCAAGGTCGGGTTCACGGACGGGGGATTCACGGCTGGCCAAGCGGGTACATACCGCTGGTACTTCTGGGGCGACGAGGAACTGGATGGCGAGTTCGCACTGCGTGCTGCTCGATTAGGTGACACGAGGATGATCGACTTGTTCGCCGCTCAATCGCTGGGTGGTCCGATGGACGGCGCGGACAGACAGATTCAAGTCGCGTTCGCGCTGCCGGAATCCGGCCAATGGCGTCTCTTGCCCTTCGTGGACGGGAGGTTGATCAACAGCCTCGTCGTCGAAGTCACGGAGACGGATGAGGACGCCGTTCGCAAGTCGATCGCGGCGGTCAAACGAGCGATTAACGATCGAGAATCTGAATAATCGTCTGAAGGCAATCGCTGTGCCGGCATCGGCGCAGCGATTGCTCGTGAATGACTGGTTTCCGGCGGTAGTAAATGATTTTATAGGATTTATACCGAAACTTTGCATCCATATTCTGTTAGACTGGGTATTGGATGACTTAACTAGGAAGTGGTGGCGATAACGGAGGTATATATGCATACAGATAGACTCGCGATCATAACGGTAGGCAAGACGCATAGCGGGAAGACGACCTTCGCTAGGGCATTAGAGTCGCAGTTGGAGAACGCGGTTGTCATCGATCAAGACAACCACGCGGAATTCGTTAACGCGCACTACCTGAAGCTTCGCCCGAAGGACGGCCCGAATACGCTGAAATACGCTATCACGCATGCGATTGTCAATTATGCCGTTCATCAGACAGATTCGCATTTGATCCTGTGCAATTCCAATCTCGCGCGAAAGGGCCGAACGGAATTGCTGGACTTTTTTCGCGGCAACGCGTTCACTACTGTTATCGTCTACTTCGATATTCCTGATGAAGTGCTGCGGCTGCGCGTGGCCGAGAGTCAACGAAGCAAGGCGATATTCCGAAGTGCCTCGACTTTCGAAGAGGTGCTGATGCGGCAACAGTCGTCGGAGGCCCCGGATGCTAGCGAATCTGATCATTTCTATACGATCAGGAGCAATGAAGAACTTCCGGATGTTATCGCGCAGATTATTCAAGGCACGTTTAATCCCTGAAGCTCAGCCAGCACGAACGAGCCAGCTCGAGCTCGCGGATAGAAGGATTCAGCCCGAAACCATATAGGAAAAACTTTACATTTGGGAACAAATGTTCTAAACTATGGGAAGTAATTAGTAACGGACATCAGTAAAAGTTATGTAAGATCGTCTTTGTTATTATCAAGTTTATTAGGTAATTATTGTAGAATTTGTCGTCGGGTGGGGATTCATTTGAGAGGGAAAGTTACC
Organism: Bacillota bacterium; assembly: GCA_023386495.1. Taxonomy (GTDB): domain Bacteria; phylum Bacillota; class Bacilli; order Paenibacillales; family Paenibacillaceae; genus Paenibacillus_I. Next base: position 12,519 of record JAEWJS010000036.1, on the reverse strand, counting down.
ATTCAAGAAATTGCCGATATGGCTGGCGTGTCTAAGTTCGCGGTATCTCGTTCCCTGACAGGTAAGAGCGGTGTTAGCGCGGCAACGCGTGAACGGATTCTGAAGGTAGCGGGCGAGCTCGGGTACTTCCAGAACCACGAGTCGAAGCGCTTTACCGGCGAATTGGTCGATGCCTACAGTCGGGACCTGCCGGGGACGGTCGTGATTCTATTCCCGAACATACGCTATCAGAATAAATATTCGGTGTATTGGGGACCTGTGTTCGAAGGCATCTCGGCCAGATTGAATCAGAAGGGCATTGATATCCTAACATTGACCGAGCCGTCCAGAGATCATGTCTTCGCGCTCGTCAAGCCTGAAGTGATCCAAGGCGTCATCACGATCGGCACGATATCGACGCCGATCTTGCTCGATATCGCGCAGACGGACATCCCGGTTGTCATGGTCGATCACACGGACCCCGCTTTTCCATGCGACACCGTACAGACCGACAACTATTACTGCATGAGGGATTTGATGACGAGGCTAGTTAGCAGAGGGATTAAGCGCTTTCAGTTCGTTGGCAACATCTCCGGCGCACATAGTTATTTTGAGCGATGGCTCGCTTACCGGACGACTCTGGAGAGCTACGGCATCGAATGGAAGCAGGATCCGCTCCTGAACGGACCAGAGGCGGACGAGCTGCATCAGCTGATTCCGCAGCTTGATCTGAATGAACTGCCGGAATTATTCGTCTGCGTGAACGATACGACCGCTCAGTTCCTCATCGACGAATTAGGGAAACGGGGCGTTAACGTTCCGCAAGATTGCGCAGTTACGGGCTTCGATAATACATGCAGCACGCATCCGATCTTCGCCACGGTCGACGTGAATAAGGAACTAATGGGGATGCGAGCCGTCGATCAGTTGCTATGGCGAATAGTCAACAGGCAGTCCGTAAGCGAGAAAACTTCGATCTACGGCGAACCCGTCGTTCGCGAGCACCATGCGGCGGCCGCTGCGGCCAGAAGCATGGTATCGAGCTGACGGGTCGAACCGCATTCACATCCAATGCGATGGGCGAGATAATGCAGGCGGCAGCTTCGTAGCGTTGTCGCCTTGTGCGGCATTGAGCTGGGCTTGAATGAGGAAGAGGCTGCCGGTCAAGTCCGCTCCTCGAAGGTCAGCATCGCGCATATCGGCTCCGATCAAGTCGGCCCCGCGCAGGTCGGCATCCCTTAGATCGGCAGCAATCAGATAAGCCCCCCTGAGATTGGCTCCGCGCAGATCCGCTCCCCTAAGCTTGGCGCCGATCAAGTCCGCTCCCCGATCATAGCTTCTTCGCCTTCCTGCGTGACCTTTCACCTGTCGCATCGTTGCAGCTCGGACAAGCTCGCTGGTCCGTAGCAGCAAAGCGTTGACCGTTCCCCGATGCGACGCAACATCCAGCGCCAGCATGGCTTCTGGTTCGAGCCGCGTCATGCGTTCCGTCTCGATTAACGATGCTGTCAGTTCAGCATGGATGGATGCAGCCGCTGGCAAGGTTAGCGCTTCGGTTAAGTACCAGAGCAATTCATGCAGATGCCGCATGATGGGGAATACCTCGAACATCTGCTCTGCCGTATCGGGATGTTGCCGCCAATCGTGGCCGCCATAGGTGTGTTGGGATACCTTCTGCCCGGCGCCGAAGCAATCATACACGGTGCAGCCCCGGAAGCCTTGCTTCCGCAGGTCGGCGTGTATGCCGCAGCGAAAGTCCTGCTGAAGGTTGCGGCAGGGATGGCCGGCCGCCTTATCCATAGCAAAGTCGGATGACTGCGCGTATGGGAGCGCTACGCAGCATAGGCCGAAGCAGGATTCGCAATCCGCAAGCAGGCCACGAACGCGGAAGGATTGGTCAACAACTGTCATTGCGTGATCTCCTATCGTTCAGGAATAATCGAAGTAAGAACGGCTAGAGACTATTATGACATGTCAGAGGACGATCTGACCATGGTTGTTGATTGAACGCCTATAATATTGTGTATCGATATGGAATTCCATGTCTTGTCACAGTAATCTGTAAGCGGATACAATCATAGCGATATGCCATGGGACAGCATGGAGGTGGTGAATGTGTCGAAGAGAGGTACGGCAATCGTCACGGGAGCTAGCACGGGGATTGGCAAGGGCATTGCGCTGAAGCTCGCCTCATTAGGCTATGATCTCATGTTGACGCATCTGAATGAGCCGGATGAGATGGCGAGCGTCGAAGAGCAGATTCGCGCCTATTGCGGCGCGTGTGTCGTACGGCAGTGCGATCTTACGCGTGCCGAGGCACCGGGCAGTCTGATCGAAGAAGCGATCGAAGCTTTCGGCATGATCGATGTGCTTGTAAGCAATGCAGGCGTCGCGCGGTTCAGCAGCTTGACGGCAATGAACGCCGGAGATATCGATCACTTGTATGCCTTGCTCTACCGGGCACCGATGCTGCTCTTCAGTCTGCTCGGGCGGCATATGATCGAGAAGGGCGTACAAGGTCGCCTCATTCAGATTACTTCGTCCCGAGGTGCGCGAGCCTATCCGCTGGACGCCGTCTACGGCGGCATGAAGGCGGCCATGGATCGTTCGATCCAATCCGTCGCGCTGGAGTATGCGCCGCACGGCATCCGGGTCAATGCGGTAGCGCCGGGCGCGATCCAAGTCAGGGACACCAACGACTTCTATGAAGCGTTAGGCCCGAGAATTCCGCTCGGGCGGATGGGGCAGCCAGAGGACGTAGCCGAAGCTGTCGCTTATCTCTGTTCGGATGCAGCATCGTATGTCACGGGCATTACGCTCCGCGTGGACGGCGGGTTGATCCTGCCTGGCATGCCAGAGAGCGCGGCCCGTAAGGACAATGCCCCTTGGGGGACAACCTAGCCACGAAACGAGGGAATGCAGGATGCAGATGGAACAACTCGTCATACGCGACGTGAAGACGATCTTGACGGCGCCGGAGGGCATCAATCTAGTCGTCGTCAAGATCGAGACGAATGAGCCCGGTCTCTACGGTCTGGGCTGCGCAACGTTCACGCAGCGCTACCTTGCCGTTGCGACGGCGATTGAGGAATACTTGAAACCTTTCCTAATCGGCAAAGATCCTCGCAGAATCGAGGATATCTGGCAGAGCGCAATGGTAAGTGCCTATTGGCGGAACGGGCCGGTCCTGAATAATGCGCTATCAGGCGTCGATATGGCGCTATGGGATATTAAGGGCAAGCTCGCCGGCATGCCGGTCTACGAGCTGCTCGGCGGCAAGGTGCGCGAAGCGGCAGCCGTCTACCGGCATGCTGACGGCTTCGAGCTGTCTCAGGTCGAGGAGAATGTGAGCCGTTACCTGGAGCAGGGCTATAAATATATTCGTTGCCAATGGGGGCTGTACGGCGGTAAACAAGCCTCGATGCACACGCCGGAGGGTGCGGCTAAGGGCGCCTATTACGATCCGGATGCCTATGCGCGCAGCGTGCCGCGGCTGTTCGAGCACATCCGTGCGAAGTTCGGATTCGAGATCGAGCTTATCCACGATATCCACGAACGGATTGCGCCGATCGAAGCGGTGCGCTTGGCCAAGCAGTTAGAGCCGTATCGACTGTTCTTCCTAGAGGATCCGCTTGCGCCTGAGGATCTGGACTGGTTCCGGCACATCCGCAGCCAATGCGCGACGCCGATCGCGATGGGCGAGCTGTTCGTGCATCCTGGCGAATGGCTCCCGCTTATTCGCAATCAACTGATCGACTTCATTCGCGTCCATATCAGCGCCATCGGCGGCTTGACGCCTGCCCGCAAGCTGGCGATTCTATGCGAAGCGTTCGGCGTACGAACGGCTTGGCACGGTCCGGGCGACGTGTCGCCGGTCGGCCATGCGGCTAACCTGCACTTGGACTTGAGCTCGCATATTTTCGGCATTCAGGAGTGGTATGGCCCGTCGGATGCGACGCGCGAGGTGTTTCCCGGCTGTCCGGAAGTGCGCGGCGGCTTCGCCTACGTGAACGATAAGCCGGGCCTTGGTATCGACATCAATGAGCGCGAGGCCGATAAGTATCCGTGCGTGAATAAGCTGCCGGAGTGGACGCTTGCGCGCCGGCCTGACGGCACGCCTGCAAGGCCGTAAGCAGTCATGGGTCAAAATATTCTATAACCTTCGCAGTCACCCTGACATCATGTTGTCAGGGTGACTGCGTTAGTATTGGTATTGTAAGCACGAAAAAGAGGATGGTTAATCAAGATGGGAGCGAATCAGATGAATCTTAGCAACCGCGAGTTGAACCGTGCATTGCTGGCAAGGCAAATGCTGCTTCATCGCGTGAATCTTCCCGTCTTGGAAGTCGTAGAGAAGCTGAGCGGGATGCAGGCGCAATCTCCGCAAGCCCCTTATTACGGGCTGTGGTCGCGGATCGCGGATTTTCGGCAGAATGCGCTATCCGACTTGTTGCTTAACAGACAGGTCGTACGCATGGCACTGATGCGTTCGACCTTGCATCTGGTCTCCGCGCGTGACGCATTACGGCTGCGTCCGCTGCTGCAGCCCGTCATGGAACGCAGTCTGAAGGGCGCCTTCGGCAAAAAGCTGATCGGAATCGACCAAGATGCGTTAGCGGAGGCGGGCAGAGCGCTGGTCGAGAAGAAGCCCATGACATTCAATGAGCTTGGCATGCAGTTGAGCGAGCAGTGGCCGGGACTCGATCCGGAAGCTTCGGCGGCAGTGGTTCGGAATAAGGTCCCGCTCATCCAGACGCCGCCTCGTGGCGTATGGGGCGAGAGCGGCCAAGCTGTGCATACGTCAATCGCGGCATGGCTCGGCGAGCCGATATCCGCGCCGCCTGGGCCGGAATGGCTCGTGCGGAAGTACTTGGCCGCATTCGGGCCGGCTACGGTGAAAGATGTTCAGGTCTGGTCAGGACTGACGCGCATGGATGCAATCATTCGGGCACTTCGTCCGGAACTGATCGCTTTTCGTAACGAACGGGGCGAGGAATTGTTCGATCTGGCGGATGCCATGCGGCCTGATGCCGGCACGCCATGCGAACCGAGGTTTCTCGGCGAATTCGACAATATGCTGTTATCCTATGCGGATCGCAGCCGAATCTTGGATGAGCGGGATCGCCGACGTGTGTTCACACCGAACGGAATCATTCGCGCCACCTTCCTCATCGACGGGTTCGTCGCCGGTACTTGGAGGCTGTCGAGCGGGCGTAAGGGAGACGTTCTGCACATCGAACCGTTCCGAGAGCTGAGCAGTGTGGCGTTATGCGCTCTGACTGAGGAAGGGGCGCGTTTGCTCCGTTTCGTAGGAACGGATGCGTCCGCCTCCGAACTGATCGTTCACGATCCCCTGGAGGCTGCTCGATGAAGCAGGATCGTCGTGATTCAAGCGCTAAGCTCTGGGTCTATGGGGCATTAGCGAAGCAATTGCGCTGTTAAGGGATATGCATGCGCTATTCCAGGCACCTATCGCACTTACTAACCCATTAACGTATAGAATTCGCTAAATAGCGCATGACGGTTCGCAAATTAGCGATCTTAACCCATATAGGGCATCTATATGGACGAAGCCCCTTGAATTAGCGCATATGGGTACGTTAATAGCGCCGATGCTTCGCTATTGCATGTAATCCGTCATTCGCCCGCACAACGCAATGATTGCGGAAGGAATCCCGATGTACACCGTCTGCTTCTCATCCTTGGAGCGGTCGCCGTATACGGCCAACTGTCCTGAGTGAACGGGATAACGGCCAGAAGAAGAAAAAAGAGCCCAATCAGGGCTCTTCTCCACAGCAACCGCCTACTATTGCAATCCCCCGCAAGACTGCCTCACCACCAGCTCGGGATCGACCAGAATCGTACGCGCCTCCGACTGCTTGTTCAGCAGATCGAACAGCATCATCGCAGCCAGCCGCCCGATCTTCTCGCTGTCCTGGCGGACGGTCGTAAGCGACGGGTCCGTATGCCGGCTCGTCTCGATATCGTCGCAGCCGACGACCGCGACATCGAGCGGAATCGACATGCCGCGCTCCTTCAGCGCGCGCATGGCGCCGATTGCCAGCATGTCCGATACGGCGAACAGGGCACGGGGAAGGGGGATGCCGCTGTCGATCCGATTCATCATGGTGGCGTAGCCGCATTCCTCGTCATAGCCGTCGCTATAGAAGCAAGAGCCTTCGCGGAGCGATAGGCCGAAGTTGCGGATCGATTCCTTGAACGACTGCTCGCGGATGGAGACGACGGCGGATTGCCGATCGATGCCGAGCAGCCCGATATCCCGATAACCGTTCAGATAGAAATGCTCGACGACCTTCGACGCGACCTTCACGTTATCCGACATGATGTGGGCGAACCGCTCGCCTTCGAGCTTGAGGTCGATGCCCACGCAAGGAATATCCGATTCGGCCAGCCGGTGCACGCTGGGCTCGATCTCGTCGCCGGCAATGATGATGCAGCCGTCAATATGGTAATGCCTGCACCTCGCCAAGTAATCCTCCTTGCTGCTCAAGAACCGTTGATTCGTGAACAAGATCAGATCGTAGCCGAAGAACCCGATCTGCCGCTTGAACGAATTCAGCACGGCAATGAAGAAGGGATGGTCCAGATCGGAATTGAATTCGCCGGCGAAGACGACGCCGACCAGGTTCGATGTCTTGGTCGCCAGCGTTCGCGCGGACGAGGAGGGCCGATAGCCGTTCTCTTCCATAATCTTCAGCACGCGCAGCCGCGTCTCTTCGCCGATGTCGCTATAATTATTCAAGATTTTCGAGACGGTTGCCACCGATACGCCAGCTAACTGGGCGATCGTCTTAATGTTCATCGCGCAGGGCTCCTTCACTCACACTTTCTACTAAACCGTTTTCGTATAAAACACGATAATTCCTGCTCTACAACCTCGAGAACCAATCTGCATCCGTGTTTCACTCATTGTATTATTCTCCCCCCGACACGTCAACAACCGTTGATATGACCCATAATTTTGCAACCTTATCTTGAATTCTGAGAATTTACAAAAATCAACCTCTATTGAATAATGAAAGTAATTTACGAAAGCGATTTCGTAATACACCATCAAATAGGGGGATTAACATGAAAAAGGTTTCGTGGATACTGATGCTTGCCTTGTTCACCACGCTCTTGGCCGCTTGCGGCGGGAATAACGGCGGCAGCAAGGAAGCTGCCGGCAACAGCGGCGACGGCGGTAAAGGAAGCAGCGATGCACCGGTCACGCTGAAGGTAATTCACTGGATCAACGAAGGCACGAACAAATACTACGAGGACTTCAATAAGCGGTTCACGGAGCGCTATCCGAACATCAAGGTCGATTACACGATCGTCCCTTCGGACGCGACGTACGACCAACTGCAGCAGACGCGCGTCAGCGCGAACGATGTTGACATTCTCGCGCTGAAGAGCGGCTTCGCGGCTGTTCCGCAAGAGTGGACGCCAGGCGCGCAAGATCCGGTATGGAAGCAGTGGATCGATGCCGGCCTGATCGCGGACTTGGCGGGTGAAGCATTCATGAGCAACTGGGATGCGAACGACGTCGCCAACTCGGTCACGTACAATGACAAGATCTATGGCGTGAACATGGGTAAGGTCGCATTCACGGGCATTTTCTACAATAAAGCGGTGTTCGAGAAGCATAATCTGCAAGCACCGAAGACTTGGGATGAACTGTTGAACGTGTTCAAGACGCTGAAGGACGCAGGCGTAGAGCCGCTCGGCATCGCAGGCAAGGACATTTGGCCGTTCAACCTGGCCGTGCAAGGTCTGTCGGCTACGATTCATGACGACCAACTCGCCTTCATCAAAGGGCTGTGGGACGGCTCGACGAAGTTCACCGATCCGAAGCAAATCGAGATTCTTGAGAAAGCGCAAGTACTCATGGAGAATGCCATTCCTAGCTTCATGGGCGTAGACTACGGCTCGGCGCCTGGCCTGTTCGCTTCCGAGCAAGTCGCGATGCTGATCGACGGCTCCTGGAACGCAGCGGCAATCAAGGGCGCGAATCCGGATCTGCAATTCGGCTACTTCCCGGTACCGGGCAGCAACGATCCGGCGAAGAACGCGGCGTTGGCCGGCAAATACGATATGTCGTGGATGGTGCTGGAGAAAGCGAAGAACAAGGATGCAGCGCTGAAATGGCTCGCCATGCAATCCGAGCCGGAAGAGTACGCGAAGTTCGTCACGGCATCCGGCTTCCAGCCGACGCAAGCGAACGTCGAAGTCAACGATCCGTTCCTCGAGGAGATGGCGCCTTACCTGAACGGCTTCAAGCTGGCATGGGATCAGCTGTTCATCAACCGCGAGAATGCGGGCGAGCACGTTGCAGGCTCGAGCCTCCATGCGGAATTCCTGGCACCTGCCGGACCGCTGAAGACGCCGCAGGAGCTGGCAGAACTGTCGCAGAAAGAATGGGACGCGGCAGCGCCTAAGTAAACCACCATTGCAAGAAGCGGGGTCTCTTCCACGGAATAGACCCCGCATTCTTTAACCGCGCATGAAGGAGAGAGAGCCATGTATCCATTCGGAAAAGGGCTGGCCCGCTATTTACCGATGGCGCTGTTGATGATCCCGCTGCTGCTCTATGTCATATTCGGCCTGGGACCGTCGATCGCGACCATCTTCTTCTCGTTAACGAACGCGACGGGCATACCCGGCGTGAAATGGGAGTTCATCGGCCTGGAAAATTACCGAAGATTCCTATTCTCCTCGGACTCCGGCGAACGAATCGCGTCTGCCTGGCGGTCCGTGCAATTCGCCTTCTCCGTCGTCGTCATTCAGAACGCCATCGCGCTGTTCATGGCCGTTATTATCAACAAGAAGCTGCGCGGCGACGTGTTCTACCGCGCGACGTATTTTCTCCCGGTCGTGCTCGGCGTGACGATCTCCGGCTTGATCTGGAAGTTAATGTTCAATCCGATCGGCGGCCCGGTGCAATCGGTTCTTGAAATGTTCGGCACGCGCTCGAATTTCTTCGGCAGTTACGACGTCGCGTTCGAGCTCGTCATCTTCGTGCAGATCTGGATGTACATGGCGTATTCGATGACGATTTTCCTGGCCGGTCTGCAGTCGATCCCCAAGGATATGTACGAAGCCGGGTATATCGACGGCACGACGAAGTGGCAATCCTTCCGCAACATTACGTTCCCGATGATCGCGCCGGCTTTTACCGTCAATATGCTGCTCTCGATTATCGGCGCGCTGCAGACGTTCGACATTATCTACGTCCTGACCAACGGCGCATTCTATACGCGCACCTTGGCGCTTGACGTATTCTCGACGGCCATTGCCAACAATGCATCGGCCGACTTCGGCCTCGCATCGGCGACGGCCATGGTTCAATTCCTGTTAGTGCTCGTGGTAACGGTGGTCGCCATGATCTACTTGCGCAGAAGAGAGGTGGAGATGTAATGCGCGAATCGAATCTATCGCTGCTCTCGCGTTATACGATCGTCCTGCTCGTTCTGCTGGCCTATCTCGTGCCGTTGTTCTTCCTCTTGAACACGACGATGAAGACGTCATTCGAATATTTGAAGGATCCCGTGGGGCTGGCTCAAGGCTTCCAGTTCGGCAACTTCACCGAGGCTTGGAGCAAGGGGAACTTCTCCCGATATATCGGCAACAGCTTGCTGTATACAGTCGTGTCGACGGTGGGATCGGTGCTGCTGTCGATCTTCGCGGCGTATCCGATCGCGCGCGGCTACGTGAAGTTCAGCGGTTTCATCTATTTCCTGTTCACGATCTCGCTGTTCATCCCGAACCCGCTCGTGCCGCAGTTCTCGCTGATGAACGCGCTGGGACTGTACAACACGGAGATCGGCTATATTTTGCTGCGCACCGGCGGCACCGGCATCGCGTTCCTGATGTTCGTCGGCTACATCAAGTCGGTGTCCAGAGAGCTGGACGAAGCGGCCGCGATGGACGGCTGCGGTTACTTGCGCTACATCTTCCAGATCTTGATTCCGCTCACGAAGCCGGTCCTCGCGACAGGCACGCTGCTCACGGCAATCGGGACATGGAACGACATTATCGGCCCGACGATCTATCTATCGGACAACGCGAAGCAGCCGATCACGCGCGGCTTGTACGCCTTCTCGGGTCAATACCTGAACAACTGGCCGCTGCTTGCCTGCGGTATCGTCATCGTGGCGATTCCGCTGGTCATTCTGTACATGTTCGTGCAAAAATATCTCGTCAACGGCGCACTTGCGGGTGCGGTGAAGTTCTGATCGGAGGAGGGCGTTACGGTGAACGAGAACTGGCAGCATACGAGCTTCCCGCTGCCGATCGACGAGAGTCGAACGGCCGAGAAGCGCTGGCGGGACAAAGAGGTTCTGGCAGCGCGCGTGCTCGATCGCATCGAGGACAAGTCGCGTTGGGCATTAGTGGAGCAGGGCGAGCTTAGCTTCACGGAGGAGCGAGCAAAGCTGGGGCTTCGTTCGGTCCGCGTCACGTCGCCGACGACTTCCAGCAAGCAATACCAGACGGAGGCGCCGGGGCGGCCGCACGGCAAGTCGTCCGTGACGCGCAGGGTGGACGGCGAGAACTGGCAGGATTACAATCGTGTCGCCTTCTGGATATACCCGACGTTCCCCGGCTTCCGCACGATCTCGATGTCCGTCGTCCTTCATAATGAAGGAACGCTGCGCGTGCCGGACGATTATTTGCGGGAAGGCATTCACTATTTCCTCTTGCAGCCGGATCAATGGAACTATGTCGTCTGGGAGATCGAGCATCTGTCCCGCGACAAGGTCACCGGTCTGGAATTCGTGTACCGGCTGCAAGGCAGCGATGTCGGTGCGGCACGCGAGATTCAGTACGAGATCGGCGGCATCGAGCTCCAGCGCGTAGAGCCAGACTATGCAGAAGGCTGGGCGGTCGCGCCGGGACGGCTCGCCTATAGCCATTCGGGTTATGCACGGTCTTCGACCAAAATGGCTTACGCAAGCGGGCTGACTGCGGCGACGTTCCAAGTGTGCGATAGCAGGACAGGGGCTGTCGTGCTGGACAAGGCCGTGGAAAGCATGGATTCGGCGATCGGTTCGTATCAGCTCATGGACTTCAGCGCGCTTGCGGAAGCGGGCGAATACCGGATCGCGGCTGGCGCGCTGCAATCCGAGCCGTTCCGAATCGGGGATGAAGTGTGGACGGACAGCATCTGGAAGACGCTGAATTTCTTCTACTGCTTGCGCTGCGGCACCGAGATCCCGGGCATACACGGCGAGTGCCACCGCGACTTCCGCTGCGAGCATGACGGCAAGCAGATCGTCGTGAACGGCGGCTGGCATGACGCGGGCGACCTGTCGCAAGGGTTAGTCAATACGGCAGAAGCGGTGTATGCGATGCTGGAGCTGGCAGAGACGGTAGGGAGCAGAGATACCGTATTGGCGGAGCGTCTGAAGGAGGAGGCGAAGTGGGGGCTGGACTGGGTCGTGAAGACGCGGTTCGGGGACGGCTATCGCGCGGTATGGATGACGATGGATCTGTGGACGGACGGCATCATCGGCACGGTTGACGACGAGGTCCATCCAGCAGGCAATGATCCGATGTCGAACTATATCGCGTCGGCTGCGGAGGCGATGGCTTCGCGCGTCTACGGCGAGTCGGATCCGATCGCAGGCGCGGCCTACTTGCAGACGGCCCGGGAGGACTGGCAGTTCGCGCGGGATTCCGACGAGCCGCTCCATGTCATCACGGCCGCGCAGGGCGTGCTTGCCTCGATCGAGCTGTACCGCTGCACGGGAGAAGCGCAGTATAGCAGCGCTGCTGTCGAACTGGCCGACTATGTCTTGGCTTGCCAGCAGACGGCGCTGCCGGAGTGGGACGTGCCCGTGCGCGGTTACTTCTACGCGACGCCGGAGCACGCGCGCATCTTGCATTTTCCGCATCGCGGGCATGAACAGGCACCGATCGTCGCATTGTGCGAGCTGGTGAAGCTGATTCCGACGCATCCGTCGGCCGAGGCATGGCGCGCATGCGTATCCCTCTACGCCGATTATGTCGAGCAAATGGCCGCTTACACGCAGCCGTACGGCATGCTGCCGGCAGGCGTCTACGATCTGCTCGAGTCCGATGATCCGGCTTATCGGGAGCAGGTGCTCAGCGGCATCCGGCTCAGCGATCGCTATTACTTGCGGTTGTTCCCGGTCTGGTACGCGATGCGCGGCAATTCGGGAACGGTGCTGTCGCAGACGAAGGGCGTGTCGGCAGCTGCGCGGCTGCTGGATCGGCCGTCGTTGTGGAGGCTCGTGGATCAGCAGCTCGAGTGGACCGTCGGCAGCAACCCGTTCGGCCAGAGCCTCATGTACGGCGAGGGCTATGATTATGCCGCGCAGTATACCGCTACATCAGGCGATATTAGCGGCTCGCTGCCGGTCGGGATTCAGACGAACCGCCATCATGACGTGCCGTACTGGCCGGCGCAGAACTGCTACAACTACAAGGAGGTCTGGGTGCACCCCTCCTCGAGATGGCTGTGGATTATGGCGGACGTCAGCTCGCGCTGAACTGCCACAGCTGCCGGTATAGGCC
>JAEWJS010000035.1 GCA_023386495.1 Bacillota bacterium | reverse complement strand
ACGATGAGCTGATCACGTTCAGCGAAGACGACAACACGCTCGTGCAAGGCGTCTCCGGCAGCAAATACGGCATCGGCTACTTCGGTCTCGCCTATTACGAGGAGAACGCCGACAAGCTTAACGTCGTTCCGATCGATGGCGGCACAGGCGTAATTACGCCGAACACGGATACGGTTAAAGACGGATCTTACGCGCCGTTGTCGCGTCCGCTCTTCATCTACGTGAATAAGAAAGAACTCGAGCGCCCGGAAGTGAAGGGCTTCGTCGAATACTACATTAACAACATCGGTTCCATGGCCGGCGAAGTTGGGTACATTGCGCTTCCGCAAGAGAAATACGATGAGCAGGCTGCTAAGATCCAAGGCTAGTCCTGCGGGAATGCAATAGTAGAAGGAGAATGTGGTGTCGAGCAGGCATCACATTTTTCTCAGAGATATTGTAAACGAATCGTAAATGAGCAAGGAGTTGTCGCACAATGCAAGGTGAAGCGCTGAAAGCCCAGACCCCCCCTACAAGCAAGAGCGATACGAGCATGTTCAAGAATAATCGGCATTCATGGATGAATCGCATCATGCCGCTCGTATTGGCCCTGTGCGCTGCAGTATCGATCGTTACGACGGTCGGTATTGTCTATACGCTGATTACCGAGACCGTCTCCTTCTTTCGTACCATACCGATTGTTGATTTTCTGTTCGGGACCAAATGGTCGCCGCTCATCCCGCCGAAATCGTTCGGCATTCTTCCGCTGCTTGGCGGTACGCTCATGATTACGGTTATTGCCTGCGCCGTGGCCATTCCGCTTGGATTAGCCAGTGCGATCTACCTGAGCGAGTACGCGCCGAAGAAGGTTCGCAACTTCATTAAGCCTGTACTTGAAGTATTGGCTGGCGTGCCAACGATCGTCTACGGTTATTTTGCCCTTAGCTTCATGACTCCGGTCATTAGAGCTATCTTCCCGGATGTCGGCGTATTCAATGCGCTCAGCGCCGGTATCGTAGTCGGAATCATGATTATTCCAATGGTATCGTCGCTAAGCGAGGATGCGATGAGCGCTGTGCCGAAGAGCTTGCGTGACGGGGCTTATGCACTGGGCGCAACGCGCTTCGAAGTTGCGCTTAAGATCGTCGTGCCAGCCGCGCTCTCGGGGATTATCGCTTCGTTCGTACTGGCATTCTCCCGCGCAATCGGCGAGACGATGATCGTGACGGTGGCGGCTGGAGCAACGCCGCGATTGACGATGGATCCGCTGGAGAGCATCCAGACAATGACTGCTTATATCGTGCAGGTAAGCCTGGGCGATACACCTCACGGTTCGATCGAATACGGATCGATCTTCGCGGTGGGAATGACACTGTTCGTCATTACGTTCTTACTTAATATTCTTGCGCAATATGTAGCAAGACGATTCAGAGAGGAGTACTGAGCCCATGAATTTGCTTCAAGATGCGAATCGAGCGCAAATCTCGGGACGAAGAAGAATCGATTGGATGCTGCACCTCTTGTTCGTAGTCGCTACCTCGATTGGCGTCGTTGCGCTAATTGCTCTTATCGTTGATATATTGGTGGGCGGCATAGCCCAAGTTCAGCCGGAATTGTTCCAGAACTACCCTTCAAGACGCGCGTCCAACGCCGGGATGAAATCGGCGATCGTAGGCACTTTCTACATGTTATTGATCATGCTTCCGATTACCTTCATCGTCGGCGTTGGAGCAGCGATGTACCTCGAAGAATACGCGACGAAGAATCGCTTCACAAGGCTGCTGCAATTGAATATTAGTACGCTGGCAGGCGTGCCGTCGATCGTATACGGCATTCTCGGGCTTACGTTATTCGTCCGCCTGATGGCGCTGGAGAGAAGTCTCCTGGCCGGATCGCTGACCATGACGATTCTTGTGCTCCCGATCGTGATTGTCGCGGCCCAAGAGGCGCTTCGCGCAGTGCCGAAATCACGGCGTGACGCATCATTCGCGCTCGGTGCGAACAAGTGGCAGACCGTATCCAGAGCAGTCCTTCCATCGGCGCTGCCCGGCATTCTTACAGGGATCATTCTGGCCATGTCGCGTGCAATCGGCGAAACGGCGCCGCTTGTCATGATCGGCGCGTTGACATTCGTGGCCTTCCTGCCGAACGGTATTCTTGATTCTTTCACCGTTATGCCGATTCAGATCTTCAACTGGCTCTCCAGACCGCAAGAGGACTTCCATAATCTCGCCGCAGCCGGAATCATTGTGCTGCTCGTGCTGCTGCTCCTCATGAATTTCTCGGCTATTCTGCTGCGCAACAAATTTTCGAAAAATCTATAGGTGGAATTGGAGGAGACTGCGATGCAAGCACAGGCAACGCGCACATTAATCGATATCAAGAAGTTGAACTTATTCTATACGGATTATCACGCGCTTAAGAACGTATCCATGGAAATTCCGGAGAAGGCGATCACCGCATTCATCGGTCCATCGGGCTGCGGCAAGTCAACGCTGCTGCGTACGCTTAATCGGATGAACGACATGATACCCGGCACGCGGACCGAAGGGCGAATCGCGATCGCGGGAACCGATATCTACTCTTCTGAGGTGGACGTGGAGACGCTGCGCAAAAAGGTCGGGATGGTGTTCCAGCAGCCGAATCCTTTTCCCAAGTCGATCTACGACAATGTGGCATACGGCCCGCGTCTGCACGGCATTACGAAGAAGCAGGAGCTGGACGAAATCGTGGAGCAGAGTCTGCGATCGGCCGCGCTGTGGGATGAAGTGAAGGATCACCTCAAGCGTTCCGCGCTCAGCATCTCCGGCGGTCAGCAGCAGCGGCTCTGCATCGCCCGGGCGCTGGCCGTGAACCCGGACGTCCTGCTCATGGACGAGGCGACCTCTGCGCTTGACCCGATCTCGACGTTGAAGATCGAGGAGCTTGCGCAAGAGCTCAAGGACCGTTACACCATCGTGATGGTGACGCACAACATGCACCAAGCAGCACGCGTATCGAATCAGACGGTATTCTTCCTCAATGGAGAAGTTGTCGAGTACGCTGATACAGAGAAGCTGTTCTCGACGCCGACGGATCAACGTACAGAAGACTATATTAGCGGACGCTTCGGCTAATCTTGCATACGCGGGGGGAAAGGACATGATGATGACGAAACGTGTGGAGTTCGACCAAGGACTGGATGAATTGAAGGAACTGCTGAGCGAAATGGGCTCGCGCGTCGAGAAGGCGATTGCGGCGTCGATGGAGGCGCTGCAGAGCATCGATGTCGTGAAGGCGAAGCTCATCATTCGCGAGGATCCGGAGATTAACGCAATGGAGGAGAGGATCACGGAGCTCGGCTCGAAGCTTATCGCGACGCAGCAGCCGGTAGCGAAGGACTTGCGCCGCATTCTGGTTGCTTTCAAAATATCGAGCGATCTGGAACGGATGGCCGATCTTGCGGTAGACGTCGCGAAGGTGGTCGTGCGGATGGAAGGACAGGAACTGATCAAGCCGCTGATCGATCTGCCGCGGATGGCGGAGCTTGTACAGGCGATGACCTATGAGTCCATTCAGTCGTTCCTGCAGGAAAATGTGGACCTCGCCTACAAAATGGCGAAGGACGACGACATCGTGGATGCGTTGTACAGCCAGATTTTGCGCGAATTGTTCGCGCTCATGCTGGAGGATCCGAAGCGATCGGCGCAGTCGATGCTCCTCAGCTTCGTCGGCCGCTATCTGGAGCGGATCGGCGATCACGCCACGAACATCGGCGAGAGTGTCGCATACCTGGTCACGGGCAAGCGTCCCGATCTGAATGTGTAAGTGTAAGGCCGTAAGCGACATCAGGCTGACACGATAACCGAGCATCCCTTCCTTAATCGGAGCGGATGCTTTTTTTACAATCATTTAACGGTTATCGGCATTTCTCTTCATCATTCTCTGTTAATGTTGATAAAGCGACAGGATTCGAGAGGGAGACTGGATGAGCGTGGATGAAATCGGGTATGGACTCATTAGCCGAGCGTTAATCCATCGTACCACGGAAGAATGGCAGCGCGGGGGCGTCGGCGTCCTGTATCTGCGGTTGCCGGACGGGACGGAAGAAGCCGCACTGGTGCTGAAGGATGGGACGCGGGGCGAGCCGCGCGTGTATTGGTATGCCCGGATGGGCAGCGACTATGTCTTCTTCCTGCGCAGGCTGGAGCCGCGCGAGAAGCTGGATGCGCTGCTCGATTCGGTACTGGCCGACATTCGCGGCAGATGGAAGGCGTGGCGGCATGCGTTGCATAAGACGGAGGAGCTGGCATACGGAAGCAGCAAGCTCGAGCCGAACCGCAGCGGACGATCGGCGGAGACGTTGATCTATGATGCGGTGAAGCATGCAATGCTGATTGCGCGTCCGGACGTTGGCATGCGCATGCTGCAGGATGCTGCGGCATCTACGGAGCAAGCAGCGTCTGCGACGGGAGGGACAGGCGACGCCGGCAAGGCTGGCGCATCGGCCGCAAGGGCGGATTATTCGTCGACGATTGCGATCGGGGAGCTAGCCGCTCTGATTCCGGTCTACGAAGCCACCACGCCGGTATCGATTATCGCCCGCATGTTCGAACGGGATCCGAAGGCGCAGGGCGTGGTCATCGTCGAAGGCCGTCGGCCGGTCGGCATCTTGATGAAGGAGAAGCTGCATCAGCTGCTTGCCGGACAATTCGGGCTGCCGCTGTATTGGAGCCGGCCGGTGGCCCGCGTCATGGACAGCGAACCGCTGATCGTCGACAGCGAGCTGTCGGTCGAGCAGGTATCCCAGATGGCGATGGCGCGTGAATTCGACAAGCTGTACGATGTGGTGACGATTACGAAGCGGGACGAGCTTGCCGGCGTCGCATCGATCCGATCGATTCTGGAATCGATCACGAAGCTGCGGACGGAGGCAGCCAGAGGCGCCAATCCGTTGACTGGGCTTCCCGGTAACGAGGGGATCGGACGGGAGATGCAGCGCCGGATTCGGGCATCGAAGCCTTTTGCGGTGATCTACGCGGATCTCGATTATTTCAAATGGTATAACGATCGCTTCGGCTATCGCCGGGGCGACGAGATGATTCGCTATACGGCGGAGGTGCTTCGACAAGTGCTGGAGTTCTCCGGCGAGAAAGACGATTTCATCGGTCATATCGGCGGCGACGATTATATCGTCATGACCGAAGCGGCAGATCCGGATACGGTCTGCCGGCATATCATCTGGCGGTTTGATGGCGGCGTCAAGGCCTTGTATGACGGAACGCAGGTCAAGCAAGTGACTGATCGGGACGGGGAAGCCGTTGATCGCGAAGGCGTTACGATCTCCATGTCGCTCATGACATGGGACGGCCGTGCGCCAGTTACGCACGAGCTGTTCTCGGAAAGAGCGGCTGATCTGAAGAAGGAAGCCAAAGCACGAGCGGGAAGCTGCTACATGAAGGCCAGCATCGGACAACCGGGTATGGAGAGGAACGAACATGACAAGAAGAGCAGCGCACATCATTAATCGAATCGACGTCAATCGGAAGCGCCCATTGGAGTTCGTGGATGGAGCAGCTGCGGGAGCGGGATTAATCTATCTGGCATGGCATGGCAAAATGGATGATTGGGCAGCAAAGCGGCAGCTCTGGCGGGCATTCGCGGAGAGCAGTTACGACGATCTGCGCAGATGGTCGGAAGGATGGGCCGGCTTGCAGTGGCTGGGGGACGATCTCTACCTGCATGTGCGCCGACCCGGCATGGATGCTGCCGAGCTTGAGACATGGATGCTCGGCATGGCCGGTCGCATAAGGGATGATTGGGAAGGGAGAGCTCGCAGCTTGCTGTGGGAGGAGCATGCCGATGTCCGGATGCACACCGGTATCGCGCTCGTGCAAGCGAGCGAGGGCGATACGGGGCAATTGGACTGGTACGAGGCGATGAAGCGCGCGCTCATCCACGGTCAGATGCCGGAAGCGATCGAACGGAGCTTGAAGCGGTACTCCTTCCACCGAATCATCCGCGAGCAGCGGGTCTACCCGGTCTACCAGCCCATCGTCTCGCTGCAGCGGGATGCCGGATTCGGCTTCGAGGCGCTGACGCGCATTGAACCGGGCGAGGCGTTCGACAGCCCGCTGCCGTTGTTCAAGTTCGCGGACGAAGAAGGCGAACACTATGCGCTGGACCGCCTCGCGAGAGCGAAGGCGATCGCAGACAGCGGGATTGCCGGCAGCGATATGAAGCTGTTCATCAACGTTACCGCGCGCATCATGGACGATCCGCATTTCATATCCGGGCAGACGCTGGTCTTGCTGGAACGCTTCGGCCTGTCGCCGCGCAACGTCGTGTTCGAGCTGACGGAACGGACATCGATCGAGGATTTTGGCGCAGCGAAAAAAATATTGGACCACTACCGCAGCCAAGGGTATCAAATCGCGATCGACGACGTCGGTGCGGGCTACTCCTCGCTGCAATCGATCGTGGAGCTCAGGCCCGACTACCTGAAGATTGACCGGTCGCTGGTCGAGCATATCCATCAGGATGAGATGAAGCAGCACCTGATGTCCACCTTCGTCCAGTTGGCAAGCCGGATGAGCATCGAGGTGATCGCCGAAGGGATCGAGCGGCAGGAGGAACTAGAGACGGTTCGGAACATGGGGGTGCATTACGGACAAGGCTACTTGTTAGGCCGACCCGCTCGAAGGGGCCGATTGTGATCGCGAAGCAACGCGCGGACAACCGGCCTATGAGAATATCGTGAATCGATGCTTCGATCAAATCCAATTCATGTAGGCAAAACCGTAGGCGGAGCCGACCGCGAGGGCGATGCTCCAGGCTGCGAGGCTGATCGCCATCCAGACGACGACGCGCGTCCGGGACGAGCCGAACGTGAGGGCGAAGGCGGCTGCAATATCCGTGCCTGCGATGATCGGCCCGACCAAGGCAAGCATGGGCAGTCCATAGCGCTCCCAGACTTGCCTTGCTCGCGTTTCTTTTTTGCTGGGCTCCGTTATCCCCTTGCGGAGACGGCGCTTCCGTCTCCATTCGGAGAAGGCGCGGAAGAACAGGGCCAATAGCAGGACGGTTACGAAATTGCCTGCGAAGCCGACGACGGCAACTGCAGCGGGGGGCAGCCCCCATGCGACGCCGAGCGGGATGACGAGATAGACATCGATCCACGGCGCGATTGCGAGCAGGAACAAAATGACATACTGCCAAACTTCTTCGATCTGACTCGCCCACTCCAACATATAGCGTTTCAACTCCTCCATTATGGATCAGAACCCTATTTCAATTCTATGATTATTACACCATAATATGGTACTTATGGATATCCTTCGATCCGCATTCGGCCGACGCCTGCAGCATCTCGATATTGCGCCTAACCTTCGGACTTCGCAATGCATTTTATGCTATGATAGCGTATAGATCATTACAGGCGAGGTGTCCTTATGGAGAAGTGGATTCTGATTGACGGCAACAGCATCGTATTCCGGGCGTTCTACGCCATGCCGCCGCTTACGAATTCGGCGGGGCTGCATACGAATGCCGTGTACGGCTTCACGACGATGCTCCTGAAGCTCATCGAGGAAGAGAAGCCGACGCATATGCTCGTCGCGTTCGACGCGGGCAAAATCACGTTCCGCCATGAGGGCTACGAGGATTATAAGGGCGGCCGGCAGAAGACGCCATCCGAGCTGTCCGAGCAATTCCCGCTCATCAAAGAGCTGCTGAACGCGTTCGGCATCGCGCAGTACGAGCTGTCCGGCTACGAGGCGGACGATATTATCGGCACGCTCACGCGCATGGCGGATGAAGCGGGGCGAGAGACGCTGGTCGTGACCGGTGACAAGGACATGCTGCAGCTGGCCTCCAGCAATGTGACGGTGGCGATTACGCGCAAGGGGATCACGGAGGTGGACCGGTTCACGCCGGAAGCAATCGGCGAGAAGTACGGCCTGAAGCCGGAGCAGATTATCGACCTCAAGGGTCTGATGGGCGATGCGTCCGACAACATTCCGGGCATTCCCGGCGTCGGCGAGAAGACGGCGCTCAAGATGCTGCACGATTACGGGACGGTCGAGGAAGTGCTGGCCCACACCGACGAACTGAAGGGCAAGATGAAGGAGAAGGTCGAGGAGCATAAGGACAGCGCGCTCATGAGCAAGAAGCTCGCGACGATCTTCCGCGAGGTGCCGCTTGACCGCGGGGAAGCGGAGATGGCATACGGGGGCTATGAACCGGGGACGCTGGCGGAAGCATTCCGCAAGCTGGAATTCCGCTCGCTCATGGAACGGCTGGATCTGCCGAGCGGCGGGAGCGCGGCGGGCGGAGAAGGCGAGACGTCTGCTGCCGAGCTGAACGTTCGGCTTCTGACGGCAGACGACATCGGTGCCGAGTTGACAGCGGACAAGCTCGAAGAGGCCTGCAGCCTGCTGATCGAAGCGGCAGGGGAGAACCCGCATCAAGCTTCACTGCTGGGCCTTGCCATCGCCTGCGAATCGGCTTCTTACGTCGTGACGACGGAGACGCTTCACAGCGAAGGAGCCGCTGCCTTGCGTGCATGGCTGGCGGATGCGAATATGCCGAAGACCGGCTACGACCTGCATAAGTCTGCGCTTGTATTGGCATGGCATGGCCTGTCGATGGCAGGGGCGTCATTCGACGTGCAGCTGGCAGCCTATCTGCTGGACCCAACGGACAACAATTACGGCCTGCACGCGTTGACCTCCCGCTACGGCATGCCGGCGGTTCAGGCAGATGACGACTTCTACGGCCGCGGCGCGAAGTTCGCCGTACCTGCGCCGGACAAGCTGGCCGAATTCTTGGCACGCAAGGCCGACGCGGTGCGCCGCTTGGCGCCGAAGCAGCAGGAGGAGCTCGAGAAGTTCGGCATGAACCGGCTGTACTATGAGCTGGAGCAGCCGCTATCGACCGTGCTCTGCGGCATGGAGAAGCAAGGCATCGCGGTGAACAGCGGCGAGTTGGAGACGCTCGGCAGCGAGCTCGAGACGGAAATCGCGCGGCTCATGACGGAGATCTACAAGCATGCGGGGACCGAGTTCAACCTGAACTCGACGAGGCAGCTGGGCGAGATTCTGTTTGAGAAGCTGGGCCTGCCTGTTATTAAGAAGACGAAGACAGGCTATTCGACGGATGCCGAGGTGCTGGAGAAGCTGGAGCCTTACCACGAGATCGTGCGCTCCATTCTTCATTATCGCCAGCTGGCGAAGCTGCAGTCGACCTATGTCGACGGTCTCCTGAAGGAGATCCGCAAGGAGACGGGCAAGGTCCATACGTACTACAGGCAGACGATCGCCGCGACCGGGCGCCTGAGCAGCCAATTCCCGAACCTGCAGAACATTCCGATCCGCCTCGAGGAAGGCCGCAAGATCCGCAAGGCGTTCGTGCCGTCCGAACCGGGCTGGTCGATCGTTGCGGCGGACTACTCGCAGATCGAGCTGCGCGTACTGGCGCATATCTCGGGAGACGAGGGGCTGAAGGAAGCGTTCAAGACCGGGATGGACGTTCACACGAAGACGGCGATGGACGTGTTCGGCGTGGCGCCGGAGCAGGTCGACGCGAATATGCGCCGGCAAGCGAAGGCCGTTAACTTCGGCATCGTATACGGCATCAGCGACTTCGGCTTATCGCAGAACCTGCACATCACGAGAGCCGAGGCCGCACAGTTCATCGAGCAATATTTTGCCGCGTTCCAAGGGGTTCGCCGCTATATGGACGACATCGTCAAGCAAGCCCGCGAAGACGGTTACGTGACGACGCTGCTGGAACGCCGCCGTTACCTGCCCGAGATTAAGGCATCGAACTTCAACCTGCGTTCATTCGCCGAGCGGACCGCGATGAATACGCCGATTCAGGGTACTGCCGCCGATATCATCAAGCTTGCGATGGTGAAGATGGACCAGACGATCCGCGAGCGTGGCTTGAAGAGTCGGATGCTGCTGCAGGTACATGACGAACTTGTATTCGAGGTGCCGGAGGATGAGCTGGAGACGATGAAACAGCTCGTGCCGGACGTGATGGAATCGGCGATCGAGCTGGACGTTCCGCTGAAGGCCGACGTCAGCTTCGGCAACAATTGGTACGAAGCGAAGTAATGCGCATCGGGTATAATGGGGCAGTGAGGTGAACGGGAATGCCGGAATTGCCGGAGGTTGAGACGGTGCGGCGCACGCTGGTCGCGCTTGTTGCGGGACGAACGATCGAGCGGGTGACGGTATCGCTGCCGCGCATTATCCAGCGGCCGGCGGAGCCGGAGCAATTCGCCGATATGCTGGCTGGACAGACGATTAAGACCGTGGAGCGCCGCGGTAAGTTTCTGCGAATCGTGCTCGATGAGCTGGTGCTCGTGTCGCATCTTCGGATGGAAGGGCGGTACGGACATTATCGTTCGGACGAGCCGATCGAGAAGCATACGCATGTTATTTTTCATTTTACGGACGGAACCGAGCTGCGCTATAAGGATGTACGCCAGTTCGGGACGATGCATATTTTCTTGCCGGGCGAGGAATTCGTATTGGCGCCGCTGAATAAGCTGGGAATAGAGCCGCTGGACGAGTCCTTCACGCTGGACGCCCTGCGGGGTCTGCTCGGGGGGCGAAGCGGGCCGATTAAGCCGCTGCTGCTGAACCAAGCGTACGTGGTAGGGCTAGGCAATATCTATGTCGACGAAGCGTTGCATGCCTCGGGGATTCACCCCGAGCGGCCTGCTGATTCGCTGCGCAAGGCGGAGTGGGAACGGCTCTATGCCGCAATCCGAGAGACGCTCGGCAGAGCGGTCGAAGCCGGCGGATCGTCCGTGAAGTCGTACGTGAACGGACAAGGCGAAATGGGCATGTTCCAGTACAGCTTGCAGGTATACGGTCGCGAGCTAGAGCCTTGCCGGACATGCGGCACGCCGATCGAGAAATCGGTTGTCGGCGGGCGCGGTACGCATGTCTGTCCGAAGTGTCAGCCGATGATCGGTGCTGGACGCGCGAAGCGGGCTTCAGCCGGCGGGACTGCGAAGACGAGCGCAGCGAAGCAAGGGAAGGCAGGCGGCAAGCGATCGAAGGGCGTAATTGCCGCCCGGATGGCTGTTCGCGGAGATTGAGCCCCGCGGCATGCACGCGGCCGTAGGGAGCGCATATGATGTTTACAGACTTGGGCGCCGTCTCTTACGGCCCTCCGGGAGGTACATCGTATGATCGCTCATCTGCTGCCCTTGTTTCTGCTCGCTCTGGCTGTAAGCTTGGATGGATTCGGTGTCGGCGTCACTTATGGCCTTCGTCAGATTCGTATTCCTGTCATATCGGTCTTCATCATCGCGATCTGTTCCGGCTGCGTAATCTGGCTCTCCATGCTGGCAGGCGGCTGGATTACGACGTTCCTGTCACCGGCGTTCGCCCGTTTTCTCGGCGCGTTCATTCTGATCGGCATCGGCTGCTGGGCTCTGGTTCAGCTATATATGAGCCGCGGGGAACGAGGAGCCATCGACAAGCAAGACCGGTCTCGGCAGGATGACGAACGGGTGTCCAAGCGGTCGCCTGTCGGCGACGAAGCGCTGGCAACGCTCATTAATATCGAACTGAAACGGTTCGGCCTCGTGATCCAGATTCTGCGTACGCCGCAGGCAGCCGACGTCGACCGTTCCGGCACGATCTCCTCATCGGAAGCGGTGCTGCTCGGTCTGGCGTTGTCGCTGGATGCATTGGGAGCGGGCCTCGGCGCGGCCATGCTGGGCTTCTCGCCGCTCCTTACGGCCGTATTCATAGCGCTCGCCAGCGGCTTCTTCCTGCTGACAGGCATGCGCGTCGGAATACGGTTCGCGGCGCACACAGGCGTGCGGGCATTCTCGGTGCTGCCGGGTTTGATCCTCATCGTGATGGGTATTACTAGATTGTTATGAATGTAATGAGGTGAAGCAATGATCATCGGGTTGACCGGCGGAATCGCTTGCGGGAAAAGCACGGTCGGTTCCATGCTGGCCGCACGCGGTGCGCTGCTCGTCGATGCCGATCAAGCGGCCAGGGATGTCGTCGTCCCTGGCATGCCGGCATTGGAGCAAGTGACCGAGGCCTTCGGAAATGGCATCTTGCAGATGGACGGGACGCTTGACCGCGCGAAGCTCGGTACGATCGTATTCGCGGACAAGGATAAGCTGCGGACCTTGGAGAGCATCCTGCATCCCGCAATCCGATCGTTCATGTGGGAGCGGATGCGTGAGGCGCAGGCCAACGATCCGGACAAGCTTATCGTAGCGGACATACCGCTACTATACGAGACCGATCAGCAACACCTGTACGAGGGGGTGCTTGTCGTCTACATCCCTCGGGCCATGCAATTGGACAGGCTGCTGCAGCGGAATCCGGATATGGGTGCCGAACAGGCGAATCAGCGGATCAACGTACAGATGGACATCGAACGCAAGCGGGAGCTTGCGGATTGGGTCATCGATAATAGCGGTACGATCGAGGAAACCGAACAGCAGGTGGAATCGTTCCTGGACGGACTGAGGCAGCGATGAAGTGGCTGCTGAAGCGAAGGGTGCTGCTGTTGCTGCTGGTCGGCGTGCTGGTCCTGCTCTTCGTGAATTCGTCCTGGCTCGGCAAATGGATGTATCCGATTCACTATGCGAGCGATATTCGGGCAAGCGCAGTGACGCAAGACGTGGATCCTTATCTGATCGCCGCCATCATACGCGCCGAATCGAATTATAAGACAGGCAAGGAATCGCGCAAAGGCGCAAAAGGCATCATGCAGATTATGCCGGATACGGCCGCATGGATCATCGAGCAGGCGGCGTTCCGGAATGTAAGCCTCGACGACATTCATCATCGTGCGGATGTCGGGATCGAGCTGGGCGCGTGGTACCTTCATTCGCTGCATGACCAATTCGACGGCAATTCCATTGCGGCAATTGCCGCTTACAATGCGGGGCCCGGCAATGTCAGGAACTGGCTGCGTTCTGAAGTATGGGACGGCAAGATCGAGACGAGCGACAGCATTCCGTTCGGTGAGACAAGACACTATGTACAACGGGTTGTTTATTATTATAATAAGTACAAAGAGCTGTATCCGAGCTTCTAAGGGCGGATCATGATATAAAAAGCTCTGGCGCAGCTCCCCTTGCGGGAAGCGTGCGCCAAAGCCTTCGTGATAAAGCCTTGAATTATTTGAATTGACCTGCGAGCGATTGCTCGGCGATTTGGACCAGCTTACGGGTGATGTAACCCCCGAGGGAGCCGGCATCGCGCGTTGCCATGTTGCCATAGTAGCCGTCTTGCGGGATGGAAATCCCCAGCTCTTGTGCAACTTCGAATTTCATTTGGTCGAGTGCTGCAGTTGCTTGCGGTACGACCAGTTGGTTACTGTTACGATTTCCTGCTGCCATTGTCGTTCACCTCCTTGCGGTTGGTAACTGTATTATGTGCGATATTCCGGAGTTCATTACGATTTCGGATGGGGAATTGTTGCCAATCGCTTGCAAGTCGCGTAAGATCAAGCCAGATAGGGGGTTCAGACTTCGAATGAAATGTCCGTATTGCGATTATTCCGGTACCAAAGTTCTCGATTCGAGGCCCGCTAACGAGAACAAGTCGATTCGGCGCCGCCGCGAATGCGAGCGCTGCAGCCGCCGCTTCACGACGTTCGAGATGATCGAGGAGACGCCGCTCATCGTTATTAAGAAGGACGGAAGCCGCGAGGAATTCAGCCGGGACAAAATACTGCGCGGTCTCATCCGTGCGTGCGAGAAGCGTCCCGTATCCGTCGAGCGGCTGGAAGTGATCGTGTCCGAGGTCGAGAAGGAGCTTCGTACGACGGCGCATGCCGAGGTCGAATCGCGGGATATCGGCGAGCTCGTCATGGAGCAGCTGTATCCGGTAGACGAGGTGGCCTACGTCCGATTCGCGTCCGTATACCGTCAGTTCAAGGACATCAATATGTTCATGAAGGAACTCAACAACCTGCTCTCCAAGCATACCTTCCCTGGCGACAAAAACGGTTGACATGCCGGCCTCAACCGTGCTATTATCAACCTTGTCGTCATTTCAATGGGGCCTTAGCTCAGCTGGGAGAGCGCATCGCTGGCAGCGATGAGGTCAGGGGTTCGATCCCCCTAGGCTCCACCATACATACAAACTCAAACCACGCCATCAAGGCGTGGTTTTTTGTTTGTGTATGGTGGACAGCCTAGGGGGTGAGAACCCCGATGGTTCGTCCGCGCGCAGGCAGTGGAAGGAATCGCATCCTCGATTCAGCTTCGAACGAACGAGCACGGCGTCTGAATCCACCGCTAAGATCGTCATCGAGGGTAAGGCTTCGTCAGTAAATGGGATCGGGATGTCAGACATCCACTCCAGCGAAGCCGAGCATCGCGAGGCGGAAGCTACAGGCTCCACTGTATATACAACAACAACCACGCCAATATGCGGCGTGGTATCATTTTCAGTGATGAAATAATGAAAAAATAATTAGTAAGAGGTGAATTTAATGAAGAAACCGATATCTTTAGCCTTAATTTTATTGAGCTTTGTGTAATCCTTTGAATTTATCAGATAAGGGATAAGCACAAAATCCAAGTCCAGTTTGATGCTCAGAATATTGCGATGTTTGAGTATGGTTTTGACGTAAGTCTTTAAGAGATTAATGAGCAACTAAATGCACTCATGCAAGATGAAGGAATGTCTAACGTTGATATGTCAGTCCGGAAGTTAGAAGAGATAAGCGATAAATTACTATCGCGGAGTCGATTCATTGAAATGATAAGGTGTTGCCGCTTAAAGATAACGTCCAATAGCTGGCTGGATTGCCTGTCCGGGATTTGCTGAATATAATGACCGTATCATAGGAAAGGAAAAGGATGCCTCCCATGTACGTGGGCCTGCGGGAACAGGC
>JAEWJS010000032.1 GCA_023386495.1 Bacillota bacterium | reverse complement strand
TCTCTCTGTTCCATACATAAGCGTATTATTAACGATTCGGGAATACCGTCTTCTCTGCCAGCTCTACCTCGTATTGAATGACTTCATCGTAGCCAAGGCCTTTCGCCTTCGTGATCATCTCATCCTTCAGCTTATTGAACTCCGCTTCGTTCTTCGCGAAGATCATTTTCCAAGAATATTCCTTGATGATCTTGCCGATGCCGGTCGTCATCTGCTGAATCTGGGCAGAAGGCGTTGCCGGTGTCTCGGTCGTGAAGAATGGCTTGGACACTTCGATCATATCGTGCTTCACGAAGTATTCCTTAGCCGTCATGACGCCCATCGCTTCCCGCCAACTCTGCGTTACCGGATCAGGATTGTGGTTCAGCGTCGACGTCCAAATATTGTAGTCGTACGGCTCGCCGGTCTCCGGGTGAATATTCGTCAGCTTCAAGGTCGTATTGTTAATCTGGTTCGTTCCGTCCTTGAACGTACCGCCGCCGAATTCCGCAGGCACAGGCTCCGCGTTAGCAGGAAGCGCCTTCCAGCCGTATTCCGTGACGAACGGCTTGCCGTTCTCGTCGAGATCCCATGCCAAGCCCTTCGGGCCGTAGTTCGACTCCATCACGCCCTCCGGCGTGTACAGCCAATCGATGAACTCCATCACGCGTGCCGGATCCTTCGCTTTCGCTCCGATCGCCCATACCCGGTTGCCGCCGTAAGGGCTTTGGCCGTAGGACGTAATTTTCTCCTCGGAGAACGGTACCAGCGCAAGGCCCTTGCCCTGCGCCGTACGCTCAGGCGTATTGTAGACGTTGTCGACCCACGGGAAGTGGGAGAACAGCACTTGACCGTCTTGGAACTTGCTCGATACATCGGAAAATTTTTGCGTCAGCGAGTCCGGATCAAGCAATCCCATCTGGTTCGCATCATAGTAGAACTTCAAGCCCTGCAGGTAATGGCCGTCTTCGTCCAGCACGCCCTGCCACTTGTCCTCATTCTGATGCGTCAGGATCAGGCCCGCCGGATTCAGGCCGTCGCCTTCATTGTAGCCATAGAACTGCGAGACGACCTTGGCAAGCGTCATGTAGTTGCCGTCCCAGTCCGACCACAGCGAGATGCCGTAGGTAGGACGTCCGGATTCGCTCTTCGGCTCCAGCTCCTGCATCTGCTTCAGCACAGGCAGGTAATCGTTCAAGGTCTTGATCTCCGGGCTGCCCAGCTTCTGGTACAAGTCCCAACGCAGATTCGGCCCGTAGGTCATCGTCGCGCCCTCGGAAGGACCATCGCCCGTTCCGACGTCGAATCCGATCCCGTACACCGAGGTGCCGTCGCCGAATTGTTTTTTGTTCGCTTCAATCGCCTCAGGGGCATATTCCAGCATACCTTTGCCGTATTGATTGAGCATGTCATCCTTCGTCCAGTCCAAGAGCAGACCGGCCTTGATTGCATCCTGATAATCTTTGCCGTTGCTGCCGAACACGACGAGATCGCCCAGATCGCCCGAAGCCATCATCGTCGCGATTTTCTGCTGCCCGCCGGCCAGGTTCGATGCGATAATGTTCAGCTTAATGTTGAACTTATCCTTCGCCAGCTTCGCGAACCATCCTGGCTGCTCGCCGGCATAGTTAGCAAGCATGGAGAATACGTCGAGCGTAATTTCCTCACGCGTCTCGCCTGCATCATTCGAGCTGGCTTCTGTCCCTGTGCTCGTATCCGTACTGCTGCTGCCACTGTTATTGCTGTTATTGTTGCTGTTGCTATTGCTGTTATTGCTGCCGCATGCAGCCGTGAAGACCATGATGGCGCATACGAGCATGAGAAGCGTCGACTTCCATAATCTCTTCGTCATGTGGTTCATTACCTCCCCTTATTATGCGTAGCGAATGCTCTCAGACTTGCGTGCTGTATACAAGCCTCACCTCCTCAAATGGAAGTCCTCTGTCCTAACCCTTGACGGCGCCGATCATGATGCCTTTGACGAAGAACCGCTGGAAGAACGGATAGACCAGCAGGATCGGCAGCACGACAACCATGGACACAGTCGTCTGGATCGAAGTCGGCGTTGCCATATTGCTGAGGTCCATGACCGCGCCGCCTGTAGACTGCTTCATTAACTGCGCAATCGAATTCGCTTCGTTCATGTACCGGTACAGGATGAACTGCAGCGTGAACAGATTCTGATCCGTGATCAGGAACAAGGTATCCGTGAAGCTGTTCCACTGCGAGACTGCGGCGAAGATCGCGATCGTGGCCAGAATCGGCATGATCAGCGGGAAAATAATGCGCACAAAGATCGTCATATACCCCGCTCCATCAATCTGTGCGGATTCCTGCAGGGCGAGCGGCGTCGATTCGACGAATGTCTTGACCAGGATGATGAAGAATGGCTGCACGATCGCCGGCAGAACATACGCCCAGAAATTGTTCGTTAAGCCCAAATTCAGCATGGTCAGATACCATGGGATGAGACCGGCATTGAAGTACATCGTAATAATCAGGAACCGGTACCAGAAGCTTCGGCCCCACATGGGCTTAGTGAACAAGTATCCGAGAAAAGCCGATGCCGCAACCGTCAGAATCGTACCCAGAACCGTACGACCGAGCGATACCAATGCTGCCTGCCCTAAGCCTGGAATCCGGAACACATCCAGATAGTTCGTCCAATGGATGTCCTTCGGATAGAACATGACAAGGCCTCTGCTGCTGAGATCATTGTTGCTGATCGTATTGATGAATAGATAATAGAACGGGAAGACGCATAAAATGGTGATAATCGCGAACACCGTATAGTTCATAAAGTGAAAGAACGTGAATTTCTCCTTGATGGGCATAGCGCTGTCTCCTTTGTTGACGGTAAGTTAGAAAATGCTCTCGCCGCGAATGACCTTCGACATGCTGTTGGCAATGAACAGTAGGAATAGGCTGACCAGTGATTTCAGCAAGCTGACTGCCGTCGCAAAGCCGAAATTGGAATTCGCCATCCCGATGTTGTAGACGTACAAGTCCAGAACCTCGATATTGTGCATATTCATCGCATTCTGGAACACATAGAATTGCTCCATGCCGTTGTTGATGAAGTTGCCGATCGAGAGCAGCAAGAGCACGAAGAACGTCGGCATAATCCCCGGAACCGTGACGTGCCACATCAAGCGGAATCGGTTGGCTCCGTCAACTCTCGCCGCCTCGTACAGTTCTTGGTCGATACCCGTGATGGCGGCAATATACATGATCGCGCCCCAGCCGAGCCCTTTCCACACGCTCCATAACGTCATGGATAACCAGGTATGGTCATCAGAGGCGAGTATATTAAGCGGGGTGGAGATCCATCCCAGATCCAGCAGCAAGTTGTTGATGAAGCCGTTGTTGACAGAAAAGAGCATGAAGGCAAACGAATAGACAAGCACCCAGCTGATGAAGTTCGGCAGCGTCGTTAGCGTCTGAACCAGTTTCTTGAACTTGGTGCTGCGCAGCTCCGTCAGGAAGACGGCAAACAGAACCGGCAGCACAGAAGTCAGAATATTCAGAGTACTTATGGCGAACGTGTTCCGCAGAACACGCATGACCTCTTGTCGTTGCACTTCATTCGACGCAATGGACGTAAACCATTCGAACCCCATGAATTCCGACTGCGACAACGGGATGCCAGGCCGATAATCGTAGAAGGCGTAGATCCATCCGTAGAGCGGCAGATAAGAGAATACGAACGCTAGTGCTAGAAATGGCAGGGCCATTAGGAATAATTTGTACTTTGCTGTCATGTTGCTCCCCCTCATGGTATCGCGTCTTGCCTTTGCGGACGCACTTAAAGAAAGCTGCCGTGCAGCCATTTTTTAATAAATGTAAGAACCTGCTTGCTACTCGAGCTCGGAAACCTCTTGGAGGATTTGCTCTCCCCCTTCATTGTGCCATTCCACCACGAACTGGTCGAAAGTATCGAGCGGCGCGACGCCCAATATGATCTTAAGGAAGGTGTCCTCCTCCAGCTTCTGAAGCTTCTCCCACTTCCGCTCCATGGTGCTAGTCTGCGAATACGTGACGCTGTATACGCCGTTAATCTCGTTATCGATCAGCGGGGATCCCCCTACCATCAATGCGTAGGCACGAATCCACATCGCCCGATCTTTGGCAGGATTCCAATACTGGATATCGTATCGGTCGTGGGGTTCCAGCTTGATAGGTCCGATCTTCTCCGCATCGGAACGCAACATCTTGTACTCGGGTTTATCCGAGAATTCTTGAGCGGTTGCCGTTCCCGCTAATACTTGCCTAAGCGCCTTCACTTCATATTCGGTCTCATCGGAAGGCGCATAGGTCAGCTTGAGCGGATATTCTGTCGGTCCCCTCTCGGTCGTGAACGTCCCTTCGCTTTCTCCAAGCACGAGATTATTCAATATTTTCATCACGGCTTCCGGATGCTCATAGCCCTTGCGCACAACGACGAACTTATTAGTTGAAGTGCTCATGTGCGGCCGATATTCGCCATTCTTGTTAAGCGGAAGCGCGTAAGCCTGCCAATTGGCTCGCGGATTGTTCTTGTTCGCAGGGTCGATCGGCCCGTAAGGCGCCCACCATGGTCCGAAGAACATCCCTGCCGCTCCGCTGGCAATCACCTCCGCAGGCTCCTGGCGCACGCCGATATCTCGATCGATCAAGCCCGCCGCATACAGGTCCCTGAGCTTCGCCAGCGCTTCCTTGGTCTCCGGCTGCGTGGAACCATATACGACCTGCCCATCCCGCTTCAGCCAATAGCCGGGGTAAGCATTGTAGGCGGAGAAGATTCCATCAAAGCCATAGAGAATGTTCGTCGATTGGAGGAAGCTCGCGTACAGCTTGCCCATCGCTCCAGGACCGGCCAGCCCGATCGTATCCGTCTTGTTATTGCCGTCCGGATCTTGCTCCACGAAGGCACGAGCGACGGCTTCTAGCTGTTCCATCGTTTCTGGCGGATCAAGCTGCAATCGTTCCAGCCAGTCCTTGCGAATCCATAGCAGATGCACGCCGTCCGCCCGCAGCTGCACGTTGGGCAGCGCCATCATGCGCCCATTGAAGGTTACGCTGTTGATCGCCTCACCGCCCGTGCTCTCCACGATTCGCTTAATGACGGGGGAAGCGTAGTTCTGATATACCTCCGTCATATCTGCCAGCTGATCGGCTTCAACCATTTGCTTCAATTCGACAGGCCCCACGATCATCGCATCCGGCAGATCATTGCTTGCGATTGCCAGACTTACCTTCTGATCATAGTTGGTCGGCGACGCTTTCAAGGAATAATCGACGACTACATTCAAATTTTCCTTGATGTTGCGGGTGTACTGGTTATCGAGAAGCGTCTCTCCTTCCAGCAGCGACTTGGTCGGCTCTATAATCATGGCCACGCGGAGCGTAACCGGCTCCTCATACCTGCCGAATGGATCGGGCGGCCCGTCATCCTGTGGTCGATTCGCTTCATGGGTATCGTTCGAGGCGCTGCACGCGCTCATGATCAGCATGAGGACGATTGCAGATATGGTCCATCGTCTTTTTCTCTTCATTTCGCTCCCTGCTTTCGATCCGATTGCCTCGTGGGCTCAGTATAACATGGCAGCAACCGCATTCGTGAGAGAACGCGGTTGCCGATTGGGGTAGGGTGATGCATGGGATTCGACATCGGCTGCAGACATTTGTCCCCCTAAATTTCGGACATTCGTGCACCGGATGCGTTCATCTGCCGGTACTCGCTCGGCAGCATGCCTGTCTTCTCGTGAAATACGCGGCTAAAATACTTCTGATCCGTATAACCGGTATTCTCGGTGATCCACTGTATCGTCTTATGCGTATGCTGCAAATATTCCTTGGCCTTTTCGATCCGAATGTGGCGTAAATACTCATTGAAGGTCATGCCGACAAGATCCTTGAAGCATTGGCTGAAGTAGCTCCGGCTCATATTGACTCTAACGGCCATCTCGGAAGCATGGACAGGTCCGGCTAACTCCTCGTGCATCGCTTGTACCGCTCTCGCGATGCAGTCCTTCACTTCTTCCGAGTAAGGAGCTCTGCCGAGGGCGCCGACCAGCAGCTCTCTTACCGCGTGCAGCCACTCGCTAGCCTCCGGCAATGATTGGAGTTCATCCGGACATTCGATATGGTTGCCGGTCACGGAGGCATAAATCCGATCCCATACGATGACCTGCGATTGTAGGTATGACGTGAGCTTCGTCGGTGGCAGCTGCAGGCTCTGCAAGTCTGCCAGCAATCGCTCGAACTCGGATGCTCGATGAACCCAGCCCATTGCTTGTCCGCGCTGCTTCAGGTCGGCCAGCATCGTCTCGTCTACCGGATCGGCCGCTGCCAATGAACCGTTCTTCGCTTGCTCTTCCAGAATCCGCGCTTTCACCCGCATCATGACCTCTTGGAAATTGTCCTGCTCCATCTCGACCTTGGCGATATAATCGATGGCGCCGAGTCTGAGACACTCTTGGATATATTCAAAATCCTGATGCAGCGTTAGCACGACTACGAAAATATGCGGATACTGCTTGCGTACAATGCGCATCAGCTCCATACCCGTCATGACAGGCATGGCTAGGTCCGTAAGCAGCAGATCCACCTGGTGCGAAGCGATGAATTCAAGCGCCTTCTCGCCGTTCTTCGCCTCGCCGACAACCTCCATGTTGTACTCTTCCCAAGGCAAGATCGACATAAGCCCTTTTCTCACCAGATTATCGTCATCCACGATCAGCACTTTGATCAAGCTGCAACACCTCCCTATAAGGCACCTTCAGATAGACGGTCGTACCCTTGCCGAGCTCGCTAGCGATTTCCAGACTTGCCAAGCCGCCGTACTGATTATCCACCATGCGCTTCACGTAATTGAGTCCGATGCCCATCCCTGCGCGCTGCTGCTCCACTTGCTGCTGATTCAGCAGCCGATCGATTTCCTCGTCGGATATGCCTGCGCCGTTATCCTGAACCGAGATCACGATTCGTTCCTCTTCCTTCATGACATCCACCTGAATGTAGCCCTCGTCATCCAGACCGTGATAGAGCGCATTTTCCAATATCGGCTGCAGAATAAACCGCGGAATCGCGATATCCAGCACGTCATCATCCACCCGCAGCCTAACGTCGAACTCGAAGTCGTAGCGAATCTTCTGCAGCGTCAAGTACTGCTTAATCGAATCGAGCTCTTCTCCGATGGTAGAGGCCTGTCCTCGCTTGCCCAAATTATAGAATAGCAGCTTATTCAAGGATAGAATCAGCTTATCCAGCTCCCGGTTCCCGTTCATGGCAGCCAGCCAGTGCGCGGTATCGAGCGTATTCATCAGGAAGTGGGGATTGATCTGGTACAGCAGCTTCTCAACCTCCAGATCCGCACGCCGCTTCTCCTTGAGCTGCACTTCTTGGATAAGTTCAGATATCTGCTTCTTCATATTCTGCAATTGCTTGATCAGGTAGTCGAATTCCGGAATTTTGGTAGGAATCGTGTCCGGAAGCGGCGTATTCCGCTTCGTTAACGATTTGATCTCCTGATTGAATTGCTGCAGCGGAACGTAGACCATCTTCCACAGCAGCCAGGCTACGGACAACGTTACCGCCAGGAATAGCACGGATAAGGTGATCATCTGGGTGACCCACCGATTCTTCTCCTTATTGTACTCGTCCTTCGGGATAAGCGACACGATGCTCCAGCCTTGATTGCTCGTACGCTTGAACCAATAATAGCCGTTCATCAGCCCCGAATCGCTGCCTTCCATCGTATCCTCGAAATAGTGATTGACCGGAAATTCCTGCGCGGCGTCGCTGTATGCGATCCGCTTGTCGTTATCCAAGATCAGATAGGAGGAGTAGTCGTCGAGCTTATTCTCGAATAGATTCTGAGACATGGTGAACCGGGACTCGACGTACACATAGATATCATCATGCTCCCCGGAGAAATCCATCTTGCGGAGCGCGGAAATGACATATTCGTCATTGTAACGTTCATTGCTAATATGCGGGCCGAAATAGGAGATGCGAAAATATTCCGCGAGCAGCGGCAGAGCTTGTATCTCATATTCTTCTTTCACAATCGTGCTATTGAACATATAAGAGCCGTCATTCTTCGAATAATACATGACTAAGCCGATCGTAGGGTTCGTGAAGGTGATCAGATTCAGCTCCGTATGGATTTCTTCCTGCAACACCGTTCGCTCGAACGGATCGTCGGAGGAGAGAAGCATGTCCACCTTCTTGCCGATGCTGCCTTGGAAGGCAAGCTGCTGCGTCACGTGATTCAAATTGTTGATCGTGCCTTCGAAGGATAGCTCCACTTGCTTCAGATTGCTGCGTACGCTGTTCTCTAAGTTGCTGGATAGAATGTTCGACATCGCATGATAGGAGAGCAGCACGACGCAAATAAACGGAACCAGTGTCGCCGTCGCAAAAATGAACATGATTCTCTTCTTGATCGTAGCCTTATGAAAATTTTCGATAAATAGCCGCATGAATCTCATAAGTTGTACTCCTTCTGTTGTGCTGCTTGCTCACGATTCCCCCTACCATTCGACATATTCAGCATGATCCCTGCTTTCTTAACTTGTTAAAGAATAAGTCATCCCTTATTCACATTACTATACATAGGGTAAGGATAATCAGAGAGGAGGAGTTCGCGATCAATATAATGCTATTACGGGAGAAAAGGAAGTGGATCTTAGCGGGGCTGTTGACCGTATTCGCCGCCGTATTGGTCCTGCTGTTGAACACGGAGACTGCGTCTGCAGCCGATAAGGTGTACGCCGACCGGAAGGAGGTTACGTTCTCGGTCAAGCCTGTGGCCCAGAACGGGACGACGCTCGTGCAGCTCAGGCCGCTGTTCGAGTCGCTGGGGATCGAGCTCAATTGGAACGGCAATACCCAGACGGTAACGGGGACGAAAGGGGATGCCACGTTCGCCCTTGTCCTCGGCCAGCGAACCGCGACGATTAACGGCAAGCCGTTCGAGCTCGCCGTACCGGGAAAAGCGATCAACGGGCATACGATGGTTCCCTTGCGGTTCGTCGGCGAAGCGACGGGTGCGGTTGTCGGCTGGCATGCCGAGACGCGAACGATTAGCGTATACAGCGGCGAATACATGCAGATTCTCGGCATTACCCGCGAAGAGGCTCAGAAGCGAGCGAATGCCGGCGCAGCGAGGGGAGCGGAATCGTCAGAGTCGGCCGGCGCACTAAGGGGCTTCTACGTGCATGCATCCGCCGATCTTACCGGCTATAAGGGCTGCCGAGGCATGTGCTGGGACTATTATTATTTCATTAACGACAGCCAGTTCGTGAAGAAAGCGCCTCAGAGCGGATGGGACAATGTCGATTGCAGCAAGGATGAATGCTCGACCTACGAGTTGAAGAACGGAGAATTGATTCTGAACGGCAATAAGCGCTATCCCTTGGAAATCGCGGAAGACTACTTGAAGATTGACGGGGATGTGTACTTTAAGCACGAGCCATTGAACCGGCTGAAGCTCAGCGGCAAATACGATGCGTCCAGCTATGTCAGCGGTACGCTTGGCGGCGGCTTCGCATCGTCCAGCACGATGATTTTCCGTCCTGACGGCACTTTCCTCGATGATAGGTGGATCGGCGTGACGTCAGACGGTTCGGACGTAAGCGGCGACGGTTCAGGTGTATCGTTCACCATTACAGATGAATCGGAAGCTGCGGGCAGGTATACGGTCATCAATTACTCCATTCTGCTCGAGTATAAGGACGGCACCAAGGAAGTGTATCTCTTCTTCCGGCCCGATCGGAATGAGCAGATGCTGAAGATCGGCGGCAGGGATTTCCTGCTGGACGATTCCTATGATCCTAATGCGGTACCTGCGAAGCCTGCGGATCCTGCAGTGCCTGTGGAGCCTTATCAAGATAAAATCGTGACCGATAATTTCGCCGTGAAGAAGAACGTGCAAGAGGAACTGCCTGACGATCGCGAGGTAGCCGGCGACGTCGCGATTACGCTAATCGGCTATCAATGGGCGGAGCTTGAATTAAGCCCTGAGGAGCAGTCCAAGGCAGACGATACGATCATCGCGTTCACGGCGCGCTATGCCGTCGATAACATGTCCTCGTCGGACGTCGACCTGTCCACGCTAACAAGCGCGTTATGGATAGATGCCGGGTACTTGCCGGAGACGCGCGAGCTTGCACCCGATTCGGAATCGGTATTGAAGGCGGGGCAATCCGCCGAACTGCTCGCGGTATACGTCCTCAAGGCCGGCATGGTGGCCGAATGGGAGGATCCCGATCTCGTCTTCAGCGAGCTCAAGTCGACAACTGGCGACGATATGTTCGACGGCAGGGAAATCGAATTCCTCATCCACAACCCTTATAACTGATGTAAGCCACAACAAGACAGCGACACCATCCTGACAGAGGATGGTGTCGCTGTCTTGTCTCGCGGTATAATACGCTTACCGAATGTCATCGCGACGGTACGAAGGAGGCTCGGCATCATGAATGCAGCGAATTCTGGCAAGCTGGCGCTGGCGCTTGAAGGCGGCGGCGCCAAGGGCGCTTACCATATGGGCGTGGCGAGAGCTATTCTTGAGGCCGGCCGATCGTTCGACGCCATAGCCGGCACCTCGATCGGCGCCTTGAACGGAGCCGTCATCGCGCAAGGCGATTTCGAGACCGGGTATCAAGCGTGGGAACGGCTCGACGCCCGAATCATCTTCGACATGAGCGACGAAGAATACCGGTTGCTGATGCGGCGCAAGCTCGACTCGACCGCTCTGCGATACTTGGTCGCGAGCACGAAGCGGCTAATCGCGAGCAGAGGCATAGACACGCGCAAAATGCGCCGGTTCATCGAATCCCTCATCGACGAAACCAAGCTGCGCGCATCCGCCGTCGACTTCGGCCTCGTGACGATCTCCCTGAGCGATCGGGCGCCGCTCGAGCTGTACAAAGCAGACATCCCGCTCGGCCGTATGCTGGATTATCTCATGGCCAGCGCTTCCTTCCCGGGCTTCCAGACGACTTTCATCGACAACAAGGCATTTATCGACGGTGGCCTATACGATAATTGTCCGATCAACATGCTCGCCCTTCGCGGCTACACGAGCATCGTCGCGGTTCGCACGCTCGCGCTCGGCAGGAGGCGGAGGATCCGCTATCCCGGCCTCTCGGTTACGACGATCTCGCCATCCGAGCCATTGGGCGGCATGATGAGCTTCTATCCCGACGAAATACGCCGCAGCATGAGCATGGGTTACTACGATGCCCTCCGGCAACTGCGCAATCTGCACGGCCGCACTTACTGCGTCGAACTAGGCGGTCTAACCGATGAGGTATTCGACGAGATGCTGGCATCGCTGCCCGATGCCAAGCTGCTTGCGCTCGGGCGCATGCTCGGCGCCAGCGGCATTCCTGCCCGGGATCTGTGGAGCAAGGTCATCGTGCCGAGGCTGTCCGCCAGCATGCGCCTCCCGGCTGACGCCTCCTCGATGACCTTCGTCGTCGGCTTGGCGGAGGCGCTGGCATCTGCCAAGGGGATCGATAAATATGCCATCTACCCGTTTCCCGATTGGGTACTCGCTGCCATAAGCGGCCCTCTTACGAATACCCGCAGCCTCGGCTTCCGCCAGATCGAGCTCATCGTGGCGGCGCAGCGGATACTGGAGGCCATTCGGCTTCCGGTCAGCTAGATTCGCGACGCAGCGGGATGCCTCACATGCAAGGCAGCTCGATCGTGAACGCCGTTCCCTGGTTCAGAACGGAATGGAACGTGATCTGGCCGCCATGGGCTTCGACGATTCGATAACAGATCGATAACCCTAGGCCGAGCCCTGCTTCCTTGGTCGAGACGAACGGCGTAAAAACATCTTTGGCTTGCGCTTCCGTCATGCCCTTGCCGCTGTCGCGCACCGTAATGAAGACGGCACCGGTACGGCGAACGAGACTCACTCGAATCTCTCCGCCCTCTGGCATTGCCTCCATCGCGTTCTGAAGCAGATTAATGAGCACCTGCTTAATCTGAGCGGCATCGACGACAAGTTCCATGCCGTCATCTGACAACCGTTCATATTGCAGCATCACGTTCATCATATTCGCTTGAGAGCTCATGAAGAGCAGCGTATCTTCGATTAGCCGACTCACATCGGTTGTTCTCTTGTGAGGTGAGCTCGGCTTGGCCATCGTGACGAAGTCCGACACTAACCGATTCAGGTCTTGAAGCTCGGACTGCATAATCGAGACATATCTCGCGCTCGCATCGGGCAATTCATCCCGCTCCTTCAACATCTGCATGAATCCCATGATCGTCGTTAACGGATTACGGATTTCATGCGCGATACCCGCTGCCAGCTTGCCGACCGCGCCAAGCTTCTCGTAGGTCAGCACTTGGCTTTCCAGCTCTGCTCGCTCGGTTATATCCCTCACTTGCACATAAGCGCCGGCTACGTAACCCGACTCATCGAAGATCGGGACGGAATCTAGCAGACATGTTCGCTTGGCATGATCAGCCATTGTGAAAGAGCACTCTGTGTTCTCGACGGAACGCCGTTCGTGCAACGCTTGTTCGATATAGCTGGCATAGGCTGCAACCTTCGCATAATTGTGGCCGATCACCTCATTGCGACACACGCCTGCGAGCCTGCCCGCGGCTTCATTCAACTCGATGATGATGCCGTCGCGGTCGGTCAGTACAATGCCGCTGTTCACCGAATGAATAATGAGGTGATTCAATAAATACTGATAGCGATGCCGCCGATTGAGCGCAATCTCCCGCTCGATGGCATCCGCCATGTTCGACAGCAAGGCAAGCGCGTACGGACTATGGTGCTCGGAGGTCGTCATCATGACAATCGTGCCCTCCAGCCCGCTTCTCTCGGGAGGGAATCGGAACGGCACGCAATAACAAGCGACACCGTGCAAAGGCAAGTGATAGTGATCCTCGCCGATCAGTTGAACGGAATGCCGATGCCTGAGCGCCAGACTGATCGCGTTCGTGCCCATTTCCTCCTCATTGAATTGGACACCGACCTTAATGCCGTACGCTTGCAGCGCCCCGGATAGATAATCGTCGCCGAAACACTCCAATACGATCCCCTGACCATCGGTTAAGAAGATCACGACCGGCGTCCCGTTCAGATCGCGGAAAGTGCTCGCTCCGAATGACTTCATAACGGCGATATACTCTTCGTACTGCTGCATGCGACTCCGCATGTCTGCCTCCCCGAGCTTCGCTTCAAGCATGGGAATCTCATCCATGCGCATGCCCCGGTCGAAACAGCGCTGCTTGGATGCCTTAATGATGTCCGCCGCGTGGTTCACAACTTCATCTCCGTTTATCGTAGCCGTGTGTGTCTAGGAATGAAGACACCATCCTTGCTTCCATTGTAACGGCTCAACGAAGATTAATCTAGAATGCGTAGACTAGCACGATGCACGAATAGCCGAAGCCGCTCTACGAGCGCTTCGACTATTGCTTATCTCGATATGGAGCGGTCACGCCTCGATGATCTGGACACCAGACGCGCTCAGACGCGCCACGACATGCTCAGCCGATAGGATAGACTCTGGAAAATAGACGCCACCCGTTACGACCGGTTCACCGTCCAGCCCCAGGACACGCTCGATCGCTAGCAGTGTCCCTAACGCAGTCAGATGCGCCTGACCGTTCGGGTCCGATACGACGAATCTTCTCTTGGCAGATTCTCCGGTTCTTAATTCGCCGACGATGTCGATGTACAGATCATGGGATGCCCGATTCCCGCTTCGCGTCCCGAGCGAATCGCCTTGCGTTAGGTCAAAGCGAATGCTTGCCGCACCCGTAACCGCCGCAAGACTGGGGACATCCAAGACCCCCATCGGAAACCCGATCGCCTCATTGCCTTCGGATAACAGGATCTGCCTCGTATTGTTCGCGCTATATACGGTCGACCATACGCGGTCCTTGCGAACGAGTGCCCGCCCCATGAAGCTTGCGCTGTCCTCTGCCGTCATCGGACCGATCGGGTCAAGCGGGTCATACAATGCCGTCATCTCGATCGTGTCCACCCGACTGAAAGACGCTGCAGCATGAATGCCTGCCATCGTCATCACGCCGGCCTGCCAATGGCCGAGCAGCACGATGGGCCTTGCAGCGGACTTGCTTCGCGCGGCAATGACCGCCGGCGCAATCTCGTCGGCCAGCTTCGTGATGCCGATATGGGCCGCTCCCTTGGATAGCGCGGCTTCGACCAGCCCATCGGATGGATCTTTCAACGCTGCGACAATCAGATCGACATCCTCTAACGCAGCCAAGCTGCTCGGTTCATCGAGATTAAGCTTCATCGTGCTGCTATTCCCCAATTCATCCGCTAACGCTTCGCCCCGTTCGGGATGGCGACCAGCCAGGATAATCCTAACATCCTTATGCGCCTCCCGGAGTTGTCTTGCCATTGTGCCGCCGACCAAACCATAGCCGCCCGCGATCAATATCGTTGCTGCCATCCTCATATCCCTCCGCTTCCGTATCCCCCGCTTCCGATGAGGGTCGATATCAGCATACAAGCCGCGGGATCGCTTCGGAATGATGAATGGCGCATTTGAATTGATCGATCGTGCAATCATGCCCTTTACTCCGCCATCTCCATCGTGATCTTGTAATGGTAGATCCCCTTGCCGATGCGATATTCGTCATGGATGCTCTTCGTCCAGCCGTTGTCTCCCCCAAGTCCCGCATGCTTATGGTCAATATGGAGGAACACGGAATCGGAAACGCCTAGCTCGTCTGCATAAGCGGCATTCGCTGCCTGTTCGACGCTGTAGGGATGAATATCGAAATGGAAGTGTCCCGCTCCGGTCACCTTGACCTTGCGGTCGTCCGCGGATACGTATAGGTAGCGTACGTCTTCCTTGCCGCCGCATTCGACGGGCTTGACGTAAGGCACATGCTGCTCCTCCACCGCACTCTCGTACAGCCCTACGAATGCCGATGATTTGCGATCCGCATAGTTCTCCCACGGTCCGCGGCCATACCATCGGATGCGATTCCAAGCGGCGGAGAACGCGAATTGAAGCCCGATTCGAGGAATCGTGTCGACATCGGCATTGTTCGCGACGGTATTCGAGATCTCGATGCCTCGTCCGCCGATCGCATAATCGGTCTGCGTCTCGATGCAGCCATGATAGAGCGCGTGAACCTGTATGACGACGCGGGACGGTGCCGCATACACGCGAAAGCGCTTGATCTCTTTGCGGTTCTCATTCTCATGGAGCCCCAGCGCGCTCCACTCGTCTGCATAGTTCGGCGATCGATGAGGGATCCCTTCATCGATACCCGTCGGCGCGCGATAGAAGTGATGATCGC
This sequence comes from Bacillota bacterium, assembly GCA_023386495.1. Taxonomy (GTDB): domain Bacteria; phylum Bacillota; class Bacilli; order Paenibacillales; family Paenibacillaceae; genus Paenibacillus_I. The sequence continues at coordinate 52,308 of JAEWJS010000032.1, read as the reverse complement.
CGCCCGTGAAGTATGCCTTGCCGTCGTAGGTCACCGAGAGGAATGCCGCGGCCGTCTTCGAGAAGACGACATGCATGCGATCACTGCGAATATGAACCTCATCCGCCGACTCCTCCAGCTGAAGGGCGCCATTCTCGATATCGCCGGCATGCAGCCGATACTGCGAGCCTTGAACCTCGAACTGACAGGCATAGATACAGCTTCCCTTAGCCGCATAGAAGGTCTCTTCGTCCAGGAGCGCATAGAAATTCAAGTAGGCTTCGCCGGTGACCTTGGACGGATCATACGGCGCTTCGAACGTTTCGGCCGAAGCGTCCGGCGTGCTGAATTTGCGCAGCGTGCCGCTGTCGGCAACTTGTCCGTCGCATACGAGCTCCCAGCGGATCGTCAGGTGACTCAATTCCCGATGCGTGTAGTGATTGCGAATCCGGTACCCGCTGCGTGCAGGCACGCTATGCGGGACTTCGTAGTATTCGATTTGAACGGGCGCTTGCACATATTTGATCTCGTTCGCAGCCGGCTTCGGCGTCAGATCGGGGAACACGATGCCGTTCAGGCACATATCGGGCGCGGCGTCGAGAATATCCTCTTGGAAGCCGCCGCCGTACACATATTTCGGGATGCCGGATTCGCTGTAGCGGATGAGTGCCTTATCCTGGAAGTCCCAGATGAACCCGCCCTGAAACCGCGGATACTTGTGCACGAGATCCCAAAAATCCTTGAAATTGCCGTTGCTGTTGCTTTTCGCGTAAGCGTACTCGCACATAATGAAAGGCCGCAAATCTCCGCTGTCGGCCATCACGTCCAGCACCCAATCCGTCGCGGGGTACATCGCCGCTATGATGTCCGTGATATTGGCCGGAGGGTTATTCGATTCATACTGCACGTACCTCGTCTTATCGTATTCCTTCACCCAGCCGTACATCGCCGCATGGTTCGCGCCGTAGCCGGATTCGTTGCCCAGCGACCAATAGATAATCGACGGATGATTCTTGTCGCGAAGCACCATCCGCGTCATGCGCTCCATATAAGCATGCGTCCACACGGATGAGGCGCTTAACTGACCGCCGATGCCGTGCGTCTCCACATTGGCTTCATCCACGACGTACAGGCCCAGCTCGTCGCAGAGGTCGTACCATTCGATTGCATGCGGATAGTGGCTCGTCCTCACTGCGTTGATGTTCAGCGACTTCATGACCGCAATCTGCTCACGCATATACGCTGTCGATACGACGCGTCCAGTCTCGGGGCGATGGGCATGCAGATTGACCCCTCTGACGATGAGCCGCTTCCCATTGATGCGCATGACGCCGCTATTATCGATCCATATTTCGCGGAAGCCTACCTTGGCACGCTCGATATCGACGACGTTCCCGCCCGGATCGACCATCTCCAACACCAGCGTGTACAGATACGGCGTCTCGTCGCTCCATAGGTTAGGCCGATCCACGGATTGGCTAACCTTCGCCACATACAGCTCTTGCAGGTAAAACCCGCAATCCGCGAATTTCGGCGTCTCGAATTGCGTCACCAGCCGATGCTCGCGGTCGTAGAGCGACATCCGGACATGGGCATCCCCATAGCAATCCGCTTGATTATTCGGATATACCGTCACGGCTAATTCCGCTTTCGTGTAATCGTCCTGGAAGAGCGTCTCGATTTTATAATCATGAATACGCATTCGAGGCTTCGCATAGATCAGAACATCTCGGAATATCCCTGACAGATGCCAGTAATCTTGGTCCTCCATATACGTGCCGACGCCGAAGCGCATCACCTGAACGGCCAGGCGGTTCTGTCCGGCTTGCAAGAAGTCCGTAATATCGAAGGCAGCATTCAGCTTGCTGTCCTGCGAGAACCCGACGATCCTGCCGTTCAGCCACACATAGAAACAGGATTCCACGCCGGCAAAATCGAGGATGACGTCGCGCCGGCCAAAATGATCGGGAACCTCGAACGACTTGACGTAGCATCCGGTTGGATTGTCCTCTGGAACACGCGGGGCGTTCAACACATATTTACCCTTCTTGAGCTGGATGCCATGGTAAGCATCCGCTCCAGGTCGGTGAAAAGGATACTCGATATTCGTGTACACGGGTTTACTATAACCGGCAAGCTCCCAATGCGAAGGAACCGCGATCTCGTCCCAGTCCGATACGTCGTACGCGGGGTCATGGAAACTGCTATCTACCGCATCCGGGGAAGGGTACAGCTTGAACTTCCACGTGCCGTTCAAGCATTGGATATATTTCGAAGCTCTTCGATCACCGCTCAGCGCCTGCTCTACCGACTCATACGCGCCATACGGCTCATGCATCGGGTAACGGTTCATATGAGTGATGTAAGGATTTTCCCAGTCCCGGTTAAGTCTCATCTGTAATGTTGCACTCCCTTTCATTGTTCCGAATGGTTGTACGTTAAATCTCGCCACCCTTATAATAGGTAGAAGAGAAGCGTCGGATACCCTGTCTATGGGATACGAGAATTTTCGTAAGCGCTTTAAAGTTGCAGTCGGGATGTGTGAGGGGGAACACGCAATGATCAAGGAAATGTTCAACCGCGTCGAGTTAAAGTATCTCATTCCGTTCGCCGACTATCAAGCGATCGCCGGGATCCTCGAATCGCGCATGGCATTCGACCGCTTCGGCGACCGCCTCGGCCGCTACAAGATTACGAGCCTCTACTTCGACTCGACCGACCATCGGGTCTACTTCGAGACGGTCAACCGCCTGCCGATCCGGCAGAAGCTGCGCATGCGGCTATACGAACGGCTGGCCGATTCCGAACATGCCGCCGAGCAGCCATCCGCGATTAACGGCAGCCGATTGCCGCGTACCGTATTCTTCGAATTGAAGCAGAAGGCCAATAACCGCATCCACAAACGAAGGACCGTGATGGAGCTGCAGGAAGCAAACCGATTCGTTCAGGCCCAGGAGGCTGCGGCCGAGGATTATGCCTCCTCCAACCCGCAAGTGTTAAGGGAAATCGCTTATGCCCGCAGCCGCCATGCGCTGATGCCGCGCGTCATCGTGGAATATGAGCGACAGGCGTTCGAAGGCATCGAGGATGACGATCTCCGCGTCACGTTCGATTATCGGCTCGCCTGCCGGCATGAGGATCTGCGGTTGGACAGCGGCGCCGCCGCCCTCCCGTTCGTCGACCCGAATCTCGTCATTCTGGAGGTCAAGGTCAGGCAGAGCGTCCCGTTATGGCTGGCGAGGATACTCAGCGAATACCGCTGCGAGATGCGGGGCGTGTCGAAGTACTGCTCGAGCGTCGACACGGCATGTCCGATTAGCGATACGATCCGCGAGCGAAGACGGTTATTCCACAATCCGCATATAGGAGGTCTCTCAGATGGAGCAGCAATTGGCACAACTTGAACTTTTCCGCGATGCATCGACGAAGTTGACGCTGCTGGAAGGACTAGCGGCGATCTGCCTGACCTTCGCGCTTACGCTGCTCATTACCTCTGTGTATCGCGCGACTTACGCCGGACGCAATTATTCCCAATCATTCGTCCATACGATCATTATAATGAGCGTGGTCGTGGCAGTCATCATGATCGTGATCGGCAACAACATTGCGGTCGCGTTCGGCCTAGTCGGCGCATTCTCTATCATCCGGTTCCGCACGGCGATGAACGATCCGAAGGACATCGCCTTCATCTTCTTCGGCATGGGGGCCGGCATCGCTTGCGGGCTCGGCTTCTACCTGCTCGCCATCGTCTTCACGGTCACGGTCTGCGCAGTCGTCTATGCGCTGCAACTGTTCAACTACGGCCACAGGCAGCCGGAGCAGCGGCTGCGTATCCTGGTCCCGGAGAATGTGGAGTACGCGCGGTTATTCGACGATATTTTCCGCGAGCGGCTGGATTCGTATGTACTCAACGAGGTGGAGACGATCAATCTCGGGACGGCCCTGCAGCTGGAGTACGCGATTCGGTTGAAGCACGGCGTGGACGAGAAGCAATTCATTGATGCTATCCGCGAACGGAACGCCAATCTGAAAATCTCGCTCGGCATGCAAGGGGTCGGTCGCTGATATGCACAATACGAAACCTAATGCCGGTCTGCGCAAGAAGCTGTTGGCGATCGTCGCTGGACTCCTCGCCATGTGGCTGGTTGCCTATCTCATCGCGCCGTCGGCACGCGACAATGCGGTGCCTGCTGCAACAGGCGGCGTACCCGGTGTTGCGGAGCCGGAAGCGCGTGCTGCTGGGGAGACTGCGGAGCCTGCCCTTCCCGACTTCTCCGAACGCGGGGGCTTCTACACCGAGCCGATTGCATTGACGATTACTGCTGGCGATTCCGGAGCGCGCATTCACTACACGTTGGACGGGTCCGAACCGACGGCGGAGTCGCCGATCTATACGGCTCCGATACCGATCAAGGATAGGTCGGATGAGGCGAACGTATTCGCCGATATCGAGACGACCCGCGAGGGGTGGATCAAGCCGCCCCGCGTGTTCAAGGGAACCGTCGTCAGGGCTGCGGCAATCGGCTCGAACGGGAAGAAGAGCCCGGTCGTCACCCGGACTTATTTCATCCACCCCGAAGGACGCGATCGCATAAGCCTGCCGGTCATCTCGCTAGCTACGGACGGGCGGCACTTCTTCGACAACGAGACCGGTATCTATGTGCCCGGCAATCTGTACCGGAACGCCGTTCCGGAGCGCCCTTGGGAGAATCCGGCCAACTACACGCAGAGCGGCCGCGAGTGGGAGCGCCCGGTGAGCGTGGAACTATTCGAGCCGGATGGCACGCAAGGCTTCGCGCTGGACGCCGGTGTCCGCATCCACGGCGGCGCGACGACCGCCAACCCGATCAAGAGCCTGCGGCTATATTTCCGCAAAGAATACGGCGAAGGGAAGCTTAAGTACCGCCTCTTCCCGGATCGCGATTACGAGAAGTTCGATGTGGTGGTGCTGCGGTCATCCGGCAACGACCATGACGGCTCGCTGTTCCGCGATGCCTTCATGCAGCATTTGCTAGAGGAAGGGCATACATCGGTCGATACGCTGGGGTACCGGCCTGCCGTCGTGTTCCTGAACGGGGAGTACTGGGGCATCCATAACATTCGCGAACGGGCGGACGAAGAATACATTGCGGAGAAGTACGGCATCGAACCGAATCGGATCGATCTGCTGGAGTTCAATGCCGAGCCGATTGCCGGCGACGCCGACCATTACAATGCGATGATCCAGTACTTGAAGGATCACGATATTCGCGAAGACGAGCATTATGCCTACATTCAGACACAGATGGACGTCGATAACTTCATCGACTATATGGCCGCGCAAATCTATTACGCTAACACCGACTGGCCGGGCAACAACATTCGCATGTGGCGGGAGAAGACAGACAGCTATTCGCCGGGTGCGGAATATGGGAGAGACGGCAGGTGGCGTTGGATCGTCTTCGATACGGACTTCGGGTTCGGCATGTACGGCAAGGAGAACTACAAGCACGATACGCTGGCGTTCGCTACGGCACCGAACGGCCCGGACTGGCCCAACCCCGATTGGTCCACGTTCCTCCTGCGCACGCTTCTCTTGAATGACGAATTCCGCGAACGCTTTGCCGCTAGATTCGACGTTCACTTGAAGAGCACCTTCGCGCCGGAACGTGTCGTCGCGCTCATCGACTCCTTCAAGCAAGGCATTGTTGCGGAGATTGACGAGCATATTGCACGCTGGGGCCGCCCGTATAGTTACGGCCACTGGAGCGAGCAGATCGAGACGATGAAAGCTTTTGCGCGGGAGCGCCCGACCTACGTACGTCAGCATCTGAACGACAATCTGCTGCTGGGCGATTGAGCGTCGAGGGGTTTACAGGCGCATCGATCGGTTCATCCTGATGATAGAGTGCGCAGAACCTTCGATGCGGAGAAGTGGAGATATAACGATGAATGAAGTGATGACGGAGTCGTTCGTGCTCCGGGCGATGGCGCGTCCGAGCCTGAGGGAGAAGATTGTGAATGCAGGAACGATGTCGCTCTACTGCGATTACGCCGGGTTCGCTGCGCGCAATGCTTACGGAGTGGCTTGCTGCACCGTGTACAATCGAACGGTCCTGGTGTCCATGAAGCCATTGATGCTCGAACGGGACCCTGGCTCGAACTACGGCGAGATGATGGCGATCGGATTAAGCTTGGATGCGGTGTCAGCCGCATTGACGGATGCTGACACAAGGCCGTCCTTCGCCATCGTCTACTCCGACTGCAGCCGCATTTCGCGCCTGCTGGCTCAAAGCTATTTTGCGGATTCGCATGTCGAGCAGGCACGCGATGAAGTGATAGCCAAGCTAACCGTGCTCCATCGCCAGTTCCCTGAGGTTAACGTACAGATTAGGTACATCGGCCGGCATAAGAAGAACAACGAGTTCCATCGCCTCGCGCACAATGCGGCGAGAGGAGCGGCCTTGCGTTCGGAGTAGCTTGGCATAAGCCAAATGGATATGTGCGGCATGCGACAGGTCGTTTGCTTGCGACCCTACGCGGAGTGTGGATCAGTAGTTCGGATTGGCCGAATTGCGTGTCCGTGGCCGACAGGACGAACGCTTGCAGTTCGGATTCGCCTGATTAGATCCCTGATTTCGGCACCACTGATTGAAAAAGCCTCTCCAATTCGGCAAATCCGAACTGGAGAGGCTTCGCGTTTTTCAGCGCTGTTCGTAGTTCGGCTAACCCGAACTGCGAGCGATTAATTTACCATCCGACCTCATACGTCATACCCGCGCGACCTGAGCCGGGAATGCCGCTCTGCTACCGCACCCGTAACCATACGCGATTGCCGGACGGGTCGCTCGTTAGGAATGCTCCTCTCTCCTCGACGACAGATGCGCCGATCCCCCGTAAATGGACTACGGCACGATCTCTTGCTGCATCGTCGGGATAGATCAGCGTAAACGATCGGAGTCCGACCCGGTTAGCTGGCGGCATAGGCGCGCCGACGCCGTTCCACGTGTTCAGTCCAATGTGATGATGGTATCGGCCGGTCGAAATAAAAATCGCCTGCGACCCAAACCGATTCACGACTTCGAACCCGAGGCCCTGCGTATAGAATCGTTCCGTCATCGTGAGCTCCGCTACATGCAAATGAATATGCCCCATCACGGTATCGGGCGGCAGTCCGTTCCAAGCTTGCTGATCCGCCCCCGCTAGAAGATCCCGAAAATCCAATGGATCGACCGCCATATCCACTTCGCCGTCATTCCATTTCCATTCCGAAGGTTCGCGGTCCCTATAAATTTCGATGCCGTTACCGTCCGGATCCGACAAGTATAGCGCTTCGCTGACAAGATGGTCGGAAGAGCCGAAGCGCAATCCGATCTTGGCGAAATGCTGTACGATCCGCGCCAGATCGGAGCGTTCCGGAAGGAGAAGAGCGAAGTGGTACAACCCTGTCGTCTTACCCTGGATCGGCTCAACGTTATCCGGCTGCTCGATGGACAATAGAGCCGTCTTTCCGTCTGCGGTAAGCTTTGCCGTACTTTCCGTGCGTTCCAGAACCTTGAATCCGATCACTTCTTGATAAAAAGCCAACGCGCGCTCCAAGTTCTCCACGTTCAGATCCACTTGCCCGACGTAGGTGTTGGGTTTGCCGTGAAACGTATTCATGTCTTGCTCCGCCTCCCTAATAGGAATGTGATGTCCATAATCCCGATCTCCACTTTCTTATCATCTCTTTACCATTGCATAGAGAAGCGCCTGTGGGGGTTGAATCCGTTCCCATGAAAGCGCTACAATGAGAATTCGTAAGGAACCGCAAGCTTGATTGAATTCTCATCCCTTGTAGATTGGAGCGTTGTTCATGTCTCTATTATTCATCAATGCAGGACGAAAGTATGGCACGATCAATAAGAATATTTATGGCCATTTTGCGGAGCATTTGGGAAGAGGCATATACGAAGGGATTTATGTGGGCCCTGACAGTCCGATCCCCAACGTGCGCGGCTTGCGTACGGACGTCGTGGAGGCACTGCGCCATATCCGCGTTCCGGTGCTGCGCTGGCCCGGCGGCTGCTTCGCCGAATATTACAATTGGAAGGACGGCGTAGGACCCGACCGCAAGCGTATCGTGAATGCGGGGTGGGGATGCGTGGTGGAGGATAATTCCTTCGGTACGCACGAGTTCCTGGACCTGTGTGAGCAGATCGGAAGCGCTGCTTACGTAGCGGCTAATGTCGGCTCGGGAACGGCGCGCGAGGCAAGCGAATGGATCGAATACATGACGTTCGCAGGCGAATCCCCGATGGCCAATTGGAGACGGGAGAACGGCCGCGAGAAGCCCTGGAAGGTGGAATTCGTCGGAATCGGCAACGAGAATTGGGCATGCGGCGGCCATATGCGGCCGGAATATTATGCGGACGAATACAAGAAATTCGAAACCTATATTCGCAACTACGACGACAACAAGTTATTCAGGGTAGCCTGCGGAGCCGACGGCGCCGATTACAAGTGGACGGATACGATGATGAGTCACGCCGGCAGCAGAATGGACGGCCTCTCTCTCCACTACTATACGATGCCCGGTTATTACAAGACGGAGGCATATCCGTGGGAGAAAAAGGGGCCGGCCGTCGGCTTCGACGAAGGAAACTACTATCGGACGCTGCGCCGGACGATGTTCACGGACGAGCTCATCCGCCGTCACAAGTGCGTAATGGATCAGCATGATCCGGATGCCAGAGTCGCGATCATATTTGACGAATGGGGGACGTGGCATCAGGTCGAGCCGGACACCAATCCCGCATTCCTGTTCCAGCAGAACACGATGCGCGACGCCGTTGTTGCCGCCGTCTCGCTTAATATTTTCAACGCCCACAGCGATCGGGTACGAATGGCCAATCTGGCGCAAATGGTCAACGTGCTTCAATCGGTCATCTTGACGGAAGGAGACAAGATGGTGTTAACGCCTACTTACCACGTCTTCGATCTGTTCAAAGGACATCACGATGCTACGCTGATTGAAAGCTACGTGCAGCAGGATTTAATCGGTACGGAGGAGGCTAAGGTGCCCGCGCTTCATCTGAGCGCTTCCGAGAGAGCGGATGGCAAGGTGCATGCGACCGTCGTCAACTTGTCGGCGAACGAAGCCCGACCGACAACCCTCATGCTGGCCGGCAGAACGTTCACGTCGGCATCTATCCGTTATATCAGCGGCGATATGAACAGTCACAACGCCTTCGGCCAGCCGGCCCAGGTCGAGATTCGCTCGATGCCGGATGTCGCCGTGGAAGGCAACAGCTTGTCCTTGGAGCTTCCGGCCTGCTGCGTGGCGGAGATCGTATTGGAATAACAAAGAGAACAACGGTACAATCCCATCAGGTAATTGTACCGTTGTTCTTGTTTTTTTAAGTATACCGATTCCCACCACTATCCCACTGTTGAGGTTCAGCGGTAGTATCCCACCGTTGAGGTTCGGCGGTAGTATCCCACTGTTGAGGTTCAGCGGCATTATCCCACTGCTCAGGCTCCGTATATTGCACAAGATCGCCATGATTAAGCTGCATATATTTCATCACTCGAGCGACGATGACGGCTGCTTGCGCTCTGGTTGATGCTTGCTTGGGCGAATACAGCTCCTCGGAAGTCCCTTTCATTAACTCGATGGCCACAACGGCAGCGACAGCTTCTCTGGCCCATGTACTAATCTCCTCATAATCCTTGTACATCTGAACCCGCTGGGAGGCCGAATCTCTATCTACGACAACCGCATTGCCTAAGGCATTCATAACCATGACAGCCATCTCCTCACGGCTGATCTGCTTCTTGGGACGGAAGGTCTGGTCATCGAATCCTTGCACGATCCCCGCCTTCACTGCGGCAGACACGTTATTGCTGAACCAGTCTTGGCTCGTCACATCCTTGAACGTTACAGCCTCACTAGGGGACTCGATCGACAACGCACGAACCAGAACGGAAATAAACTCGGCCCTTGAGATGGGGCTGTCAGGCGCAAATAGTGTTGCCGATTGCCCTTCCAGAATGGACTGCGAAGCTAATAATGCAATCTCGTGCCTCGCCCAATGATTGCCGATATCCGTAAATCTGCTTGCTTGTCCGATATCGTTGCCGTTCATCGGCATCGCGACATTCGTGGGGGTCGGCGTATCCCTTACCACGCGAAGGGTATAGGTTGTGGATGCGGAATCCGAGCGCGTCGTACGAACCTCGATATGGAACGTATTTACGCCCGGCTTAAGCTCTAACGGCCCGCTCCATGCTCCGCTACTCGATTCTTCCCCATTCACGCGGACGACCGTCCCGCTTGCCGCGGACGGCATCACGCTGATTTGCGAGATGTCCTGATTGATGGTGACGTTATAGTTCGTATTCTCGGGGTCGAATGCAGGGCTTAATTGGGCTCCATCCGACAGTCGAAGATTCTCAAGCAACGGAGCGTCTTCATTCTTAGTAACGCGAAGCGTATACGTTTTATTATTCACCCCGTTTCCTGCCGTCACTTTGACGTGTATGGTAGTCGTGTCCTCGGTCAAGTTGACCGAACGGCTTGACCCGCTGCTTACGATAGCATCATTAATCCTGATCGTTGCCGATGAATCGGAAGCTGTCGGACTAATGAGAATTGAAGAAGCGGATTCGCTTACAATCGCACTGTATTGCGTCGTGTTCGCTTGAAAGTTCGGGCTCAGCCTCACGCTTCCCCCCAAAGTTAACCCGCTCAGATCCGCACTATTTCCCCCCTTGGTCACAATGAGTGTATACGTCTGCTTGTCTTCGGTGCCTGTTACTTCGATCGTAATGATCGTACTGATTGCATGCAAGGCAATGCTATGGCTCGGCTGTCCGCTCGTGACAGATTGGCCGTTAACGGTAATAGCGGCATCACGGCTTTCCGCGTACGGCGTCACCTTGATCGTGGTCACATGTTCGCCGACACTTCCATTGTAGACGATAACATTCTTATTGAAGGAAGGGCTGAGCACCACGCCATTGCTAACGCTTAGCGAGCTTAACAGTCCGCTGGCAGCCTGCTTCTGCGGCTGATAGTTCACTGTCGTTCCGTTCCGTTCCAAGCTCCGAATCACTTGCATCGCGGCGGAAGTCGATTGCGTATCCAGGCGATTCCTACGAATGTTCAACGTAACCAGCTGCTGTAACCTTTCCAACTCTGCAATGTTCGATATCGCATTATCATCCAAATTAAGATGCGTCAGATTGACAGCGGCCGCTATCCCTTGGATATTCTTCACTCCCCCGGTTACAGTCAATGAAGTTAATCGTTCCAAATCTTTGCGAGTCAGATCGCCGCGCGGTTTGCCGATTGCGCTCCGGATTCCAGCCTCCAGCACATCGTCTTCCACGGCAATGGCCACCACAGGAGGGACATACGTTTTGTTTTCGAATTTGACTACCGCACCGCCGTCTACCAATTTCTCGAGTACAACCTGATTGTCGCTTCCCGGCGATACATCGATGTCTACGCCGTTGATATCCAGATATTTCACGGATGTCAGATTCTCCAAGGGCGTGAGATCGTGAACATGCGTGCCACTTAACAATAGGTAGGCAAGATTATCCGCATATTGGAGACCCTCCACACTTACGATGGTCCGGCGGCTCACATCGAGATAGGTCAACTGCTTCAAGTCTTCTTCCGTTAATACGCGATGTTGGATTCCTAGCGTATCCCGAATGGCTTCTGCGAGAACCGGATCGGTAAGCGTTATCCCTCGTTGACGGCCATAGTGCACGGTAGTGCCTTGCTGTTCCAGCGTGCGAATAGTCCGCCCCGCATCGCTCGATTCCGAAGTATCCAGCAAATTATTTTCTAAATTGACGTAACTCAATTGTCGAAGGCCTTCTATTGGACGGATATCATAGATGTCATTATCGTTAAGCATCAACACCGTCAAATTCGTCGCGTATTGCAAGCCATCCAAATAGACAACTTCGCTGACCGTGGCATCGAGATAACGCAGCTGCGACAGATCATCCGGAGTCAATTCGCCGTCTGGTTTATTCAATTGCACGCGTACGTGCTGCTCCAACTGCCGATCGGGAATCAATTCTACTGTGCTTGCCGCAGCCCACTCCGTACCAAATTGCAATAGCAGCAACAAATATCCAATAACGACCAATCCCGCTCCCAGATGACGCCTCATTATCTCTCACTCCTTCATGCAGCAGATATGAAAACCTTTACAAATAGTGTAACGCATGCGGCATTATGCAAGAAGTACGCTTCTCTCTAGTCCTAGAACTCTAATAAGGACTATATGGTCTAGTACTCAGATAGAGATCAGGCGGAAGACGTCATATCCCCACTTCAGACTCTATCTAATCGAACTAATATCCTATATAGTAGAAGTGTATATTTTTGTAAGGAGCGAATCCGACATGGAAATCATCAAGGTTCTGATGGTCGATGACGAGCAGGCCTGGATCGAGGAGATAACGCAATACTTGGAGAAATCGGCGAATATCGTTGTGGTCGGCGCTGCGAACTCGAAGGAACAAGCGCTCAACCTCTTCCCCTACCTTGACGTGCACATCGTTGTGATGGACATCATGCTGGCTAACGGTGTCTATGACGGCATCGAAACCTTGATTGAGATGCTTCATATTAAGCCTTCTAAAGTGATCATGCTCACCTCGGTCGACGACCAACGCATCATCATCGATAGCTTCAAGGTGGGGGCTATCAACTTCATTAACAAGAAGGACTACAGAGACTTGCCTGATGCCATCGTCGACGCACATAACGATCGTTCTGCCATTCACCCTTCGGCAGCCGAAGCGTTACGACTTGAACTAAGCCGATTAAAAATCCAAGAGGAAAAGTCGATCCTCACGAAATCGGAATTCGAAATCCTAAAGCTGATCTCAACCGGCTACTCGCAACTGGATATCGAGAGCCATCTCTTCATTTCGCGCAATACGGTGAAAAATCACATCAGCAACATCCTGCGAAAGCTGAATGTCAAAAGAAGCAGGGATGCCATCGATATCGCATATAAAAAGAAGTGGCTGTAGCCAGGTCAAATGTCATACCCGCGGTTTGCATGTAGTTCGGATTGGCCGAACTGCGTGTTCGTGACTGAGCGAGCGCTGGTCTGCAATTCGAATTCGGCTACTTCGGAAGCCAATGTTTGCGCCTTCGCGCGAAAAAGCCTCTCCAATTCGGCATATCCGAACTGGAGAGGCTTTGCAGCCGAATATTGTGCTGTAGTTCGGCTCATCCGAATTAGTCGTATATTACAAACTTCCCTTGCTCACGCAGTTTATTAATAGATGCAATCATATGATTTATTTGTTCGTCGGAATGTCGTTCCCATGAACTTAATTCGGCCACTATTTTCAATGGTGATTTGGATCGATAAGAACGTGTCGGGTTCCCAGGCATTCTTTTGTCCGTAACGTTGGGATCATTTTCAAATTCCCCTAATGGTTCTACAATATAAATTCTTTCTTTCGAATGGGAAGCCGCAAATTCAGCACCCCATTTGGCAGCATCTAAGGTTGCCGTAAAATAGATGTGGTTGGATTTTTTATTTTGGTAATTGGATAAGTATTGCGGTTCTAACAACTCGCCAATTTTCAGTGCGGCTTTCGTTCCATGGAAGAAAGGTCCATGATCTAACACATCTTTTTTCAACTCTATCCCGATACACCTCTTTCGGATATATATCCCATACTATAGTATGAAATTCCCACAAAAGGCATTCTGTTACTAAATTCGTTTTTGTGGTATAATCGTATTAGAGGAAAAATTACGCAAAACATCCGCTCCCAGCGATGGGGCGGATGTTCTTTCATTCCTAGGAATCCCTGCTGGTTCACCGCTAGGCGGTCTGGAAGCTCTCGATCGCCTTGATCAAAAGTTTTGCAGCACTTGACGCACTTCATCTGTTGACTTCGTTTGCATGAGCTCATTTTTCAATGCATCTGCGTCATCGAATCCATTCATATAAATCTTGAAAAAACGAAGTAAATGAACAAATGGTCTCGGTTCTAGTTCGGTTGCATATTGATCATATAAATCAATATGGTAGTTTAATAACGCAATTTTTTCGTCTCTGCTATGCTCTCTAGGTGTTTGCTCAAAAGCATATGGATTATTAAATATCCCTCTACCGATCATAATGCCATCAATTCCATATTGTTCTGCCAGTAATAAGCCTGTTTTTCGATCAGCTATATCGCCATTAATCGTTAATAATGTATGGGGTGCAATCTGATCGCGAAGCTGTTTAATTTCAGGAATAAGCTCCCAATGAGCAGCCACTTTACTCATTTCTTTCTTGGTTCGTAGATGAATTGAAAGATTTGCAATATCTTGCCGCAATAGATGTGATAACCACTCACGCCACTCATCGACATGTGAATAGCCAAGTCTAGTTTTTACACTCACCGGCAATCCACCTGCTTTAGTAGCTTGTATTATATCTGCTGCAAGCTTAGGTTGTAGGATCAGTCCGCTACCCTTAGCTTTCGCTGCGACGTTATGAGCAGGACAGCCCATATTAATATCAATGCCTTTAAATCCAAGCTTAGCTAAACCTATGCTCATTTCCCGATAATCAGCAGGGTTATTTCCCCAAATATGCGCAACCATAGGCTGTTCATCTTCTGTAAAGTATAATCTCCCACGTTCACTATATATCGCATCTGGATTACAGTATCCTTCCGTACTTGTAAACTCAGTGAAAAAAACATCAGGTCTACCCGCTTTACTCACAACATGACGAAACACAACATTCGTTACATCTTCCATAGGAGCCAGTACAAAGAACGGTTTAGGTAATTCCTCCCAAAAGTTATCAACCAATTTTAATTCCATTCCTCTCATCATCATGCGATAACCCCTAAGTGATCATTCATAGTTATTTATGGACTGTTGAAAAAATTCTTGTTCTCTCCATTGCGAGGGCGTCATGTTAAAGTGTTTTTTAAACATCTTTGAAAACTCCATTTGATTGTCATATCCGACGCTATGGGCTACTTCCTTGATAGTCATGCTGTTTTTTTTGAGCGATTGCGAAGCCAATTCCATTTTATACGTAATGATAAACTGCTGCGTGCTTATGTCGCAAATATGTTTGAAGATTCGTGCCAGATGGCTGCGGTCTATGTTTAGAAAATGGGCAATCTCAGATACGGATATCCTTTTGTGCACATTGCTTCTTATATAGTTTTTTGCATAGGAGACATAGGTCTCGGCTGTATTCTCATCTTTGTTTAATAAATTCCCCTTCGTAAGCGCCGCAATCAACGGCCAGAAACGGCTCATGATCGTTTCTAAGTCCGTCCACCCCAAATCAATTATATGCTTCAATGCGTTTCCGACGCCATTATCGTCATATAAAACGTGATTATCGTGCGAGAAACCTGCCACAGCCATAATCTTCTCCGAAAAACTGCCGTCAAACTCAATCCAGCGATACAGCCACGGCTCATTGTCATCTGCCTTATAATAGGCCGTTTCTTTCGGATATATCAGAAAAAACTGTCCTGCGTGTACTTTATAAACTTTTTTATTAATATGTAATTCGCCTTGTCCACTGTAAATGTAATGGATGAGATAGAAATTACGCACTGCAGGTCCAAAGGAATATCCGTTATCGCACTGCTGCTCGCCATATTGCATGGGATAAATATCAGATGAGATCAAAGGGCTTTTCGCAAAATAAAGTTTCATGGCATTCAGCTCCCGAAATCAATATATCACATTTCCCCATAAACACTCGATAAAAACACATTTATCAACGCTGCGATTTGTCCTATCCTATCAATAAAATTATACATTGAAGGAGGTTTTTCACATGGACAAGGTATCTGCCAGAACGACATCAAGAACTGCGCCGGACGAGATCACGGATCCTGACTATATTTTTCCGGCTTTCTCGAACGGCAAGGTGTTATTGAATAAAAAGCAGGGACGCCTCCCTGCCATGGGCTGGAACAGTTGGAATGCTTTCGGCAGCAAAAACAATGAAGTACTCACGAAGGCCATGGCAGACGCTATGGTTGACTTGGGTCTTGCGGAATTGGGCTACAAGTATGTCGTGCTCGATGACGGCTGCTATAAGTCCGAACGCGTAAACGGATTACTGTCGAATGAACCGATTAAGTTTCCGAGCGGCTTTAAAGCATTGTCCGATTATATCCGCCGCAAGGGACTCAAATTCGGGATGTACAATGATATCGGTACACATCTATGTGCAGGATCCGCAGTAGGCACTTGCGGCTATGAGGATGTCGACACAGGGGCATATATTGACTGGGGGGTAGACTTTATAAAGGTTGACAACTGCTACTACCTCTGGGACAACGCAACGTTCTCGGACTCGAAAAATGCTAAGTATGCTTATGCCCCGAATATCAGAAGCATTACGGTTACAGGTGAAGCGTGGAAATTAACATTGAATGCCGTTAAGGAAGGCGCGCTTCTGGGACAGGGTGCATCAAAAAACAGCGGCGACTATGTGACCAATATCGGCACATTCGACGGAACGAACGTGGGTACAACACCTGTAGGCGACCGGTGGGGCGAGCTAAAGTTTACGGTGAACGCACCGGCAAGCGGAGAATATGCCGTCACTGTGGCCTACGCGAGCGGCGAGGAAAACGGCACGGGACGCTGGCTTCAACTTGCAGTAGGAGACGCGGAGCTTGAGACTCGATATTTCGATCATCTGCTTCCTCTTACCCCAAGCACTACGACCTTCGTAGACTCGGAACAAATAAAGGTCTTCTTAAATCAAGGGGAAAATGTTATACGCCTTATGAACCATAGAAGGCAGGAAAATACACTAAATTCCTATGCGGCCTTTCTTGAAGGATTGAACCAGGCCGACCCTGACCATGATGTTGTGCTCTCCATCTGCGAATGGGGGAAAACGCAGCCGCACAACTGGGGTTATAAGGTGGGAGACTCTTGGCGTATTCTTAATGATATCACCTTCAGTGTCGGCTCCGACGGCAATCCGGGCTCTGCCGAATGGCGTTCAAACCATACCGCAAGCATAACCTCGCAATATAGCAAGGCGGTTATCATGGATGAGTTCGCCGGACTCGACAAGGGGTGGAACGATCCTGATATGCTTGTCATCGGGATGAACGGAATTACGAGTACGATGAGTAAAACGCATATGACCATGTGGTGTATGATGAATGCTCCGATTATGCTTGGAATGGATCTCAGGCGGGTCACAAAGGGTGACGAGCTGTGGAGGATTATTGCGAACAAAGACGTCATCGCCTTGAATCAAGATGCCCTCGGCATCCAGGCCAAACGAATTTACTGCTCGATCGATAATGCCAATCCCGATACTGCGTATATCGCCAATACCGACCGCGTCGATATTCTAGTCAAGCCTCTTGCGAACGGAGATATTGCCATATCCTTTATTAATCTCAGCGACTCAAGAGATACGAAGGAGCATGCCGTTGATGTTAGCCGCATTCTCGATTATATCGGGCATAAATTAATGGATGTCGAAAAATTCAAAAATGCCGCAAGCTATTCCCTGAACAATTTATGGACTGGCGAGGTATCAACGAACAACTCAAGGACCTTCTCTGTCGCAGGCATTGACGCGTATGACAATTTGACCATCAGAGTCACTCCACTCGAATAATAGGAGAACAGGAATGGAAACAGCAATGAATAATGATTCGGAACGCAAAGTTCTTCCCGGCGATCCTGTTACTACTGAAGAGTTTGTAGCCATGGTCATAAGAAGCAGCACGGGCCATATCGAACCAACGCGCGGCAGTTGGTCATCAGGGTATATGAATTACGCGTTGCATAAGGGAATAACAGAGGACTATGATCTAACGAACATAAGCAACCCCATTGAGCGCCGTTCCGCTGCACGAATCGTTCATGAGGCGCTTGTGACAGAATTCGGGGAACAAGATGAGCGCGAGTGGTCGGCGGCAGAGAAACTTAGGGACTTATATGCTTGCCGTACCTGCGTCGTGCATATCGCGCAGGTGTATGTAAAAGGAATAATGCTCGGGCGTGAACAAGACGTGTTCGATGGTGAGGGCAGCTTGACCCGTGCGGAAGCTGCAGCTATTGTTGCAAGAATGCTTGATAAAGAGCAGCGTATCCATCTAACTGGGGGCAGAGTTCTTCAAAGTAAACATCTGACCCCCGACGAAGCGTGGATGCTGATGTTACATGATCATACTGCAATGATCGTTGACGTGCGAACGCATGAGGATTATGCAGCAGGGCATTTACAGGGTAGCATTTGTATACCTTTACAGGATGTCTCGAATAATCCGTTCTCAATATGTACTAGAAAGGATACCCCACTAATCCTGTACTGCCAGAGGGGATATAAGAGTTCTGTAGCGGCACAAGTACTTGTAGATGCAGGTTATAGCAAAGTCTACACGATTCCAGGCATCGAGCAGTTCCCGTATACGAACCTCATGCGCTAACACCCAAGAGAGCTGTAACAATGTATACTCATAGATTTTCATTTGTGTGTAGTTCGGATTAGCCGACTTGCATGTCAAAGACTTATTGATTTGTCGTCTGCAGTTCGGATTAGCCTACTTAGAGAGCCTATACTTGCGTCTTCGCACGAAAAAGCCTCTCCAATTCGGCAAATTCGAACTCGAGAGGCTTTTCACTCAAAAGTTGTGCTGTAGTTCGACTAATTCCAACTGCGCACACATGCGGGCATGCCCCCGGCATCGCAAGCTCGCCGAGGGCATTCCATTCACTTTTTCACCTTATAGAACTCATGATACAGCTTCATCAGCGCCCGCTTCTCGATCCGCGACACGTAGCTCCTGCTAATCCCCAGCTCCTTCGCGATCTCCCGCTGCGTCCGCTCTTCCCCGCCGTGCTCCAAGCCGAACCGCCCGACGACGACTTCCTTTTCCCGCTCATCCAATATATCGAGGTTCTTGTAAATCTTCGACTTCTCGATCTTCAACTGCACCATGTCTACGACATCGTCGTTCTCGGTGCCGAGAATGTCGATCAGCGTGATCTCGTTGCCTTCCTTATCCGTTCCGATCGGGTCGTGCAGCGACACGTCCTTGCGCGTCTTCTTCAAGCTGCGCAGATGCATCAGAATCTCGTTCTCGATGCAGCGCGCCGCGAACGTCGCAAGCTTCGTGCCCTTGCCGGTCTGGAAGCTCTCGATCGCCTTGATCAGCCCGATCGTCCCGATCGAAATCAAGTCCTCGAGGTCCTCCCCCGTGTTATCGAATTTCTTGACGATATGCGCCACCAGACGCAGGTTATGTTCGATCAACAGGTTGCGCGAATGCTGATTGCCCTCGGCCATCAGCTTCAGGTGCTTCGCTTCTTCCTCTTCATGCAGCGGCTGCGGGAAGGCGTTATTCTTGACGTAAGAGACCAGAAGCGACAGCTGTTTAATGAACAAAGCGATCGTAGCGAACAATCCAGGCATGAATCGGCCACCCCCAAGATGTTACGCCTGAGCATACGTACTCCATGGCGTCTCAAGACTGTTCTACAGTTTATGTAGGCGGTGGCCCAATTGTGCTTGTATGGGCGGAGATTGAAAATATATCCGTCGAAGTTTGTCTACCCTGTTTCAGATCGGCTCGGTTGTGGTTATGCATGCTTTTTTCTATTTTTTTGCAATTCTCGTAGTCTCGCACCCTGTAATAGAGTAAAATATATGTAAGTTCGACGTAATGCGATAAGTTTCATCAAATAGATGCAGGAGCGTGGTGAAAGGAATGAGAAAGAATAGATTAAGGTCGATCGCGGCAGGTCTGTTGATGCTATTCGGCATCCACCTTGCTGTATCGGTTGCCTACGCGCAGAATCAGCTGCCATCCGGTGAATGGGTCATTACCAAGCCGCAAGCATCGACCGCCTCGGTTACCAAGTCGACTTACGGAGTGGAATTATCCTATGACTTGAATAATACAATTGCACATGCCGGCCAAACCTGGGAGTTCAGCACGACAGCATCCAGCAATGAAGTCATCTATTACAGCTGGGATTATACGGGTCTGCACGCTTGGTACGACGTTACTGCTACGGTTACGGCCTTCGTTGAACATAACGAGGAACGGACATTGTCACAATTGTTCAACCGCGAGGACCAGGGAGGGCATTTTCAAGGAGCCGGTGTCTCTAGTTTCAATGTTACAAATGGCGATAAATACGGATTCATCATCTATGGAAAAAACTTCGATTACAACTCGTTCCTGCGAGGTACCCTGAAAATCGGCACGGCGCCGCTTGTCCAGCCGACGCTTAACGGAACCCTCGGCAGCGATGGCTGGTATACCTCGGATATTAATCTAGGATGGACGGTAACCGACCCTGCCTCGGGCGAAGTGACCACTGCAGGCTGCAGCCCGATCACCGTCGCGAGCGATACGCCTTCTGAGGGCAGCACTTATACATGTACGGCATCTTCGTCGGGCGGTATGTCTTCTTCCAGCGTCATCGTCAAACGCGACGCAACCGCTCCGACGACGAGCGACAATGCGCCTGCCAGCGTATCGGACTCGAGCGTGACCGTCGATCTGACCGCCAATGATGCATCATCCGGCGTTGCAGCTACGCACTATATCGTCAATGGAGGCGCCGAGCAGACAGGGACATCCGTCACCTTCATGCTGGATGGCACGCATACGCTCACCTATTGGAGCGTAGACGCTGCGGGGAACGCAGAGACTCCGAAGACAGCGACGATCACAGTGGACAAGCTCTTGCCGGACGTCCTCTTCTCCGCTGACACAGTCAATCCGACCAAACAGAACGTGACCGTCTCGATCGCATATCCGGAGATCGCGGCGATTAAGCAGATCAGCACGGATTCTGAGACGTGGACTGCTTACGAAGCACCTTATATCGCGACTGACAATCAGACTATCTATGCGCGGTACGCGGACAATGGCGGCACGTGGAGCGAAGTTCAGTCTTATGTCATTGCCAACATCGATCGCGATCCGCCTGCGGCTCCCATCATCACGTTATCCACGACAGCGCCAGCCCATGAGGTGACGGTAACGATCGACTATCCTGAGGATTCGGTCAGCCAAGAGTACCAATTATGGGGCGATCATCGTTCGACCTATTCCGGTCCATTCGTGTTGACGCAGAATCGCACCATCAGCGCATATACGATGGACGAGGCAGGCAACGCTAACGAGTCTGTCATTTCCATCGTGAATCTCGATATGACGCCGCCAGTGATCACGATCGCGCCTTACGACGGTGCAACGCCGACAAACCAACCGATCACGGTCACGGCTTCTACGAATGAAGGGACGCTGAATGCGCACAGCCATACGTTCGCGGATAATGGCACATTTACATTTATTGCAACCGACTTGGCAGGGAATGTGACGACGAAGGATGTCACGATCTCAAACATCGACATCATCCCTCCCGTTATCACGATCGCGCCTTATGACGGATCGACGTCGACGCAACAAGCGATCACGGTCTATGCCTCCACGAACGAGGGAACGTTGAACGCCGAATCGCACACTTTTACGGAGAACGGCAATTTCACCTTCCGCGCTATCGATGAGGCGGGCAATATCACCGAGGAAGTCGTCACCATTGCCGCGATTGATACCATCGCGCCGGTAACATCAGCTACGCAGACTACCGACGGCACTACGAATCATGTAACATTAGAGCTAAGCGTACATGACCAAGGCATCGGCGACGTTACGACCTATTACACCCTCGACGGCATCCAGCATACAGGCAGTCGGCTTGTGCTCAACAAGCAAGGCTCGCATCTGATCACCTACTGGAGCGTTGACGCAGCGGGCAACATCGAACCGCCGAGCAGCCTGGAAGTCCAGGTCAATGTTCTTGCACTGGATGCGCAAGGCAAGATCGGCCTCGATGAGATCGTGAAGCTGGTCCAGCACGGTTCCTTATACCAGCAAGACATGAACGGCGATCAGGTCTTCGACCGGGAAGATATTCGGATCATGCTGTCTTATATGAGACCTGGCACCATGAATTAACCTGCGAGAGAAGGAGACGACTACAATGAAGTATGTGCGATTCACCACGGCAGACGACACGCAAGAGATAGCAATCCGCAGCGGCATTCTCCAAGGCGACGCCGGCACCATCCGCGAGACGTCAAGCTCGCTCTTCGAAGAGCCGGTCTACACCGGCCGCAGCTTCCGTCTTGACGAGGTTCGGCTGCAAGCGCCGCTGGTGCCCCGCCATATTATCGGCATCGGCAAGAACTTCACGCCCGAAGGCGAGACGAAGCCGCCGGTTCCCGATATGCCGATCCTGTTCTTCAAGCCGCTGGGTGCGCTGACAGCTCCCGGCGATCCGATCCTGCTGCCGCCGGGCACGGACGAAGTCAAGTTCGAGTCCGAGATTGCCGTCGTCATCGGCCGCGAGGCGAAGCATATTACCGCCGAGCAGACGGACGCGATCATCTTCGGCTATACGATTGCCAATGACGTCGGCGCGCTGAACTATTTTCACCCGGAGGGACATTGGACGATCGGCAAGTCATTCGATACGTTCTGTCCGCTCGGTCCGCACATCGAGACCGACTTCGATTATCGCGATGCACGCATCTATGCATCCGTGAACGGGATGCCGAAGCAAGATAGTCGAATGGAACGGATCATTATGCCGATCGACCGGCTGATCGCCTACATCAGCACCTTCATGACGCTTATGCCCGGCGATGTCATCCTGACCGGCACGCCAGCCGGCGCCGATTGGGTACGGGATGGCGACGTCGTCACTTGCGGCGTGGAAGGCATCGGCGAGCTCGTCAATCCGGTGAAAGCACCACAATAGCTCACGATATAACAAATACCGCCCGCATGCTCCTGCAGCATACGGGCGGTATTGTTATTTCCGAAAGGCCAACAGCGTAATGTCATCGCGCTGCGGCTCCTCGCCTTGGTACTGCGCCAGCTCTGCCTCGAACGCGGCCTGCTGATCAGCCAATGGCCGTCCAGCCTGCTGCTCGATCAGCGCCTGCAGCCTCGTCTTCCCGAACGAATAGCTGCGTTCGCCGCCGTTCTGGTCGATGAATCCGTCGGTCGTCATGTAGAAGATCGTATCCGACGCTGATCCCGCCGCCTCAATGGCATGACGTGCGAACGGATAGTCCTGCGGCGTGCGACGATAGCCGACGCTGCGCCGGTCGCCGGCAACCAGCTTCACGCTGTCGCCCGTCGAACAGTAGAGCGAGATCCCCGCTCCCGTGAAATGGACCGTGCCTTCCTTCACGACGCACACGCCGATGTCGAGCCCGTCATCCACCACGCCTCGGCCTTCGCCCTGCTGGTGCAGCAGCTCCTGCATGAGGCGATGCAGCCGCGAGACGATCGCCGCCGAGTCGTCCACCTTGTCTTGGTCGATGATGCGCTCGAGCAGGCTGACGGCCAGCATCGTCATCATGGCGCCCGGGACGCCGTGACCGGTGCAATCGCCGACCGCGATCACATGACCGCCGCCGGGCAGTGCCCTGCTCCAATAGAAGTCGCCGCCGACCACATCTCGAGGCTTCCAGATGACCATATGCTCGCTGCACGCTTCTCGCATCAGCGCTTCCGACGGCAGCAGCGACTCCTGAATCCGCTTCGCGTAATCGATGCTGTCCATGATCGCGATGTTCTTCTCTTGCAGCTGCTGCGTTCGCTCCTGAACGAGCGACTCCAGATGCTGGTTCAACTGCAAGGCACGGCGATAAGGGTTCGCCAAGCGGCGCGAGATGAAGAGGAACAACAGCACGAATGATAACACGGATACGACGACGGCAAATACGGCGTTCCACTTCATGCTCTCGAGAATCGAGACGCTGTAGCTCCTAGGCATCAGGACAACCAGCCGCATCCCTGCATGGTCGAGCGGCTGCCCGATCAGATCGGTCATCGACGAATCCTGCTCGCTGTCCTCATAGGCCAGGGCCAGCGTCTCGCCTGGGCGCATCGCTCGAATGCCTGCAGCGATCGACTCCGGCACGGCAGCTTCCAACTGCAGCCCGTGCTCGGCCGGATCGTCCGAGAGGACGATCTCGCCATCGCTGCTAACAAGCCAGATGCTGCCCGTCCCGCCGTACTTGCTCGACCTGAGATAGTCCGACAGATCCTCCAAGCTGAAGCCTACGCCGGCTACGCCGACCGGATCGGACATCGGACCCATCAGCGCATCGACGAACACGAACGTCCCCTGCCGCTCCTCGTTGTAGTCGACCTGGACCGATACTTTGCTATCCATAACCAGCGTATCGAAGAACCAATCGTCATCCGGATCGTCCTCCGACACCGTATCGATGATCTGCCCGGTCTCGGTCCAATAATGGCGGGTAATCGCGCTCACGATAAAAGAGTTCGTATACCCATGCGCCTCCGTCAGCCGCTGCAGTTTGTCCATCGCGTAAGCATGCAGCCGCTCATCCCGTTCCTCGCCGATGACCCATTCCAGCATCGTCGGATCATCGGCCAAGAACAAGCTGATGTGCTCGGCCCTGCTGATCTGGCTCTCTACCTTCTCGTTCACCAGGTCAAGCAGCAGCGGAAGGTCCCGGTTCTTCAGCTTATCGAGCACCGCGCGTTCGGCGATCGCATAGACGAGGAATCCGATGACGGCCACCGCGACGACGATCAACGTGCCCGCGAACAGAATGACGCGGCGCGTCGAACGGTCATCGAAGGTACGCACTTTATCTCCCGACGGGATCAAGCCGGTTCCCCTTTCTGCGCGATCGTCTTGAACGGCAGCGTCAAGTCTTCCTTGAAGTCCTCCGCGCACTCCAGCTCCCGCTCATGGTCCTCGTTATAATACCAGCGCACCTCGACTTGCCTGCCTGCTTCGAACGCCGCTTCGAGCCGGTCGAACAGCAGCATGAGACACTTGGCGCTGCTCGTATTCACGTAAGGGAGCGCAAGCTCCACGATCGTCGGCTCCGCCGGCTCGGACTCCGCCAAGTAACGGTCCACCCATTCCAGCACCGGTTCATAGAATTTGAAGGCATTCTCCGGGTAAGACTGTCCGCTGATCCGCAGCACCCTGCTGCCCGCGTCGAGCCGCACGTTAGGCGAGCTTCTCGTCTCTTCGATCTCCAGAATCGTTAATTTCTCCACGGCAGCCACCCCTAAACGACCGCTCGCAGCGTGAAGAACGAGAGCGACTCGTTCACGCGCGACACGGTATATTCCAGCGGTTTGGACGACTTTCTAGCCATCTCGATGAGCCCTAAACCCGATCCCTCGGCATCCGGCGGAAGCTCCTCGCGCAGCTTGGCCTTGTACAGCTTGCGGATCGCGGCCGCATCCAGCTCGCGCAACGCATTAAGGCGCTGCACCAATGCTTCGCCGTCTTCATGCTTCAGCAGATTGCCGGAGCTGATATAGCTGCCTTCCTCCGTCTTGCCGATCGTCACGATGCAGGACGTATTGATCTCCTCGTAGTCGATGTCCGCTTGCATGCGGCCGCAGTAGTTCTTAATATTCTGCGTCTGCTCGATGAAGATGGAGAAGATATGGTAGACCTCGTCCACGGGCCGGTCCTCTGCCAGCAGATACTTCTTCACGGCAGCGCCGTATTCCTCGATCAGCTCCTGCGACAGCTTGCCGGAGAAGCATATGATGATTCCTTTGTCACGTAAGAAGCTTTGGACTTGAAGCATCGTATCGACCACGAGATTCAGCCTCCTGTCTATTTTCTACTATAATATAACATATTGATTTCGATAGAAACGACTAATTTCGACACCTCCGGCTCACACCAAAAAACCGGCCGGGCACACCATGCGTGCCTCGGCCGGCCAGTATCGGCATTCTCGCAAACCCTTAGCCTCGTAAAGCTGCCGAGCCTTCGAAATGGGCATCCAGCACCACATTCGTTCGATAGCCCACGAATCCGGGATCCGTCACCAATTCATTCGTAATGGTCGCGCTAATCACGTAGCCCCAGTCCTCCACGAAAGGCTCGTCTCTTCCATATTCGATCGACTCGTCATGCAATTCGCCCTCGAAAATGTCGGGATCGACTAGCACCGATGTATAGTAAGTCAGTGCAGGCAAGTAATAAGCGGCAATGAAAAACGGCCGATCGGCCGGGTAGCTGCCCCAGCATACCCGTTCGCCGTAGTAACGCAGCACCGTGCCGGTGACGAGCGACAAGAATCCTTCCGGCAATTGCAAGTGTTCGACCTGTCTGGCATCGATCGCGATAATGGAGCTTGCTGGCATTGAGTAAGGACCTCCTCTGGCGCATTCGCTGGCAACACCGTTCTAGTATACCGCTCGCGCCAGCCGAAGAAAAGAAAATGCTACGCCTCGTCGCCGCCCAGCTTGAAGCGGTTCGCGGACGTCTGCAGTTCGCGAGCCATCTCGCTGAGCGAGCGGGTCGAGGCTGTCGTCTCTTCCATCGAGGCCAACTGCTCTTCCGCAGTCGCCGCCACCGTCTGCGTCTGGCCGGCAATGTCCTGCGCCGTTCTGGCAAGCTCTTCGATCGTCGCCAGCACCTCCTCGGAGCCTGCGGATACTTCCTCGGATGCGGCCGATACGTCCTGCATCTGATCGACCGCGCTCAGCATCGCCTCGCGCACCTCGGACAGCGTCTCCCCGGCCGACAGGACGGCGTGTTGGCTGCGCTGCACGGCGTCGACGCTGCTGGCGATCGACTGGATCGTATCCGCGGTCGATTGCTGCATCTGGACGACCAGCTTGCCGACCTGCGCGGCGGATTGCTGTGTCATCTCCGCCAGCTTCTTGACCTCTCCGGCTACGACGGCGAACCCTCTGCCATGCTCGCCGGCCCGAGCCGCTTCGATCGAGGCGTTCAGCGAGAGCAAGTTCGTCTGCTGCGAAATTTCCGTAATCAGCTTCACGATGCTGCCGATCTCGTCGGACTGCTTGCCCAGCTCATCGACGCGCCCGGCCGCCTGCGAGACGGTATGCCGAAGGCTGTCCATCTCGGCGGATGTGCGCTGCATCGAACTATACCCTTCTTCGACTTTATTGCGCGTATCGGCCGCGATATCGGCAACACTGCCGGATGACTCCGCGATCCGCTGCATGCCGATCGCGATTTCCTGCATCGCGGTCATGCACTGCTCCGCGCCGTCGGTCTGCGAATCCGTCCCCATCGATACTTCTTGCACCGCGCTCGCAATGTGCTTCGCGGCATCCGTCGTCTGTTCCGCGCTGGCGTTCAGCTGCTCCGAGCTGACGGCAAGCTGCGTAGAGGTCAGCTGCACTTGCTGAATCAATCCGCGAAGCGAGTCGCGCATATGCCCGAACGAATCGGCCAGCTTGCCGATCTCGTCCCGATTCTTCACCTTGAGCTCGCTGTCCCCGAGATCGCCTGCCGCGATACGCCCTGCGGCGTTCGCCAGCGCACGAACCGGGCGGGACAGATTGCGCGTCATCCACAGCCCGAGCAGCACCGCGCTGAGGAAAGACACGATGCTTGCACTGATCAGCATTACATCGATCTGCTTCGCCAAGCGCTTATTGTGATCCGTCTCTTCGTTCATGACGGCTTGTTGATTCTTGACAAGTTGTTCGATATACTGGTTCATCCTACTCGTGAGCGAGATTGCCTGTCCTGCCGTATACTGCTTCTCTTCCAACGTCGATTTCCCCGTAAGTTCATCTAAGGAAGTCCGGTAGTCTAGATTCAACTGCTTCATCATCGCCAGCATCTTGATATCCCCTTCACGATGGACCTTGCCTTCTAGATCCGCAATCAAGCGCTGAATCTTGTCGTTATTCTGATAGATGATATCCTCGCCGGTCCCGATTTCGAACCGCAAATAATTGGCCAGCTTCGCGTCCTGATCGACCGTAGTCACTTGAATGTCCTTGAGCTGCAGCACGATACTGGCTCTGCGTTCCACGAGGTCGTTGTAAGAACGTTCCAACTGATTCAGGCTCGAGAACGCCACGCCTGCGGTCAGCATCAACAGCAGCGCAATGGTGCCGAAGCTGGCATACAGCTTCTTGCCGATCGACCACTCGATCCCCGCTATTCTCCCGATTCCTCTCCACTTACGCAATTGCGATGCAGCCGCCAACTTGTCCTTCACGTTCATCCCTCTTTCTCGTCTGACAGTCTAGATGCACAACGCAAATAAGGGTCACCCGAATTCGAGCGACCCCACACGGGTACCCTGCATCCGATTCGGCAGCCCGGCCGCCTTAGGAGTTCGATCCCTTAGGCCCGTTACAGCTTTGCGTCCCGGTCTTTCGACAGGTTTGCCTTGTACGATCTGGTATGTACTGCCGCGCCGGCTAGCATGGGCGACACAACTTATTATACTAGCACGAATACTATCTTGAACAAGTTAATTATATCCATCTGCAACGGCGCCCTTACGTGAACAATCTAACAAATATCCAATAAATCTAATATATGTTCAAGGAATCAATACCCAATCCGCTCGTGCTGGCAGATGTAAACGCTGTATAATAAGAAGATCATGAATGGCCCGTCAGTTCACGTCGGAAAGGAAGATCGCGGCTTGAAACGCAAACCGCCCATACTGCTGCAGCTTACATTCGGCTTCACCGCCATTCTCCTGGTCGTCATGTCGGTCACGGGGCTGGCGACTTATTATCAAGCTTCGCGCTCGTCGCTCGATCAGACCTCTCAGCTTCTGCTCGACTCGATTCGGCATCTCAGCGGCAAGCTGGACGCCAACTTAATGGAATACGACAAGACGATTCAGACGCTCTCCTTCAACCCGGTCATTCAGAACCACTTGATGAACCCGGCCAAGTCCGGGCTGTTCGACTCGGACGTTACGCGGTTAATGAATGAGAGCAACCGCACCTCAGGCCATGAATCCAACATCATGCTTATTGACTCATTCGGCGAAGAGTACCTTGCTAACTCGTCCATGGACTTCCTATGGCGCACAGAGGAGCAGATGAGTAAGCAGCCCTGGTACGACGAGATGAGCCAATACCACGGCCGCATGCTCTGGTTCTCGGGACTTGTCTGGGTCAACGGGGCTACCCCAGCCGTCATTGGCGCACGCGACTTGAACCATCTCGAATCGCTGCATAAGATCGGAACCGTCGTATTCGCTTTCCCTGCCAAGACGCTCGAGAAGACGATCGGCGCGATGGACCTCGGGACGAACGGCAAGGTGCAGGTTGTGGATGCTTTTGGACGCGTCCTCTACTCCAGCAACCTGCCCGATATCGGTACGCCTGCACCGAGCAGCGTCATGAATCGGCTTGCGGACTATTCGCATGACATGATCAGCATCCGTAAGGACGGAGAGACGGAATATATCTCCTATGCCCATTCGGATTACAGCGGCTGGACCGTGCTCGCCTATATCGACCGAGACGAAGTATACAAGGGCGTCTCTCGGCTGCAGCAGACGATCTTCTGGATCGGCATCGCGGGGCTGTCGGCCGGCATTCTGTTCATCACGTTCTACTCCTGGACGATCGTTCGTCCGATCCGCTTCCTAGCCAAGCGATTCGAGATGATTGACGACGGACATCTTCGCCCGTTCCGCGGCCAGCTCTGGAACGACGAGGTATCCGCCCTCTATGACAGCTATAATCGCATGATGCTGAAGCTAAGGCAGACCATCCAGGACTTGTCCGATAAGCAGATCAGCGAACGGCAGGCGCAATTCGTCGCGCTGCGCGCGCAATTCCGTCCGCACTTCCTCTACAATACGCTTAATACGATCTATTGGACGTTGGAAGGCAAGAAGGATGCGGCGGCGGCCGCCGAGATGGTCCAGCTGCTCAGCGAGCTGCTGCGCTACAGCATCCAGCCGGGCTCCGAGCTGACGACGATCGGCGAAGACGTCGCACAGCTCAACCGCTATCTCGCGCTGCAGAAAGCCCGTTACGGCGAGAAGGTCGTGACCGAGCTGCAGATCGAGGAGGAACTGTTGGACTGCCAATGCATGAAGCTGCTGCTGCAGCCGATCGTGGAGAACGCCATGACGCATGGCCTCGAAGGGGTCAAGCGCGCGCAATGGCTGATCCGCATCCGAATCGAACGGCAGAACGATACGGTCCGCTTCATCGTCGACGATAACGGCAAAGGGCTGAGCGAACGCGAGATGAAGGAGATGCTCGAGCCGGACAGCCGCGAGGACCGCAATCCGCTGCATACCGGCATCGGATTGCCGAACCTGCAGCAGCGCCTGCAGTTGATTCACGGCAAGCAATACGGCATTCAACTGTCCGACAATGAATGGGGCGGCCTGCGCGTCACGGTTACGATTCCGCTCCTGCCCTATCACCATGAATACAAGGAGGTCCTGTCCGATGGCCAATAGTCGAACGAGTCGATTGGCATACGCCCGGCGCGCATCCAAGCTGCGCTTTACCTTGCTGCTGGCATGCGCAGCAGTCTTGTTCCTGACCTCCTGCTCGGATAGCCCGTCGATTCGCAGCCACGCAAGATTGAACGTCGAGCCTGAACCGGTCCTGCTGACGATCTGGCTGTGGCCGGGCACCGGCTACGAGAAGCTCATCGAACAGTTCGACGAGGAGCATCCCGACATCGCGATGGAGATCGTTCGCTTCGACTATCAAGACCTTCATAATAACCTGCAGACTGCCTTCGCCGCAGGCTACGGCGCGCCGGACATCACGATTATCGACCACAGCTACATCGAACGGTTCAAGCGGTTCCCCGCTTACTTCCATAATATAGCCGAGCTGACCGATGAGCCGCTCGCGGATCAATTCCTCGATTGGAAGTGGAAGCAAGCGACCAGCGACGATGGCTCATTCGTCTACGGCATGCCGACCGACATCGGCCCGATGGTGATGGCCTACCGCATCTTTCTGTACGGTACGGCCGGACTCCCGATCGAACGCAACGCGCTTGCGGAGACCACCTCCGACTGGGATAAGTTCTTCGAAGCTGGCGCGCGGCTTACGGAGCGGACCGGCAAGCCGATGATCGATAATATCAGCACGCTGTACCGCGTCATTCTCGGACAGGCCGACGTCCAATATTTCGACGCGGCTACCGGCGAATTCATCGGCGACACGAATCCTGCGGTGAGAAGAGCATGGGATTATGCCGTCCGGGCCAAGGAGGAAGGCTTGTCAGCCGGGCTGAACCAGCCGACGACCGAATGGGCGCGCGGACTGGAGCAAGGACACTTCGCAACGCTGCTGGCGCCCTCTTGGATGCTCAGCTACGTCACGGAGAATGCCCCCGGGGCGAATCGGCAGTGGACGATTACGCGCATTCCGGAGGGCTCGGGCAATTGGGGCGGCTCCTTCATGACGATTCCCAAGGAGAGCCAGCATCCCGAGGAAGCCTACGCTTTCATCCGCTGGCTGAGCGACGAGGAGCAGCAGCTGGAGATGTTTCAGACGAGCAATATTTTCCCTGCGGTATCCGAACTGTACGACAGGCCGGAGATTAATAACAAGCGCGACGGCTTCTTCATGGGCGCACCGGTCGGCGAGCTGCTCTCCGACGCGGCGAAGCGCGTCCGCCCCGTATACGAGGGACCGTATCAGTACCTGGTCAACGATCATATGGATATCGCCCTGACGAACGTCGAGGAAGGGCTCTTGACAGGGGATCAAGCGTGGGAACAAGCGATGGCCGACATTAAGCAGGTGCTCGCAGACAAGCAGCTGCCGCAGCGAAAAGGAGGGCGATGAACATGCGAATATTGCTCGTGGATGACGAGTCCGGCGTTCGGGAGACGATGGCACTGACCGTCGGACAATTCGACGAATCCTATGAGGTGCTGCAAGCTGAGGACGGCGAGGACGCGCTCCGCTTGCTGGACGACACGTTCGAGCTCGTCATTACGGATATTAAGATGCCCGGCATGGACGGCATTCAGCTAGCGCGGCGCATACGCGAACGGTACCCTGATCTCGTCATCTTCATGCTCACGGGTTATGCGGAATTCGAATACGCGCGAGCCGCCATTCACAGCCACGTGTCGGAATACTTGCTCAAGCCGGTATCCGTGCAATCGCTGCGTGAATCGATCGCCCGCGTTGCGGTCGCGATGAACGGACGCCGCGAGCGCGAGCGGATCAGCAGGCTCCGCGAGATGACGCTGATCGAGAAGCGCGTGCAGGATCTGCTCTACGAGCTCCCGCTTCCCTACTACGACGCCTATATGTTCCCGGACTTCGACGAGATCGGCATCTTCACCGTCGTGATCGAGGATGTCGCCGCCGGCGGGCGAATGGGCCGATTCGCGGTGAAGAACGTGCTTGGCGACGTTCTGCAGCCCTACGGCATCGCGCTGGTCTTCGTCGAAGAGAGCCATCTGACCTGCATCGTCTTCATGGAAGGCGAGCATCCCCCGCTCTCTGATTTGATCGCGGCATGCAAGGAAGCCGTACGCGCGACGCTGCGCAAGGAGCTGCGAATTAGCGAAGGCGGCACGGCGAAGCAGTTGTCGGAAGTCGGCGCCTTGTACTGGCAGAGCCTCGGCAAGCTCGGCTATGATCGCCAGCCGGCCGAAGCGCTGGACACCGGCGAGCAGGAAGAGGACGGCATGCATCACTTGATCCGCCAGACGCTGCAAATTCTCGAATCGGAATACGATCAAGAGCTTACGCTGTCCGGGCTAGCCGAACGATTGTATCTGAACCCGAACTACCTCAGTACCTTATTCAAGGGCGAGACCGGCACGACGTTCACGCAAGCGCTGCTGCGAGTCCGGATGGAGAAGGCGAAGGAGCTGCTCCGCACAACCAAGCTCAAGATCTATGAGATCGGCAGCCAGGTCGGCTATGCGGATTCCGCCCACTTCAGCCGCGTGTTCAAGAACCATGAGGCGATGAGTCCGTACGATTACCGCGACAAGCATGCGCACACGTAACGGTATAATTGACAAGAGCGAAGGCCCGCAGGCCGCCATGATTGGCGTTCTGCGGGCCGTCTATATTGCGGCATTTCGATTCCTATGCTAACCGTTCTTCTTCATCGCGTCGATGAGCTTCGCCAGCGTCGCATCCGCTTCCTCATACGGCACCTGACAAGTACCGGCAGCTTGGTGGCCTCCGCCGCCGAACAGAAGCATGAGATCGCCGATATTCGTCTTCGACGTGCGATTGATGATGCTGTGCCCGCAGGCGAATACGCAGTTCTGCTTGTTGCGGCCGTCGATCGTCCAGATCGAGACGTTCTGCTCCGGATAGAGCGCGTAGACCATGAACCGATTGCCTGGGTAGATCGTCTCTACGCCGCGCAGATCGGTAATGATCACATTCCCGTCCGTGCGCGTATACTGCTTCAGCATCGCGCGGTATTCGGCATCCAGCTCGTAATACCGATCGACGCGTTCCTTGACATCAGGCAGCTCCAGAATCTCGTCCGCGGACATCACCATGCAGTGATCGACCAGATCCTCCATCAGCTGATAGTTGCTGATCCGAAAATCGCGAAAACGTCCGAGCCCGGTACGCGCATCCATGATGAACGACAACAGGTCCCAGCCTTGCGGCTCAAGCACGTCTTGCGCGGAGAACTGCGCCGCATCCGCCTTGTCGACACCGGCCATAATATCGTCGATATCGCCGAACTTCTCCTTGCCGCCGTAGTAATCGTAGACGACGCGCGCCGCGCTCGGCGCTACGCGTACTTCGCCCTCGAATTCGAATTCCGTGCCCGTGCGCGCCAATTCGCTCGAGTGATGGTCGAACCACAGGCCGCAGCCCGCCACGTAAGGTACGTTCGCCAAGATGTCATTCGCATTGACTTCAATAATGCCGTCCTGCATATCCTTGGGATGCACGAACTTCATCTCGTCCACCATGCCCAGCTTCTTGAACAGCATGGCACATACCAACCCGTCAAAATCGGAACGCGTGATTAATCGCATCGTTCTTCTTGCCTCCTAGTTCGAATGAACGGAACATAAATAAGTATATGGATCATTATACCCATATTTGCAGCGCCATACAACGATGGAATTATGCAGACCTGCTATGCGTTCACTAGTCAATGGAGGGCTCATATGCTAAACTGAAGGGTATGGACGAACCTATGGGAGGGAACTATTGTGGCACAGAAAATGAGATCCGACATGATCAAAAAAGGCTTCGATCGCGCGCCGCATCGCAGCTTGCTGCGTGCAGCAGGCGTTAAGGAAGAGGACTTCGGCAAACCGTTCATCGCGGTCTGCAATTCATACATCGACATCGTTCCGGGCCATGTGCATCTGCAGGAATTCGGCAAGCTCGTTAAGGAAGCGATTCGTGAAGCGGGCGGCGTGCCGTTCGAGTTCAACACGATCGGCGTAGACGATGGCATCGCCATGGGTCATATCGGCATGCGCTACTCGCTCGCGAGCCGCGAGATCATCGCCGATTCGGTCGAGACCGTCGTCAATGCGCACTGGTTCGACGGCATGGTCTGCATCCCGAACTGCGACAAGATTACGCCGGGCATGATGATGGGCGCCTTGCGCGTCAATATCCCGACCATCTTCGTCAGCGGCGGCCCGATGAAGGCCGGCAAGACGTCTGACGGCCGTTCGATCTCGCTCGCGAGCGTGTTCGAAGGCGTCGGCGCTTACCAGGCAGGCAAGATCGACGATAAGGGCCTGCACGAGCTGGAAGCGTACGGCTGCCCGACTTGCGGTTCCTGCTCCGGCATGTTCACCGCCAACTCGATGAACTGCCTCGCGGAAGGCCTCGGACTGGCACTGCCCGGCAACGGCACGATTCTGGCGGTTGCGCCTGA
Organism: Bacillota bacterium; assembly: GCA_023386495.1. Classification (GTDB taxonomy): domain Bacteria; phylum Bacillota; class Bacilli; order Paenibacillales; family Paenibacillaceae; genus Paenibacillus_I. The sequence goes on along the minus strand of JAEWJS010000032.1, from coordinate 17,663 downwards.
ACGCCGCGACTTCGTGAAGCAGTCCGCACGCCAACTGATGGAGCTCATCAAGGCCGACATCAAGCCGCGCGACATCGTAACGATGGACGCGATCGACAATGCCTTCGCGCTCGACATGGCCATGGGCGGCTCGACGAATACGGTTCTCCACACGCTTGCGCTGGCACGCGAAGCCGGCTTCGAATATCCGATTTCCCGCATTAACGAAGTAGCGGAGCGCGTGCCGCATCTGGCGAAGATCGCTCCTGCATCGGATTACCACATTGAGGATGTCCATAATGCAGGCGGCGTATCCGCGATCATTAACGAGCTCTTGAAGAAGCCGGACGCCTTGAAGGGCGACTGCATCACCGTTACGGGCAAGACGCTTCGCGAGAACGTTGCCGGCTGCGAGATCAAGGATACCGATGTCATCCATCCATTGGATAACCCCCACAGCGAACGCGGCGGGCTGGCCGTCTTGTTCGGCAATATCGCGCCTGAAGGTGCGATCATCAAGGTCGGCGCAGTCGACGCGTCGGTTGGCGGCTACCACAAGGGCCCAGCCATCTGCTTCGACTCCCAAGACGAGGCGCTCGCAGGCATCGCAGGCGGCAAGATCAAGGAAGGCCATGTCGTCATTATCCGTTACGAAGGACCGAAGGGCGGCCCAGGCATGCCTGAGATGCTGGCACCGACATCGCAGATCGTCGGCATGGGCCTCGGCGCGAAGGTCGGCTTGGTCACGGACGGCCGTTTCTCCGGCGCCTCCCGCGGCATCAGCATCGGCCATGTCTCGCCAGAAGCGGCAGAAGGCGGACCGATCGCTTTCGTCCAGGACGGCGATATCGTCGAGCTCGACATGAACAATCGCTCCATGAACGTCTTGATCAGCGACGAAGAGATGGAGAAGCGCCGTGCGGCATGGCCGGGCTTCGAGCCGAAGATTACGCGCGGCTATCTCGCCCGGTACTCCCACCTGGTCACGAACGCCAGCATGGGCGGCGTTATGAAGATGTAAGCAATGGCATTTGCTATAAGCAGCATGAACAAGAGGCGTCTCCTTCGCGGAGACGCCTCTTGTTTATTCGGATATTGGGAAGCTTAACTGCATGCATGAATCGAAATAACTGCGTGTCTTACCTGTTTCCTAGTTGCCTTGCATTCCCACATCGCCATCAGCCATTGCTCGGTACCGACACGCCATGACGGTCGTACTCGACTAACGCAATTTCTTCGAGCTCGGCTTCTGCCGACTTTGCCTTCTGCTTCGGAGCCGACATGCCTCCGCCTCCGGCGGCATATCTGCGATTGAATTCCGCCATCGACATCGCCATAATATGCGGCACCATCGTCTCGTTCTTGCCCCGCATCCGCTCCTTGCCCCCGGGATGAAGCACAACCATCAGCAGCCGCAGGTAATACCTCGTGAAGAAGCTGAACAAACCCTTGGGCAGCTGCAGGACGCTGAACCCGAATGCTTCCGGGCCCCGATGCATCATGCTGACGCCGTACAACCCGGCTACATCGTCGAATTCCTTGCGCCCTTCCATATGCTTGGCAAGCTTCGGCATGGCGCGGTCTACCTCTCGGATGAGCTGAATCGCGCTCTGCAGAACGGACCGCGAATTCAACATGACCTGAAGCAGCTTCTCGTTATCCAGGTGCAGCTCGACGACTTTGTCCTTCGATCGAATTTCGTTGCCGTCCTCCAGCTTAAGCGTCTCGCCGTGATAAGGCCGAATGCGATAGTGAAAAATCGAGCCGTCGCCGATATCTACAATGCGGAACAGGAAGTTGAAGCATTTTTCCCAAGTCATCCACAGCTTGACCGCTGCCCGCTTCAGCACGCCGAGCTTCGCCGTGCCGCGCGCTGCCGTACGTGCCTTGTCCGTCACCGCTATCAGCTCCTTGATCGTTACGAATCGATAGCCGCGCGCTTCGCCGGCCTCCAAGTACCGTTCTAGCGCAGTCAGCATCTGCGCCGGTGCATGTTCGTCCGCGCCGAACGTCGTGCCGCAATCATGGAGCAGCACAACCTCGCCCGGGCGCAGCTTCTTCATCATCCGCTGCGTCAATCGATCGGCGCCGACTCGCAGCCGCCAGTCGCCGAACATCGCGGACCAGAGAATGATCTGCAGGTAGCCCAAATTCGAGAAGTCGAATAAATTCACGATGCCCCACGGTGGACGATAGTAGACGGGACGCTCGCCGGTTGCGCGCTTGATAATATCCCCCGTCCGGTGAATCTGCTTCTTGACCGTCCCTGGCCGCATAAGCCAGTTGCTCTTATGAATATAGTTATGAATGCCGATGACATGGCCTTCGTTCGCCATTCTGGCGAGTATGTCCGGGTGGCGCTCCGCATTGATGCCGACGACGAAGAACGTAGCCTTCGCGTTATGCCGCTTGAGCAAGTCGAGCAGCAGCGGCGTGTAATGCGGATCAGGCCCATCGTCGAAGGTCAGCGCGATTTCCCGTTCCGCTCGTCCCTTCTTGAAGACGCGGAAGCCGAACGTGCGGCTAATAAAGCCGGGGAGAAACGCATAGAAAGTCAACAGATAGAAGCCCCATAGTACGATATTCTCCATCGATCGATCCCCACTAATTCGATTATGACGCTGCTTAAGGTACAATTTCAAAAAGACCGGTTGTCGCTATCTTCGAAGGTTGGACGATGGTAGCAATTGAGGAGCTCCAGCGTTTCCGTAGGAAACGCACATCGGAAGCATATGCTTGTAGGCTGTACCTACGTGAGCACCGGAACTTTCGACAGCGTTCAAGATTCGATGTCGGACACGCTCCTTGAGACGCTTCGTGATCACAAACGGCACCTTCTATTGTAGCATATCTTATATTGTAATAGGCGGTTAATTAAATCTATAGTACAATATGTTCCAGATAGACGAATCGAGACGAAGGGGAATAGACATGCTCACTTTTTATCAGAAGTATTGGCGCACTGCATTCGATATCGCGCTCATCGCGCTTACCGTATGGCTGATCATGTTCACATTCAGTTACCTCTACAAGATCGCGACGCCGGTATTCCTATCGTTCCTGATCTTTGCTTGCATCGAACCGATCGCCCGACGGCTGAATCGCATCGGCATTAGCAAATCCATCGCTTCCGCGATCAGCATATTGTTTTTTACGCTTGTCATCCTCGGCGCATTCGTCGGGGCCGGCGTGCTCGTCGCGAACGAGGTAGCGGAACTGGCAGATCGGTTGCCGGCTTATCAGTCGCAATTCACGGCCCAGGCTACCGAGCTTATCGCATGGGCGCAAGGCCGCATTACCGCGCTGCCGCCGGACATCGTTGAGAATTCGCAGAATATTATCAATGACATCACCAAGTGGGGCTCCGACTTCGCCTCCCGCTTCTTGAAAGGGTTCGTCGGCGTCCTATCCTCCTTCTCCGCATTTGTGTTGAACTTCGGCATCGGCATCATCCTGGCTTACTTCTTGAGCGTCGAGATCGATAACTGGAAACGCTCGGCTGAAGAGAAGACGCCCAAGACGTTCAAGAAGGCGTTCTACTTTCTGAAGGACAATGTCCTTGTCGGCATCGGCGGATATTTGAAGTCGCAATTGATTCTGATCACGATCACGTTCGTCGTCGTGCTCGCTGCCCTGCTCATTCTTGGCGTCAACAACGCCTTCACGATAGCCGTACTCGCAGCCATCGCCGATGTTCTGCCGCTCTTGGGCGTAAGTACCGTCTTCATTCCTTGGATCATCTATTTGTTCATTGCCGGCCAGACGACGCTTGCCATTTGGCTATCTGTCATCTTAGGCGTCGTGCTGCTGACGCGTCAGCTTCTCGAGCCCAAGATCACCGGCGATACGCTCGGCGTGTCCGCCTACACCATGCTGGTATTCATGATCATCTCGCTGTCGCTGTTCGGCGTCGCGGGCGTAATCTTGTCGCCAATACTCGTGATCTTGATTAAAGCGCTGTACGATCAACAATATCTGCACCGCTGGATACGCGCGCCCAAGGGCGAGTTCGATGCGCCGCCCGACAAGCCTGCCGATCCGCCGCCATCGGTGTCCTAGCCGACCATAAGCTGTCATGATAAGCTCCGCTGCCGTTAACGTACGGCAGCGGAGCTTGCTTCATGCGCAGCAATTATATCCATGACCCCGCCGAATATCGCGGTCGCCTGGTTGGCACGATCGGCCGGCCTATGCTCTGCCAGCACAGCCGCTGCATAGCGCGGGGATTCGACCGGACCGTAGCCGATGAACCACTGATGATTCGTCGGTCTTCCGTTCTCGTAAGCTTGTGCCGTTCCGCTCTTGCCTGCCAACCGCCAACTTGCGGTCTGTAGCTGCCTCCCCGTCCCCTCGCTCACGACCTTCTCCATACCGCGCAGCAGCGTTCGCGCTGTCGGCCTCGCGATTGTGCCGTATTGCGAGATGCTGCCCTGGACAGGCAGGCCGGCCAATCGCTGGCCGTTCGCATAGCGAATCTCGCTCACGAGCCGCGGAGCATGAACCTCGCCGTGGTGCAGCAGCGTCACGACAAGGTTCGCCGCTTGCAGCGGCGTGACCGCGGCGTCGCGCTGACCGATCCCTGTCTGCGCCAGCACGCCGCTGTCATGTTCCGTGTGCTGTCCGCTGAAGACGCGGCCCATCTCTTCCTCGCCCATTGGGCGCAGCGCGGCCCCGATCGCCCCTCCCGCATCGCTCCATCCGACAAGGCGGCCAATACCGAGTCGATCTGCGGTCTGCTCCAGCTGCGAGGCGCTGAGGCGCTCCGCCAATTGCGCGAATGCGACATTGCAGGACTGCGCGAGCGCCTCCTGCAATGTCAGTGTCCCGTGTCCGCCTTCAAGCCAGCAGGACAGCCCGTACTTCTCATGCTCACCGTCGCAGTGGAAGAGCTCGCCCGGCGAGGCGAGCTTCGCATCGAGCGCCGCCGCCTCCGTCACGAGCTTGAAGATCGAGCCCGGCGCAACGGCTCGCAGGGCATGATTCGCGGTTGCGGCCATATCCGCTTCGATGCGATGCGGATCGTATGACGGCCTCGATACCATCGCGACAATATCCCCATTCGCCGCATCCAGCACGACAATGGCACCCTTCGCAAGGCCCGCTTGCTCCGCATAGGACTCCAGCTTATGCGTCAGCTCGATATCCAGCGTCGTGACCGCCGTTAGCGGATAATACGGATTGTCCGGCCGGGCAATTCGGATCTCTGGCGTATGGCCCGACTGATAAGCCACCGTACGCCCGGCTCCGCGAATCAGGCGGTCAAGCGACTTCTCCAGTCCGGTCCCGCCTACCGCATCGGTCAGCCTCATGCGCCCCTGCGCAAGCTCCGATGCATAGAGCTCCGCGACATACTCCGGATGCTGGCTGACGAATCCGATCGCCTGCGCAGCAGCGTGCGGCTCCGGATAGCGAAGCGTGTAAGGAACGACATGCACCCCGTTAACTCCAGCCGACCGTACCGCCTCTTCCGCCTCCGGCCCCAGGTTGACGGGTTGCGCAAGTCCCGCACGGCCGCCGGCCGGTACTATCGCCGTTCCGCGCCACAGCTCGGGCTCCCGCAAGCTTGTCAGCCATTCCGACAATGACTCGGCATCCGCGTCCAGAGCATCCGCTAGCGCTTCGAGCTGCCCCGGCGCACCGCGCCGCTCTACCGGCAGCGGGAACGCAGCTAACGCGCGTATCTCGACACCGGCAATCGCGTCCCCATGGCGATCGACGATTCGGCCTCTTCCCGAATCCAGCACCAATCCGTTCTGGCGCTGCCGGACAGCATGTACCGCCAACTGCGAGTCGGCAGGCGCGTAGAAGCTCGGTACTTGAAGCGTTGCCAACCTTCCGATATACAGTCCCGCGACGATAACTGCGCCTACGCCCAACAGCGCGATGCGCCGCATCCGAATGCTTCGCCTGCCGCCCGGCCGATGCGGCTGCGTACTTCGATTCATCTGCTTTCCACCTCCGTTCGATCCGGAATCGACATCCCATTCTATCGAGCTATACTAGCCATTGTCGCCAAATCCCCGCCTTAGCATTCTTCGCCTATCGCGCCGCTTGGCAAGCTCATTAATGAAATAAAAAAACCGTTCGCCGCGTAAATGCGGTGAACGGTTCTCCTATTATTGCTGCTATCGATTATTGATGCTTCCACGTATCCGTCCGGAAGCTGGACAGCGATTCCTTCAGATGATTCGATACGGTCTCCAGCTTGTTGGACAGCTGCACCAGATTGTCGCTGATGCTAAGCTGCTCGTTGCTGAGCGACGCTACCTCTTCCGACGTCGCGGACGACTGCTGCGCGACGGCGCTGACATTGCTCATCGCTTCGGACAGGACGTTCTGCGTCTCGCCCAACTGGTCGACGGAAGCCGTAACGGTATCCAGATGATTCACGAAGCGCGACATCTGGCTCTGTACGGACAAGAAGATCTGATTCGCTTCCTTAACCGACGATATCTGTTCTTGGAAGATCGGATACGCTTGGGACAATACGTTAACCGTATCGTCGATCTCGCCTTGAATCGTCTCGGTGATCTGCGCGACGACATCGATCGATTGACGGGACTGGTCCGCCAGCTTGCGAATTTCATCCGCCACGACCATGAAGCCTTTGCCGGCAGCACCGGCGCGAGCGGCCTCGATCGTCGCGTTGAGCGACAGGATGTTCGTCTGCTTCGTCAGGTTGTTCAGCACGTCGAGAATTTTACGGATCGAACGCGTGCTGTCCTTCAGCTTGTCTACCTTCTGGACCATGCTGCGCGTCATTTCCTCGGTCATGCCGGTCTTCTCGATCAGCTCGGCCATATAGCGCGTACCTTTTTCGCTCGACTGCTCAACCTCGGCTGCGGACGTCACCATCTGCTGTCCTGCCTCGTTCACCTGCTCCATGCGAGTGCCCATATTATCGGTCAAGTCGCTGCCGCGCTCCGCTTCGACGGCCAAGCTCGTCGCCCCGTTCGCGATCTCCTCGGTGGCAACCGCGATTTCCTTCGCGGATATGGCCGTCTTGCGCGAAGCGTCGGACAGGTCGCCTGCCGTAGTCAGCACTTCCTGCGCCGTACGGTTCGTCTGATCGACGAGCGACGTAATCTGCGCCATCATCAGGTCGAAGCTCTGCGACAATTGCCCGATCTCGTCACCCTTGTTCACGTTCGAGCGGACGGTCAGATTGCCCTTCGCGCCTTCGTTCATCAGGTTGCGCAGCTTCACGAGCGGCACTGCGATCATTCGAATGACGAGGAACCCGATGCCGACCGCGAGTACCACGGCGACGAGCGCCATGATCCAAGTCAGGTTCTGAATCTGTTTCGCGTCTTTCACCAGCTCGTCAACGGGCAGAATGCCGACCAGCTTCCAATCCATCAGCGCGAACTTCTGATAAGGCATCATGACCGATTCGCCGTTCCGATCGCTGATCACGGAAGTCGCGACTTCGCCGCCCTCGAGCCCCACAGCGAACGGCTTATCGATTTCTTCCGTATTGGCGGCATAGATGACTTCGCCTGCTTCATCGATGATCTGAACTTCGCTGTTATCGCCAAGCTTCACGCCGCTCAATTGCTCAACTAAGCGGTTATAATCGAATTCAAGCACCAACAGATAGATCTCTTGGCTCGTCTGCATGGATTTGATGACCCGTGCAAGCCCGAATGTCGGAGCGCCGTCGCCGGAGCCCAGCCCGTTCACGTCCGTGCCGATCCAGTACGGCTTGCCTGCTGCGGCCAATGCGTTCTTGTACCAATCCTTCTCCTCGAGCCCTTCTTGAATGAAACGGCTGCCTCCGACGACCGGCCTGAGGTAATCCGTGAGCGGCAGCAGCGCGCCGCTTAAGATCGTCTTGCCGTTGCTGTTCAAGAAGCCCTGGAACCGAACATCGATTGACTGCAGCATCGTGAACCGATCGTACTCCTCGACGTTGTCGAGCGAGAGGTCCCGCACATTGGTCTGGATCGTGTCATCGACTACAAGCTGCATGGTCAGCGCTTCATAGTTCGCGAACATGAGGTCGAGCTTGCCGGCCGTCTGCGCGATCGTCGTTTCGCTTGCCTCGGCTACCTTATCTTCGATAATCGCCTTGGATCGATTGTACGAGAACAGGCCGACAGACAATACGCAGACCAGAATGCTGCAGAAAATAATAAGAAACAGCTTCATGCCTACAGATTTGGCTATGCTCGTCTTGCCGAAGCCAGCGCTTACATTTTTGAGACCATTGCCTGCCGACGCTTGCACAGACTTCGCAATGTTGTCCCATTTCGATTTCGAATCCCCTGACGTGCCACTGTCCTTCGGCTTCTTCTTTAATTTATCGACCCATTTCATCGCGATCCACCACCTGATTGTTTGTTAGTCCACAGCTCATGATGCCAATATTGACGATATAGGAACTATTCGACAGTGTTCTGCAGATTCCTCCAATATTACTAACCGCCATGCAACATTTCTACCGCTCTCTTCTATATCGGTCGGCACATTGCTAGATATTAGCGATTACGCATAAAAAAAGCCTCACAAGGAGGCTTTATACCCGCATGCGGTCGCCGCGGCAATGGGTCTATTTTCCTGTCCGCTTCCGCATCATATCCATTGCGCGGACCGGTTGTTCGACCTGCAGCTTCACGAGCTGCAGCGGGTGCCGAGCTGCATCCAGCGGCGTTCCCGCTTCATCCGTCATCGCTTGCACGACCTGCTTGAAGAAGGTGCCCTGCGGTCCGACGAACTCCACTTCCTGCCCTGGGCGAAAATGATTCCGCTGCTGCACCATCGCTATGCCGCTCGCAGCGTCATAGTCGATCACGACCCCGGCAAAATCATAAGGCGCCTGCTTATCCTCCGGCCCGTAGATGTGATCCTCGGCACCAGGCGTATCCAAGAAAAAGCCGGTATTAAGCGGGCGATTGGCCGCCTTATGAATTTCCTCCTGCCATTCCGGCTTCAGGACATAGTCTTCGGGATCCGCAAAGTACGCGTCGATCGCCTGCCTGTATACATTCACGACCGTCGCGACGTAATGCAGGCTTTTCATCCGGCCCTCGATCTTGAAGCTGTCGACGCCGACCTCGATCAATTCAGGCAGATGCTCGATCATGCACAGATCCTTGGATCCCATCGTGAACTTGTCGGCTTCGGCATCGAAGGCCGGCGCATCCTCGTCGACGAACAGATCGTACTTCCATCGGCACGATTGGCAGCAGCCCCCGCGATTCGAGTCCCTGTCGGTAAAATGGTTCGACAACACGCAGCGGCCGGAGAACGAGGAGCACATGGCGCCGTGAATGAACGCTTCGATCTCGATATCGACATGCGACTTGATCTCGGCGATCTCCTCGAAGCTCGTCTCGCGTGCCAGCACGACGCGCGGCAAACCTTCATCCTTCCAGAACTTCACGGCCTGCCAGTTCAGCGTGGATTGCTGCGTGCTAAGGTGGACCTCCAGGCGCGGCGCTACGCGCTGGGCCGTCTCGATAATGACCGGATCGGCGGCAATGATCGCCGCGATGCCGGCTTCTTGGAGAGAGCGCAAATAATCCTCCAGCCCAGCGATGTCCTCATTATGGGCGTAGATGTTCGTCGCGACGAACACTTTGGCCCCATAACGGCTGGCGAATTCGACGCCCTCCTTCATCTCCTCGAAGGTGAAGTTGTCCGCGTTCGAGCGCAGGCCGTATTTCTGCCCGCCGATGTAGACGGCATCCGCCCCGTAGTGCACGGCGAACTTAAGCTTCTCTAAGCTGCCGGCCGGCGCCAGCAGCTCCGGCTTCGCCAAGCGGTGCCGCTTCCCTTGCCACTTCGGCTTCGTCATCGTAGTTGTCATTTTCGCTGCACCTCCTAGTAAACCTGTTCCTTATAGAAGAATCCGAAGGATAACTCTCTGTTCGGGTCTTGCAGCGCTTGGATCGGCTCGAGCCATTCGTCGCGGAACGCGTAGCCTGCCGGATCCGCGTAATACGCATCGATGGCCTGGCGGTAGGCGCGCACGACAGCCTCATTGTAGGCAGCCGGCTTCAGCAATCCTTCGATCTTCACCGCGTCGACGCCGCCTTCGAGCAGCTCATGTAAGCCCTCCAGCATACAGATGTCGTCCGCGCTCATGATGTGCGTGCCGTCTGCATCCTCATAGATCGGGTAGCGCTCGCCGGGGCGCTCCGCCTCGACCAAGTACAAGCCTCTGTCCCGCCCTGCTGCTTCGCCCGTTCCGCCCAGAAGCTCGGTTTGCATGCCCGACTTCTGCTGATGATCGAGATAGCTGTGCACGAGATTGCGCTTGGAATGGTAAATGTTCGTCATGCCGTGCACCTGAACCTGAACCTCGATCTCGCAATTCGCCTTGAAGGCCAGAATTTGCTCGAGATTAAGCTCTCTTGCCAGTACGACACGCGTCGCGCCGCGTCTGCCCCAATAATTGGCGGTGGCATAATTGGTCGACGTCATCTCCGCATTCCAATGCAGCTTGAGCTCTGGCGCATCGCCGCGCACCGCCATGAGCACGGCCGGGTCGCCGAATACGACGGCATCGACGCCTGCCTGCGCGAGCGACCGGATATATTCCGGCAGTTTCGCAAGCGAAGCATTGTCGATCAGGTTGTTGACTGCAGCGTAGATGCGGACGCCGCGCGGCTTCGCCATGACGACCGCTTCGCGTATCGCATCAATGCCGAACTCGCCTGCCATCCGCGCCGCATAAGCTGTCTCGCCGATGATGAAGGCGTCCGCTCCCGCATCCATCAATCGGCTTAACTCTTCCAGCGAGGAGGCGGTGCACAGCAGCTCGGCCTTTGTAGATTCGCTTGTCACTTATCCATTGCCCTCCTTGGCCGTGCGTTTGCTCGCTTCGATATTGCGCAGATGCTCCTTGTACGTCTTCGCGAACAGATGGGTCTGCGTACCGTCTTTTTTCGTGACGTAGTACAGATACTCGCTGGCCTCCGGGAACAGCGCCGCCTCGATCGAGGATAGGCTCGGGCTCGCAATCGGCCCAGGGGGCAGCCCCGGAATCTGATACGTATTGTACGGACTGTCGATCTGGAGATCCTTCTCCAGCAGCCTTTCCTTCGGCTTATCCAGTGCATACTGCACCGTGGCGTCGATCTGCAGCGGCATCTTGTCGTTCAATCGGTTGTAGATGACGCCCGCCACGAGCGCGCGCTCCTCTTCGACGACGACTTCCCGTTCGACCAGCGATGCGATCGTCATAATCTCATGCCAAGTCAGCCCGGATTCGCCGAGTGCCTCTTCCCATCCGTCCGGCAGCATGGCCATTCGGTTGTCCAGCTCCGTCATCATCCGCTTCAGAATATCTTCGGCGGTGCTTCCGACTGCAAGCTCATACGTCTCCGGGAAGAGATAGCCTTCCAGCCGATGGCGAATATCGTCTCTCTCGGGAATAGACGCAGCGGACTGCGACCAGCGTGCCGCCGATTCGGACTCGACCAGTTGTAAGAAGGCCTCCTTGTCCACCAAGCCTTCGCTGCTCAGCTTCTCCGCGATCTGCAGGACGGTATACCCTTCAGGTATCGTATAGCGGAACGTCTCCGCCTTCACGGTCCGCCCTTCGTTCAACTGCGCGATGATCGCATCCAGTTCGGCACCTGGCGTGAAGTCGTACGTCCCCGCTTGGAAGCGCGGACCTTCGTTATAATAACGCAAATAATACTTGAAGATGAATGCGTTGCGAATGACGCCGTTGCCCTCGAGCAGCTCGGCGACCTCGAACGGCGATGTACCGCTCGGAATTTCGATGCGGACCGCTTCTCCTGCCGGTGCCGGCTTGAGTCCGTTCCACACAAACAAGGCGATGCCGGCCGCTCCGGCCAACATCAGGCCCAAGAGGGTAAGCACCACCCATAACGTAATGCGGCTGCTCGCGCTTGGCTTGTCCTCAATCAGCCTGCTCGATTGTTCCGCTTGCGTGCGATCTGACATAATCGTTCCCTGCGCCTCCTGTCTCAACAAAGGTAAGGGACGGGATGTCCCGCCCCTATCGTTCCTATATGCTGCGCCCTGCTGCCTGCGCCGCGCTATTCCTTCTTGCTGCTCTCTTCGAACAGCAGCTCGTCGTACCCTTCGGCCGCGGTCTCCCATTCGTCCTCGTCGTCGATCGAAGACAGTCCGAGCGTTCCGTCAGCCTCCGCCGTAACGCGGAAGAAGGCGATCTCGTCTTCCTTGCGCATGGCAGGCGTCTGCAGCGCGGCGTAATCGCTTCCGCTCACGCTGTACTCGGACAGAATACGGAAGCTCTCCGAGCTGCCGTCATCCGAGACGAGCTCGATCTCCTGCCCGAACTGTTCCTTAAGGCGGGACAGCCGTACCGGGCCATAGCTTGTCGGTTCTTCTGGCATTAGTCGTTGTTCTCCATCTCGCCGAGCAGCGTGTTGAACGTCTCCTCGACCATATTCCATTCTTCTTCGTCTTCGATCGTGAACAGCTTCAGATCGTCGCCGTCTTCCTCGTAGCGGAACGCATACACCTCATCGGTTTCCTCGTCCTCTACGCTGCAAGGCACGACCATCATATATTTTTGGTCGGAGTCGTCAACCTCGAACTTCATAATGACCTCGAATTCCTCTTCGTTTCCGTCCTCGTCCGGAATGTAGATAATTTCCGGTTCTTCGAACTGCATGTCGTCCTTTGTCATCGTTACCCTCACCTTTTCGTTTTAGAGTCGAGATAATTTTGCAAAATGAGCGCTGCCGCCATTTTGTCCACCACTTGCTTCCTTTTCTTCCGGCTGATGTCCGCCTCGAGCAGCGTGCGCTCCGCGGATACGGTGGTCAGCCGTTCGTCCCACAGGTGAACAGGTAAGTTTAGTTTCTCGCGCAAGGTTTGCGCAAATGCGATGCAAATTTCGCCACGCGGCCCGATGCTTCCGTTCATGTTCTTCGGAAGCCCGACGACGATCTCGGTCACCTCGTGCTCGCGGACAAGCGCGGATATGGCATCTACTTCTCCGCCGTCCCGCCGCTTCTCGACAACGCCGACGCCTTGTGCGGTCCATCCGAATGCATCGCTTACGGCAACGCCGATTCGGCGGTCGCCGTAATCCAGTCCCAACAATCGCATGGTCAGCGTCCTCTTTTCTTCTTGTCCGCCTCGTCGTCCGCCGCATGCGGCGGTCCCGCCAAGGCAGAATCCATCCTGGGATGCCGCCTATCTGTGCTGACTCAGATAATACCGGACAAGCTCTTCGATTAGTTCATCCCGTTCTTTCTTGCGGATCAAGCTCCGAGCGTTATTATGCCTCGGAATGTAGGCGGGATCCCCCGACAGCAGGTATCCGACGATCTGGTTGATCGGATTGTACTCCTTCTCGACCAGCGAATCGTATACCGATAGCAAAATGTCTTGGGATGATGTCTCCACTTCGTCCGCTTTTACACTGAATTTCATCGTCTTGTCCATGGAACTCATCGCCAGCACCTACCTTTCGGGTCAAACATTGCTTACAATCATTATTCATAAGGGACACTTGTCAGCACAGCTTCGTGATCACAAGTGTCTGTTTCCACTATATCACATTTGACTGGGTTAGAACCAGTTCCTCTGCAAGTTGCAGCGCCTCATCCAGCTTCGACGGGTCTTTGCCGCCTGCTTGTGCCATGTCCGGACGTCCGCCGCCGCCCCCGCCGCATACCGCCGCGATTTCCTTGATCAGCTTGCCGGCGTGAAAGCCCTGCTTCACGAGATCCTGCGCGACGCTGACGACCAGGTTGACCTTCTCGCCTTCGACAGCGCCGAGTACGAGCACCGCGGAGCCGAGTTTGCCCTTCAGCTCATCGGCGATACCTCGCAGCGCATCCATGCTGCCGGCTGCCACCGATGCGGCGAGGAGCGTAACGCCGCCCACCGTCTTGGCTTGCGACTCGAGCGAGCCCGCTTCGATCCGGCCGAGCTTCGCCGAGAGCGACTCGTTCTCGCGCGACAGCTCCTTCACTTGCGCATACAGGGCATCAATGCGCTTCGGAACGTCCGTCACGTTAGACTTCAGCAGTCCGGCCGCTTGCTTCAGCACCTCGATCTGTCCGTCCATGTAGGCATAAGCATGGCGGCCTGTTACCGCTTCGATCCGCCTTACGCCGGAGCCGATGCCGCTCTCGCCCAGCAGCTTGAACAGGCCGATCTGAGCCGTATTCGTCACGTGGCAGCCGCCGCACAGCTCAAGGCTGTAGTCGCCGACCTGCACGACGCGTACCGTATCGCCGTACTTCTCGCCGAACAGCGCCATCGCGCCCATCGCCTTCGCTTCCGTCAGCGACTTCAACTCGATGTTCAGCGTCGTCCCCTTCCAGATCTGCTCGTTGACGCGACGCTCGACCTCCGCAAGCTCCTCCTGCGTCACGGCACCGAAGTGCGAGAAGTCGAACCGCAGCCGGTCCGGCTCGACCAGCGAGCCTGCCTGATTGACATGGCCGCCGAGCACTTCCTTCAGCGCCTTATGCAGTAGATGCGTTGCGGTATGGTTCTTGATGATGTCTTCGCGCTGCGGCCGCAATACGATCGCGTCGACCGTGTCGCCTACCTTCAGCGTGCCGGCAGCGATCGTGACGTGATGCACGTGCTGACCGAGCGGCGCCTTGGACATGTCCTTCACTTCGGCGCGCACGCTATTGCTTGTCAGTTCGCCTTGGTCGCTCACTTGCCCGCCGCTCTCTGCGTAGAACGGCGTGCGGTCCAGGATGACGAGGCATTCGCGGCCTTCGCCTGCTTCTTGGACTGCCTGGTCGTCCGCGAAAATCGCCGCGACCTTCGCTTGCACAGCCAATTCATCGTAGCCGACGAATGCGCTGGCTTCGGTATACTCGCCAAGCGGTCCGCCCTGTACCTTCATGCTGCCGCTGTCCTGGCGTGCGGAGCGCGCACGCTCGCGCTGCGCTTCCATCGCGGCGTCGAAGCCGTCTCGGTCGACCGTCAGCCCGTGCTCGGACGCGTAGTCCTCCGTCAAGTCGAACGGGAATCCGTACGTATCGTACAGCTTGAACGCATCCTCGCCGCCGATCGCGTTGCGGCCGTCCTTGCGGGCGCTGTCCGCTAGCTCCGACAGAATGGCCAAGCCGTCGGACAGCGTCTCGTGGAACCGTTCCTCTTCCGTCCGAATGACGCGCTCGATGAATTCGCGCTTCTCCACCACTTCCGGATAATAGACGCCCATCACGTCGCCGACTACCGATGTCAAGCCATGCAGGAACGGCCGGTCGATGCCGAGCTTCTTCCCGTAACGTACGGCACGGCGCAGCAAGCGCCGAATGACGTACCCGCGTCCTTCGTTCGACGGCAGTACGCCGTCGCCGACCGAGAAGGCCACCGTCCGAATATGGTCCGCGATCACCTTAAGCGCGACGTCGGTATCCTCGTTGACATGGTACTGCACGCCCGCGATCTCGCAAGTGCGGTCGATAATCGGACGGAACAAGTCCGTGTCGAAGTTCGAGTCCACGTCCTGGAGGATCGACGCGAAACGTTCCAGCCCCGCGCCGGTATCGATATTCTTGTTCGGAAGCGGCGTATAGCTGCCGTCCTTGTTATGGTTGTACTGCGAGAATACGAGGTTCCACACCTCGAGGAAGCGCTCGTTCTCGCCGCCCGGGAAGCATTCCGGGTCGGACAGGTCGCCGTAGCGCTCGCCGCGGTCATAGAATATCTCCGTGCAAGGTCCGCAAGGTCCTTCGCCGATATCCCAGAAGTTGTCCGCAAGCTTCACGATATGATCCTCGGGCAGCCCCATCTTCTGATGCCAGAAGTCGTAAGCCTCTTGGTCGTCCGGGTGCACCGTGACCGACAGACGCTCCTTGTCGAAGCCGATCCACTCCGGGCTCGTCAGGAACTCCCACGCCCACGTGATCGCCTCTTCCTTGAAGTAATCGCCGATCGAGAAGTTGCCCAGCATTTCGAAAAAGGTATGGTGCCTGCGCGTCTTGCCGACATTCTCGATATCATTCGTGCGGATGCACTTCTGCGAATTGGCAATCCGCGGGTTGGCAGGCTTCACGCGGCCGTCAAAGTAGGCTTTGAGCGGCGCCATCCCTGCGTTGATCCATAAGAGTGACGGATCGTTATGCGGCACGAGCGACGCGCTCGGCTCGATGTTGTGACCCTTGCTTGCGAAGAATGCGAGCCACTTGGAACGAATTTCACTTGCTTTCATGACGGCTATGCCTCCAATGTTCGTTGAAATACAAAAAAACGCCCATGCAATTGTGCAGGGACGAAGTTAATTTTCGCGGTACCACCCTGGTTACCCGCCCTGCATATCGCAGCGGCCGGTCTCCTCTTCGGACTGTAACGGATCCACCCGGCGAAGTTCATTCGCACTCCGAAACCAGCGTTCGGCCGTCCTATCGCCTGGGAACTCTCGCAGCCGCTTCGCGATCCTGTTCAACCTCGGATTCGAAGCGGAGTTCCCTCTCTGCCGGCGGGCTTCGGCTTACTATCGTTTCATCGACGTATTGAATAATATGCGATTCTTCTGTCAAATTATATCGGACTGGGCTCAGCGCTGTCAAATGGTCTTCCTGCGAATATAATAGGCGAATAGATGCTGAAGGACGACCTTCAGGGCAGCGAAGATCGGAACGGCCAGAATCATGCCGATGAGCCCGGCAAGCTCGCCCCCGACGAGCAGGACGAATATGATCGTAAGCGGGTGCATGTGCAAGGTGCGCCCTACGACCTGCGGCGACACGATGTTGCTCTCGATAATCTGGCACAACATATTGACGATGGCGACGAGCAGCATCATTTTCACCGATATCGTGGATGCGACGACTAGCGCCGGAGCTGCACCGAAGAACGGTCCCAGATAAGGAATCACGTTCGTTACCGACACGATGCCGGCCAGCAGCAGCGGGTACGGGATGCCGATCAGCCAGTAGCCGATATAGGCCAGGAAGCCGACGATCAAGCAGACGATGAACTGACCGCGGATATAGCTGCCGAGCGCCTCGTCGATGTCCTTGAACAGGCGGATGATGCTCTGCCGATGCGCTCTCGGAACGTAGGCGATGACGCCGCGCTCGAACGCGTCGAAGTCCTTCAGGATGTAGAAGGCCAAGAATGGGATGATGAACGCGATGAACACGACGTTCAGCATCGCGCCGATATTGTTCACGAAGTTGAATGCCGCTTCGGACAATCGCTTCTCAGCCGCCACCAGCGCCTTGTCCAAGGCTGTCCGAATGCTCTCCGGCAAGAAGGAATTGTTGTTCAGATCCTTCATTAAGCTCTGCGCGCGCATCGTTAGCTCCGGCGCATGCTTGTTCAGCTGTCCCAACTGCTCGACGAACATCGGGATGACATTCAGCAGCACGACCGTAACCGCCGAGATGAACACCGCGTAGATGATCAGCACGGCAATCGACCGCGGCACCTTGCGCTCGGCCAGCATGGTGACGATCGGGTTCAGCACGTACGAGATGATCATCGCGATCAGGAACGGCGCCAGCACGGTCTTGAAGAAGGCATACACGCCGATAATCGCTGGCTTCAATTGCTGGAGCAGCAGCAGCGCGATCAGGATCAATATCGCGTAGACAAGTCCGGTGAACAGCCGGCTGTCCCTCCATTTTTCCACTCGGCGTTCCCTCCCGGCGCGGATGTCTATAGGTTCGTAATCCGTACAGTTCATTATATGTACCTGTTGGACAAATCATCCTTGCGAGTGTCACAACGCCAAGAAGAGGCGCTCTCCTGAGAGC